>CAYJOA010000130.1:0-5561 GCA_964371495.1 uncultured Rubrivivax sp.
AACCCCCCCTCCCCCCCTCCCCCGCCCCCCCCCCCCCCCCCCCCCCCCCCCCCCCCCGCCGCGCTCGACTGGGAGGTCGACGTCGTCAACCAGTTCCGCAGCAACGCCGCCATGACCGAGAGCATCGGCCAGCGCGCCTCGGCCATGGGGCCGTCGCTGTTCATCGCGCGGCCGCTACGCATCACCAACCCGACCTGCCTGCAATGCCACAGCAGCGTCGACGCGGCGCCCAAGCCCATGATCGACCGCTACGGCCCCAACAACGGCTTCGGCTGGCAGCTCAACGAGGTCATCGGCGCGCAGATCATCTCGGTGCCGATGTCGCTGCCGCTGCAGCGTGCCGACGAGTCGTTCAAGGTCTTCATGGCCTCGCAGGTGGCGGTCTTCGTGGCCGTCGGCGTGGCGCTGAACCTGATGGTCTGGCTGCTCATCGTGCGCCCGGTGACACGGCTGTCGGCGCTGGCCGACCGCGTCAGCCAGGGCGACCTTGAGGCGCCGGAGTTCGACGCCGGCAGCAAGGACGAGATCGGCGCCCTCGCCGCCTCCTTCACGCGCATGCGCACCAGTGTCGTGCAGGCGATGCGCATGCTGGACAGCTGACGACCAGCCGCGGCCACCGTGGTGACGATGCCGCCATCGCTGGGCAAGTACCGCATCTCCGAGGTGCTGGGTGAAGGCGCCATGGGCGTCGTCTACAAGGGCTTCGACCCCGGCATCCAGCGCACGGTGGCGCTGAAGACGGTGCGCCGGCAGCTGCTGGACAGCACCGAGTTCGGCGTCTCGATGGCGGCGCGTTTCCGCAACGAGGCGCAGGCCGCCGGGCGGCTGTCGCACCCGGGGATCGTCGCCGTCTACGACTACGGCGAGGAAGGCGACGTCGCCTACATCGCGATGGAATACGTCGACGGCAACTCGCTGGCGCACTACCTGACCAACAACGTGCGCTTCAGCGACAGCGACGTGGCCAGCGTGGTGGCGCAGCTGCTCGAGGCGCTGGAACACGCGCACAGCCACGGCGTCTGGCACCGCGACATCAAGCCGGCCAACGTCATCATGACGCGCAGCGGCCGCATCAAGGTGGCCGACTTCGGCATCGCGCGCATCGAGGCCGCCGGCCTGACGCTGGTCGGCAGCATGATCGGCACGCCGAGCTACATGGCGCCCGAGCAGTTCCTCGGCCTGGACATCGACCGCCGCGTCGACATCTACGGCGCCGGCGTGCTGCTGTACCAGCTGCTGGTCGGCCGCGCGCCCTTCACCGGCAGCACCGAGTCACTGATGTACCGCGTCGTGCACGAAGCCCCGGTGCTGCCGTCGGCCGTGCCGGGCTACGCCCGTGATGCCCGCTACGACGCGGTGCTGGCGGTCGCGCTGGCCAAGGATCCGAAGCTGCGTTATGCCAGCGCGGCGGAGTTCCGGCAGTCGCTGCTGGCCGCGGCCGGCCAGGCGGTGGCCGCGCAGGTGTCCGACGAAACCGTCATCGCCGTGCCGCCACGCAGGCCGCTGGCGCCGGCTGCATCGGGTACCGCGGGCAGCGCCAGCGCCGCCGGCAGCATGGACAAGACGATGCTGACGCGCTGGGACGACAAGGTCCTGGCGCAGGTCGAGGCGACGTTGGCCCGCCACGTCGGGCCGGTGGCCGCGGTGATGGTGCGGCGCACCGCGCGCAGCTGCGAGGACCTGCCCACGCTGCTGGCGCGGCTGGCCGAGCAGGTGACGAACCCGGGGGCCAAGGCGGCCTTCGTGCAGCAGACGACGCGGCAGGCGACGCAGCCGCCGGCCACCGGTGGCGGCACGCAGCGAGCGACGGCAGGCTCAAGTGCAGGCGCGGGCTCGCGTGCCGGCACCGGTGCCGCATCGGCAGGCGGTGCTGCGCCGGCCGCGCCGATCGACGACGCCATCGTGGCCCAGGCAAGCAAGCTGCTGGCGCAACACATCGGGCCGATCGCCAGCGTGCTGGCCAAACGCTCCGCCGCCCGGGCCCCCGACCGTGCAGCCTTCTACGGCGCCCTCATCGAAGCCGTTCCCGACGCCGCCGCGCGCGAGCAACTGCGCGCCGCGCTGGCGCGGCTGGCCTGAGAGGCTGCAGGGGGCCGGCGACGCGCGGCCTCAGAAGGTGTGAAAGAAACCGTAGCGAGCGGCCCGAGCCTGCGATGAGGAGCGGAGCTGTACGAGCAGTACAGCGAGCACCGGAGTCGCTGGATCGGGCCGCGCAGTAGGTTTATTCACACCTTCTCAGCCGTTGTCGCGGCTGGCGCGCTTGCGGTCGTGTTCCTTGAGGTGGCGCTTGCGCACGCGGATGCTCTTGGGCGTGATCTCGACCAGCTCGTCGTCGTCGATGAACTCCACCGCGTACTCCAGGCTGAGGTCGATCGGCGGCGTGACCTTGATCGCGTCTTCCTTGCCGCTGACGCGGAAGTTGGTGAGCTGCTTGGTGCGCGTGGCGTTGACCACCAGGTCGTTGTCGCGGCTGTGGATGCCCACGATCATGCCTTCGTACACCGGGTCGTTCGGCTTCAGGAACATGCGGCCGCGGTCTTCGAGCTTGCCCAGCGCGTAGGTGAAGATCTCGCCGTCGTCCATCGAGATCAGCACGCCGTTCTTGCGCCCGCCGATCTCGCCCTTGTGCGGCTCGTAGCCGTCGAAGATGTTGGAGATCAGACCCGAACCGCGCGTCAGGTTCATGAACTCGTTCTGGAAGCCGATCAGGCCGCGCGCCGGGATGCGGTACTCCAGGCGCACGCGCCCGCGGCCGTCGGGTTCCATGTTGACCAGCTCGGCCTTGCGCTCGCCGAGCGCCTGCATCACGCCGCCCTGGTGCTGCTCCTCGATGTCGGCCGTCACCAGCTCGATCGGCTCGTGGCGCACGCCGTCCACGTCCTTGAACACGACGCGCGGCTTGGAGACGGCCATCTCGTAGCCTTCGCGGCGCATGTTCTCCAGCAGGATGGTCAGGTGCAGCTCGCCGCGGCCGCTGACTTCGAAGATACCGTCCTCTTCGGACTCCTTGACCTTCAGCGCCACGTTGCTCTGTAGTTCCTTCTGCAGCCGGTCCCAGATCTGGCGGCTGGTGACGAACTTGCCCTCGCGGCCGGCCAGCGGGCTGTTGTTGACGCAGAAGTTCATCGTCAGCGTCGGCTCGTCGACCTTCAGCATCGGCAGCGGCTGCGGGTCGTCGATGCTGGTCAGCGTGACGCCGATGCCGATGTCGGGGATGCCGTTGATGAGCACGATGTCGCCCGGGCCGGCCTCGGTGGCGGGCACGCGCTCCAGGCCTTCGAAGGTCAGCACCTGGTTAACGCGGCCCTTCCAGGACTTGCCGTCGGGGCCCTCCATCACCAGCACGTCCATCATCGGTTTCAGCGTGCCGGCGTTGATGCGGCCGACGCCGATGCGGCCGACGAAGGTGGAATAGTCCAGCGACGAGATCTGCAACTGCAGCGGCGCGTCGGGGTCGCCCTCGTGCGCCGGCACCTGGCTGAGGATGGTGTCGAACAGCGGCGTCATGTCGCTGCCCCACGCCTCGCCGGACTTGCCTTCGGTCAGCGAGGCCCAGCCGTTCAGCCCCGAGGCGTAGACGACCGGGAAGTCGAGCTGTTCCTCTGTGGCGCCCAGCTTGTCGAAGAGGTCGAAGGCGGCGTTGATGACGTAGTCGGGCCGCGAGCCGGGCTTGTCGACCTTGTTCACCACCACGATGGGCTTGAGTCCCAGCGCCAGCGCCTTGCGGGTGACGAAACGGGTCTGCGGCATCGGCCCTTCCTGGGCGTCGATCAGCAGCACGACGCCGTCGACCATCGACAGCGCGCGTTCGACCTCGCCGCCGAAGTCGGCGTGGCCCGGCGTGTCGACGATGTTGATGTGCGTGCCCTGCCAGGTGACGGCGCAGTTCTTGGCCAGGATCGTGATGCCGCGCTCGCGTTCGATGTCGTTGCTGTCCATCACGCGCTCGGCGATCTTCTCGTTCTCGCGGAAGGTGCCGCTCTGGCGCAGCAGCATGTCCACCAGCGTGGTCTTGCCGTGGTCGACGTGGGCGATGATGGCAACGTTGCGGATCTGCTTGTTCATGGATCGTCAGGCCTGCGAGGCCTGCACTTCGAGGGGACTCAGGAGCCGGTCGGCGATCAGTTCGCCGGCGGTGATATGGGCGGTGCCCAGGAAAGCGGGTGCCGCGGTGCCGCCCGCCCGGCTGGCTACGGCCGGGCCATAGACGCGTACCGCCGGCGCGTCGGCCAGGGCCACCCGGCGGCGCAGCCCGGTGAGGAAACGCCCGGCTTCGTCGTCGGGCAGGTGCACGGCGGGCCAGTCCGACAGCAGCACATCGCAAGGCAGCAGACGGGCCTCGCGTTCGGCCGCGCTCATGGCGGCGAGTTCGTCGATGGTCACGGCGTCGTCGATGCTCAGGCCGCCGCTGCCGGTGCGGCGCAGCGCCTGCAGGTGTGCGCCGCAGCCGAGCGCGGCGCCGATGTCCTCAGACAGCGTGCGGATGTAGGTGCCCTTGCTGCAGGCCACGTCGATCGTCAGCTCGTCGGCACGCCAGTCGACGATGTCGATGCGGTGGATCGTGACGCTGCGGGTGGCGCGCTCGACGTCGATGCCGGCACGGGCGTACTCGTACAGGGCACGCCCCTGGTGCTTGAGCGCCGAGTGCATCGGCGGCAACTGCTCGATGGTGCCGACGAAACGTGCACAGGCGGCGTCGATCGCAGCGCGGTCGGTCGCGATTGCGCGGGTCTCGATGACCTCGCCTTCGCGATCGCCGGTGCTCGTGCGCTGGCCCAGCCGCAGCGTGGCGCGGTAGGCCTTGTCGGCGTCCAGGCTGGCCTGCGAGAACTTGGTCGCGGCGCCGAAGCACAGCGGCAGCAAGCCGGTGGCCAGCGGGTCCAGCGTGCCGGTATGGCCGCCCTTCTCGGCGCGCAACAGGCCCTTGGCCTTTTGCAGCGCGTCGTTGCTGGTCCAGCCGATCGGCTTGTCGAGCAGCAGCACGCCGTGCAGGGCGCGGCGTGGCTGCCGCGGTGCACGCGGCCCCCTCACCCCTGCCCTCTCCCCCGTGCCGGGGGCGAGGGAGTGAACTCCCTCTCCCGCTTGCGGGAGAAGGTGGGAGTGAGGGTCTTCATGCTGCAGCACCATCACTCTTTCGCGCGTGTGGCGTTGGCCCGCGCGATCAGCGCCGACAGGTCGGCCGCCCGCTCGGTGGTCTTGTCGAAATGGAAGTGCAGCGTCGGCACGGTGTGGATGGCCAAGCGCTTGAACAGGCCGTTGCGCAGGAAACCCGCCGCTTCGTTGAGCGCCAGTGTGCACTCCTCCGGGTTGCCGACCAGCACCGAGAAGTAGACCTGCGCATGCGCGTAGTCGGGTGTGACCTCGACGCTGTTGATCGTGACCATGCCCACCCGCGGATCCTTGAGATCGCGGATGAGCTCGGCCACGTCGCGCTGGATCTGGTCGGCAACGCGGAAGCTGCGGTTGGGGATGGCTCTTTTGTGTCGCATCGGTTCACCTCAAACAAGGAGCCCCGCCGTGGCGGGGCTCTAACGACGCCTCGGCCTCGGCCCGGTCAAGGC
>CAYJOA010000130.1:5571-12373 GCA_964371495.1 uncultured Rubrivivax sp.
GCCATGCGCGGAACCGGCTTCGCCGGGCCGTTGCATGAGCCCCCTCGGGGGGCAGCGACCGGAGGGAGCGTGGTGGCTTCACAGAGTGCGTGCCACTTCCTTGACCTCGAAGAACTCGAGCTGGTCGCCTTCCTTGATGTCGTTGTAGTTCTTCAGCTTGATGCCGCACTCGAAGCCTTCCTTGACCTCGCGCACGTCGTCCTTCAGCCGCTTCACCGATTCGACCTCGCCGGTGTAGACCACCACGTTGTCGCGCAGCAGGCGGAAGCGCGCGTTGCGCGTCACCTGGCCGGCGGTGATCATGCAGCCGGCCACGGTGCCGATCTTGCTGGCCACGAACACGGTGCGGATCTCGGCGGTGCCGATGACTTCTTCCTTCTGCTCCGGCGCCAGCATGCCGGTCATCGCCAGCTTCACCTCGTCGACGGCGTCGTAGATGATGTTGTAGTAGCGGATGTCGACGGCGTTGCCTTCGGCCAGCTTGCGCGCACCGACGTCGGCGCGCACGTTGAAGCCGATGATCACCGCCTTGCTGGCAATCGCCAGGTTGATGTCGCTTTCGGTGATGCCGCCGACGGCGGCATGCACGATCTGCACCTTGACCTCGGGCGTGCTGAGCTTGACCAGGCTTTGCGCCAATGCCTCCTGAGAGCCCTGCACGTCGGCCTTGACGATCAGCGACAGCGTCTGCGCCGCGCCCTCGCCCATGCTCTCGAACATGCCCTCGAGCTTGGCCGCCTGGCGCTTGTTGAGCGTGACCTCGCGGTACTTGCCCTGGCGGAAGGTGGCGATCTCGCGCGCCCGGCGCTCGTCGGCCAGCACCATGAACTCGTCGCCGGCCTGCGGCACCTCGGTCAGGCCCTGGATCTCCACCGGCAGCGAAGGCCCGGCAGAGTCGATGGACTTGCCGTCCTCGTCGAGCATGGCGCGCACGCGGCCGTAGCTGCTGCCGGCCAGGACCACGTCGCCCTTCTTCAGCGTGCCGCTCTGCACCAGGATGCTGGCGACCGGGCCGCGGCCCTTGTCGAGCTTGGCTTCGATGACCAGCCCGCGCGCCGCGGCCTCGGCCGGCGCCTTGAGCTCCAGCACTTCGGCCTGCAGCAGCACCTGCTCGAGCAGCGTGTCGATGCCCTGGCCGGTCTTGGCCGACACCGGGACGAACGGCGAATCGCCGCCGAAGTCCTCGGGGATCACGCCCTCGGCCACCAGTTCGCTCTTCAGTCGCTCGAGGTTGGCGTCGGGCTTGTCGATCTTGTTCATGGCCACCACGATCGGCACCTTGGCGGCCTTGGCGTGGGCGATGGCTTCCTTGGTCTGCGGCATCACGCCGTCGTCGGCGGCCACCACCAGGATCACGATGTCGGTGGCCTTGGCGCCACGCGCACGCATCGCCGTGAAGGCGGCGTGGCCCGGCGTGTCCAGGAAGGTGATCATGCCGCGCGGCGTCTGCACGTGGTAGGCGCCGATGTGCTGCGTGATGCCGCCGGCTTCGCCCGCCGCCACGCGGGCACGGCGGATGTAGTCCAGCAGCGAGGTCTTGCCGTGGTCGACGTGGCCCATCACGGTGACCACCGGGGCGCGGTTCAGCGCCACTGCGTCGTGTGCGGCGGCGGTTTCCTCTTCGGTGAAGGCTTCCGGGTCGTCGAGCTTGGCGGCCAGCGCCTTGTGGCCCATTTCCTCGACGACGATCATCGCCGTCTCCTGGTCGAGCTGCTGGTTGATGGTCACCATCTGGCCCAGCTTCATCAGCTGCTTGATGACCTCGCTGCCCTTGACCGACATCTTGTGCGCCAGGTCGGCCACCGAGATCGTTTCGGGCACGTGCACTTCCTGCACCTGCTGCTCGACCTGCGGCGTGTAGCTCGGGCCGCTGTCGCCACGTTCGCCGCGGCGGGCGCCGCCGCGCGGTGCGCGCCAGCCCGGTCGGCCAGCGCCGCTGTCGCCACGCGTCTTCAGCGCCGCGCGTTTCTTCGCGGCGTCGTCGGCCCAGCTCGACGACAGCTTCTCCGACTTGACCTGCTTCTTGTCGCCGGCCTTGGCGACACCCGGCGCCGCGGCGCCCGGCACGGCCTTGGGCTTGTGGATGGTGCCCTTGATGGCTTCCTTGGCCGGCTCGGGCTTGATCTCTTCCGGCTTCTTGGCGACCAGCACCTTCTTCGGGCCGGCCATCATGGCGCGGATCGCCGCGGCCTCGGTCTCGGCGACCTTGCGGCGCTTTTCCAGGTCGAGCTGGCGAGCGTTGTCCTCGGCCGCCTTGTCGGCCGCCTTGACGATGCGCAGCACGGGCTTGGCGGCTTCTGGGGCCTTCGGCGGCTCCTCGACCACGGGCGCTGGCGGTGCCGGCGCTTCCTCGTGCTTGTCGGCACCCTTGGCCTTGGCCTTGCCCTTGGTTTCGGCAGGCACGGGCGCAGCAGCGGCGGCCAGCGCGGCCGCCTCGGCCGCGGCCTTGGCTGCGGCTTCTGCGGCAGCAGCCTGCGCGGCGGCGGCTTCGGCGGCCTCGCGCGCGGCACGCTCCTGCTCTTCGCGCTGGCGCCGCGCTTCGGCCAGTTCGGCCTCCTGCTGGCGGATGGCTTCGGCCTGCGCCTGCGCCTCCTCCTCGCGCCGCTGCAGGTCCAGCTCCTCGGCGCTGGGGCCAGCCGGCTCCTCGACCGCCGGGGCGTCGTCGCGCTTGACGAAGACACGCTTCTTGCGCACCTCGACCTGGATCGTGCGTGCGCGGCCGCTGGCGTCGGCCTGCTTGATCTCGGTGGTGGACTTGCGCACCACCGTGATCTTCTTGCGCTCGCCGGGCACGTTGGTGCCGTGCGCGGTGCGCAGGTAGTCGAGCAGGCGCTCCTTGTCCGGCTCGGTCAGCGCGTCGTCGGGCGACTGCTTGGTGACGCCGGCCGATTGCAGCTGCTCGAGCAGTGCCGTCGTCGGGCGGCCGAGCTGCGCGGCGAACTGTGCGACTGTGATCACGGCCATGGGTCGGATTTCCTCGGGTGTGTCTTGCGTGTGGGCGGCGTGGGTGGGGCGTTGGTTCAGGCGGTGAACCAGTGCTCGCGCGCCTTCATGATCAGCGCGCGTGCCGGCTCGTCCTCGATGCCGCTCAGTTCGGTGAGTTCGTCTACGGCCAGGTCGGCCAGGTCGTCGCGGGTGTGGATGCCACCGGCGGCGAGCTTGGCGATCAGTTCGGGCGCCAGGCCCTTGCCGTCGAGCTCGAGGTCGCGCAGGTCCTGCGAGACCTCCTCGACCTGTTCTTCCTTCCTGATTTCCATCGTCAGCAGCGCATCCTTGGCACGCGTGCGCAGTTCCTGCACGGTGTCTTCGTCGAAGCCTTCGATCTCCAGCATTTCCTGCAGAGGCACGTAGGCCACTTCCTCGAGGCTGGCAAAACCCTCGGCGATCAGGATGTCGGCGACCTCGGCATCGACGTCGAGCTTGTCGACGAAGAGCTGGCGCACCGACTCGCTTTCGGTGGTCTGCTTGGCCTGCGATTCCTCGGCCGTCATGATGTTGATGCGCCAGCCGGTGAGTTCCGACGCCAGGCGCACGTTCTGGCCGCCGCGGCCGATGGCGATGGCGAGGTTCTCCTCGTCCACAACCACGTCCATGGCATGGCGCTCCTCGTCGACGACGATGCTCTGCACGTTGGCCGGCGCCAGCGCGCCGATGACGAACTGCGCCGGATCCTCGGACCACAGCACGATGTCGACGCGCTCGCCCGCCAGTTCGTTGGTGACGGCATTCACGCGCGAGCCGCGCACGCCGACGCAAGTGCCGATCGGGTCGACGCGGCGGTCGTGCGAGACGACGGCGATCTTGGCGCGCGAGCCGGCGTCACGGGCGCAGCTCTTGATCTCGAGCAGGCCCTGCTCGATTTCGGGCACTTCCTGCGCGAAGAGCTCGATCATGAAGGACGGGGCGCTGCGCGACAGCATGATCTGCGGGCCGCGCTGCGTCGGGTCGATGCCCAGCAGCACGGCGCGCACGCGGTCGCCGCTGCGCAGGTTTTCCTTCGGGATCATCTCGCTGCGCTTGAGCCGGCCTTCGATGCGGCCGCTCTCGACGATGATGTCGCCCTTGTCCAGGCGCTTGACCGTGCCGACGAAGATCTTCTCGCCGCGCGACAGGAAGTCGTTGAGCAGCTGCTCGCGCTCGGCGTCACGGATCTTCTGCAGGATCACCTGCTTGGCCGCCTGCGCACCGATGCGCCCGATCGGCACCGACTCGATGGCTTCCTCGATGTAGTCGCCCTCCTCGATGTCGGGGATGCGCTCCAGCGCCTCGGACAGCAGCTCCTCGGCGTCGGGGTTCTGCAGCCCGGCGCTGTCGGGCACCACCAGCCAACGGCGGAAGGTCTCGTAGTTGCCCGTGTCCTGGTCCACCGCGACGCGGATGTCGACCTCGCCACCGTGCAGCTTCTTGGTGGCCGAGGCCAGCGCCGCCTCCACCGCACCGAACACGACATCGCGATCCACGGTCTTCTCGCGCGAGATGGCGTCCACCAGCATCAGCATTTCGCGATTCATCGATTCCCTAGCCTCCGTCAACGGCAGTCGCTGCCGGGTCGGCCGCGACTGCATCCACCTGACCGCCGTCCATGGACTGGCGACCCTTGAAATCCACCACCGGCACCAGGCGGGCCTCGCGCACTTCGTCGAGCGTGAAGCCCAGCACCTGCGCAGCCGGCTCGGCCGCCGGCGCAGCGGCCTTCTTGCCGGCCCGGGCTGCCGGTTTTCCAACTGCCTTGCCGGATGGCTTGCGCTCGCTCAGCTCCAGGCACCAGCCGTCGCCCTGCGCAGTGCGGGCCAGAACGCCTTTCCAGACCTTGCGGCCCTGGAACGGCAGCTTCAGCGTCAGGCTCACCTCGTGGCCGGTGAAACGTTCGTAGTCGGCCTCGCGCTTGAGCGGCCGGTCCAGGCCAGGCGACGAGACCTCGAGCCGCGTGTAGGCCACCGCGTCCACCTCCAGCGCGTACTGCAGCTGTCGCGTGACCTGTTCGCAGTCCTCCACGGTGACGAACTCGCCGGCGCCGCCGGCGTAGGTACGCCCCGGCACGCGGTCGATGAAGACGCGCAGGGTGCCGGAGGGCACGCGCTCGATGTCGACCAGCTCGTAACCCAGCCCGGTCACCGTGGCCGCCACGGCGTCGCGCCAGGACGTCACGGCACCCGCCGCAGCGCTGGCGCGCTGCGGGCTGGTCGTGCCCGCCACCCGGCCTGGGCCCCTGCCCTGATGTCCGCTTGCTCTCAAACCCGCTCTCTTACCCTGCTCGTCCTGACCTTGCGCCGAAAGTACCGCGTCTTCTCGCCTGCTGGGGCGCACCCTGCGAGCCCGCCCCATGAGGCGATCGGGCAAAAAAAATGGGCTGGAAGACTCCGCCCATGCAGCTTTACCCGGAAAGAGCGGATTATAGCGTGCAGCTACACCTCGGGCAATACCAGGGCCCGGGTATCTGTCGTGCATGCCAGAATCGCCGCCGCAACAGGACCAATGGAGACGTCATGGGCTTTCTGGCCGGCAAGCGCTTTCTCATCACCGGCGTGATTTCCAATCGTTCGATCGCCTACGGCATTGCGCGCGCCTGCCGCGCCCAGGGTGCCGAACTGGCCTTCGCCTACGTGGGCGAGCGCTTCCGCGATCGCATCGTCGAATATGCGCGTGAGTTCGATTCCGGGCTGGTATTCGAGTGCGACGTCGCCGACGACGCCCAGATCAACGCCCTGTTCGAACAGCTCGGGGCCCACTGGCCGCAGTTCGACGGCTTCGTGCATTCGATCGGCTACGCGCCGCGCGAGGCGATCTCGGGCGACTTCCTCGAAGGCCTGTCGCGCGAGAACTACCGCATCGCCCAGGACATCTCGGCCTACAGCTTCCCGGCCATGGCCAAGGCCGCCCTACCCATGCTGCGCCCGGGCGGCGCGCTGCTGACGCTGACCTATCTGGGGGCGGTCCGCGCAGTGCCCAACTACAACACGATGGGCCTGGCCAAGGCCGCGCTGGAGGCCAGCGTGCGTTACCTGGCGGCCAGCCTGGGCCCGCGTGGCGTGCGCGTCAACGGCATCTCGGCCGGGCCGATCAAGACGCTGGCGGCCTCGGGCATCAAGGACTTCAGCCGCCTGCTGGGGCTGGTGGCGCGCAGTTCGCCGCTGGGCCGCAACGTCACCATCGACGACGTCGGCAACGTCGCGGCTTTCCTGCTGTCGGACCTGGCCGCCGGCGTCACCGCCGAGATCACCTACGTCGACGGTGGTTTCAGCCACGCCATGAGCGGCGCCGGCGTCGAGCCCGCCGCCTGAGCGGCGCCGGCGCTCAGTCCTCGGCGACGCAGTCGACGTAATAACGCCGGCGCCCGTCTTCGGCGCCGTCCTCGGCCACCAGGCCGTGGACATCGGTCTCGAAGCCCGGGAAAGCGGCGTTGAACTCGCGCGCGAAGCGCAGGTAGTCGACGATCTTCTTGTTGAAGCGCTCACCCGGGATCAGCAACGGAATGCCCGGCGGGTACGGTGTCAACAGCGCAGTCGTGATGCGCCCCTCCAGCGCGTCGATGGCCACGCGCTCGGTCTTGCGGTGGGCGATGTAGGCGAAAGCGTCGCTGGGTTTCATCGCCGGGTGCAGGTCGGACAGGTACATCTCGGTCACCAGGCGCGCGATGTCCTTCTTGGCGTACATCTGGTGGATGCTCAGGCACAGGTCCTGCAGGCCCATGCGTTCGTAACGCGGGTGCGCGGCGCAGAACTCGGGCAGCACGCGCCACATCGGCGCGTTGCGGTCGTAGTCGTCCTTGAACTGCTGCAGCGCGGTGACCAGGGTGTTCCAG
>CAYJOA010000131.1:0-4022 GCA_964371495.1 uncultured Rubrivivax sp.
GGGCCCGGATGGTCACGGAGCCAGGGCACGCACTGCTGGATGATGCGGTTGCTCTGCCGCATCTCCTCGACGCGGCAGAGGTAGCGGTCGTAGGTGTCGCCGCCGGTGCCGACCGGCACGTCGAAGTCCATGCGCTCGTAGACGTCGTAGGGCTGCATCTTGCGCAGGTCCCAGGCGATGCCCGAACCGCGCAGCATGGGGCCGGTGAAACCGAGGTTCAGCGCGCGCTCGGGCGTGACGACGCCGATGCCCACCGTGCGCTGCTTCCAGATGCGGTTGTCGGTGAGCAGGGTCTCGTATTCGTCGACGTACTTCGGGAAGCGTTTCGTGAAGTCGTCGATGAAGTCCAGCAGCGTGCCCGAGCGCGTGTCGTTCAGGGCCTTGATGGCCTTCTCGTTCTTGATGCGGCTGGGCTTGTACTGCGGCATCGAGTCGGGCAGGTCGCGGTAGACGCCGCCCGGGCGGAAGTAGGCCGCGTGCATGCGCGCGCCGCTCACCGCCTCGTACATGTCGAACAGGTCTTCGCGTTCGCGGAAGCAGTAGATGAAGATGTTCATCGCACCGCAGTCCAGGCCGTGCGCTCCCAGCCACAGCAGGTGGTTGAGCAGCCGCGTGATCTCGCTGAACATGACGCGGATGTACTGCGCGCGCTCGGGCACGTCGACGCCGAGCAGCTTCTCGATCGCCAGGCAGTAGGCGTGCTCGTTGCACATCATCGACACGTAGTCCAGGCGGTCCATGTAGGGCAGCGCCTGCAGGAAGGTCTTGCTCTCGGCCAGCTTCTCGGTGGCACGGTGCAGCAGCCCGATGTGCGGGTCGGCACGCTGGATGACCTCGCCGTCGAGCTCGAGCACCAAGCGCAGCACGCCGTGCGCCGCCGGGTGCTGGGGCCCGAAGTTGAGCGTGTAGTTCTTGATCTCAGCCATGGCAAGCCAAACCAAGCTTCCCGCCGCGGAACCGGCTCCGCCGGGCCGCTGGCGGACGGCCCCCTCGGGGGGTAGCGAGCGAAAGCGAGCTTTGGGGCCTCATGTCATTCCGCCGTAGTTCTCTTCGCGCACGACGCGCGGCACGATCTCGCGCGGCTCGATCGTCACCGGCTGGTAGATCACGCGCTTCTTCTCGGGGTCGTAGCGCATCTCGACGTGCCCCGTGGTCGGGAAGTCCTTGCGCATCGGGTGGCCGATGAAGCCGTAGTCGGTGAGGATGCGGCGCAGGTCGAGGTGGCCGTCGAAGACGATGCCGTAGAGGTCGAAGGCCTCGCGCTCGAACCAGTTGGCCGAGGCCCAGAGGGCGTTGACCGACGCCACCACCGGCACGTCGTCGTCGGGCGCGAAGACCTTCAGCCGCACGCGCCAGTTGTGCTTGACCGACAGCAGGTGCAGCACGACGCAGTAGCGCGGTCCGTCCCAGGGCTGGTTGCGGTAGTCGGCGTAGTCGACGCCGCACAGGTCGATGAGCTGCTCGAAGTGCAGCGCGGGGTCGTCGCGCAAGCTGCGCGCGACATCGACATACGAAGCGGCCGGCACGGTGACGGTGATCTCGCCGAAGTCGCGCACCAGCCGTCCGCGGCCCTCGCCCAGGGCGTCGGGCAGCGCTGCCGCCAGGGCCGCTTGCAGGGCATCGAGCTTGAGGGTCATCGTCGGGGTCCGCGGTTCAAAGGCTCTAGCGGGCGATCGTGTTCTCGCGCCGGATCTTGGCCTGCAGCTGCAGGATGCCGTAGAGCAGCGCCTCGGCCGTCGGCGGGCAGCCCGGCACGTAGACGTCCACCGGCACGATGCGGTCGCAGCCACGCACCACCGAATAGCTGTAGTGGTAGTAACCACCGCCGTTGGCGCACGAGCCCATGCTCAGCACCCAGCGCGGCTCGGCCATCTGGTCGTAGACCTTGCGCAGGGCGGGCGCCATCTTGTTGCACAGCGTGCCGGCGACGATCATCAGGTCGCTCTGGCGCGGGCTGGGCCGGAACAGCATGCCGAAGCGGTCGATGTCGTAGCGCGCGGCGCCGGCATGCATCATCTCGACGGCGCAGCAGGCCAGGCCGAAGGTCATCGGCCACAGGGAACCGGTCTTGGACCAGTTGACCAGGGTGTCGATCTTCGTCGTGACGAAGCCTTCCTTGAGTACGCCTTCGATGCCCATGTCTTAGCCTCCAGGTGAGCGGCAGCTCATTCCCAATCGAGAGCGCCCTTCTTCCATTCGTAGACGAAGCCGACGACGAGGATGGTCAGGAAGACCATCATGGCCCAGAAGCCCGTGGCGCCGATGTCGCGCAAGGCCACCGCCCATGGGAAGAGGAAGGCGATCTCGAGGTCGAACAGGATGAACAGGATCGCCACCAGGTAGTAGCGCACGTCGAACTTCATGCGCGCGTCCTCGAAGGCCTCGAAGCCGCATTCGTAGGGGCTGTTCTTCTCGACGTCGGGACGGTTGGGCCCGAAGGCGAAGCCGATGACTTGCGGCAACACGCCCACCGCCACACCCACCAGGATGAACAGGATCACAGGCAGGTAGGTTTGCAGGTCCATGGCTCTGTCAGACTCCCGTCAGGTCGCACGCGGCCGCAAAAAAGCGCGCCTTGCGGACACCACCTTGCGGCGGTTGCGCACCGGCGCGCCCGGCTATCTTTCCCATCCCTGGTGCCGACGGCGAGACTCGAACTCGCACAGCTTTCGCCACTACCCCCTCAAGATAGCGTGTCTACCAGTTTCACCACGTCGGCACGACGTCACTGCCACTTGCATACAGCCCGGTTTGCATGAGGGAAGCCGCGCACCGGACAGCCGCAAATTCTAGCCGCAATTCACGCGCCTTCCGGCCCGCGCAAGGGCTAGCGCGTGCCGGCTTGCGACGCCGCTGCCGGCGTTGGTGCCGGCATCGAGAGCGGCACGGCGCCGGGGATGGCGCCGGTGGCCGGGGCACTGGCCGCCGGCGCGGCGCGGTCGAGCACGCTGCCGCCTTCGACGGTGCTGCGCACGCTGGCGTTGTTGCCGAGGTAGGCCAGGGCCAGCGTGCAGCAGAAGAAGACGGTGGCCAGCGCGGCCGTCGAGCGCGACAGGAAGTTCGCGCTGCCGGTGGCGCCGAACAGGCTGCCCGAGGCGCCACTACCGAAAGACGCCCCCATGTCGGCACCCTTGCCGTGCTGGATCAGCACGAGGCCGATCATGGCCAGTGCCGACAGCAACTGCACCGCCAGGATCAGGGTCATCCAGATTTGCATGATCGAAAAATCTCCAGTGTGGGGCTCAACCGGCGGCGCGGCAGATGGCGATGAAGTCGGCCGCCTTCAAGGCAGCGCCGCCGATGAGGCCGCCGTCGATGTCGGGTTGTGCAAAAAGCGTGGCGGCGTTGTCGGGCTTGACGCTGCCGCCGTAGAGGATCTTCATGGTCGCGCCGTGCCCGGTTGCGGCCTGCAGCTGCGCGCGCAGCACGGCGTGCACGGCCTGTGCCTGTTCGGGCGACGCGGTGCGGCCGGTGCCGATGGCCCACACCGGCTCGTAGGCCACCACCATCTCGGCCGCGCAATGCGCCAGCTGGTGGATGACGACCGAGAGCTGGCGCTTGACGACGTCCTCGGTTTCGCCGGCCTCGCGCTCGGCCAGCGTCTCGCCGACGCAGACCACGGGTGTGACGCCGCGGGCCAGCGCCGCCTGGGCCTTCTGCGCCACCAGCGCGTCGCCTTCGGCGTGGTAGGCGCGGCGCTCCGAGTGGCCGACGATGACATAGCGGCAGCCGCATTCGGCCAGCATCGCCGCCGACACCTCGCCGGTGTAGGCGCCCTGCTCGTGTGCCGACACGTCCTGCGCACCCCAGCGGATGTCGCTGCCGGCCAGCGTGGCCGCGGTTTCGTTGAGGTAGACGTATGGCACGCACACCGCGACGTCGGCGCCGAAGGGCCGCGCAGCCAGCAGCGCCGCCAGCAGCTCGGCGTTGGCCGGCCGGCTGCCGTGCATCTTCCAGTTTCCGACCACGAGTTTGCGATGCATCTGAATCTCCTTCGCTTACCAGGCCAGCACGATCTTGCC
>CAYJOA010000131.1:4122-7335 GCA_964371495.1 uncultured Rubrivivax sp.
GACCATGTTCAGGCCCTTGGGCAGCGGCAGGCACTGGCCCACCGGTGCCACGCACGCCTGGGCATAACCGCCGCCGGCCAGCAGCGCGACGACGGCATCGCCCAGCGCCAGCCCGGCGGCATCCAGGTCTTGCGGCGCGCCGCCGGCCACCGTGCCGGCGACTTCGAGCCCGGGCAGGTCGGACACGCCTGGCGGCATCGGGTACAGCCCCTTGCGCTGCAGCACGTCGGGCCGGTTGACGCCCGACGCCTGCACCGCGATCAGCAGCTCACCCGGCGCCGGCACCGGGTCGGGGCGCTGCGTTTCGCACAGCACCTCCGGCGGGCCCGGCCGGGTGATCTCGATGGCTCGCATCGTGCCGCTTAGTCCTGGCGCTCGGGCGTGCTGCTGCCGGCGTCGGGCGCGGCGGAGGTGGCCTCGACCGCCGGCGCTTCGGGCGCGGCTTCGCTGCGCTCGCGTGACTCACGCGGTTCGCGCGGTTCACGGCGCGGGCCGCGGTCGCCCCGGCCACCGCGGTCGCCCCGGTCGCCGCGATCACCGAAGTCGCGGCGCGGACGCTCTTCCTCGACGTACCCCTCGGGCCGGTCGAGCAGCGCCTTCATGCTCAGCTTGATGCGGCCCTTCTCGTCGGTCTCCAGCACCTTGACCTTGACGATCTGGCCTTCCTTGAGCAGGTCGGTGACGTTCTCGACGCGGTGGTGCGCGATCTGGCTGATGTGCAGCAGCCCGTCCTTGCCGGGCAGGATGTTGACCAGCGCGCCGAAGTCCAGGATCTTGGTGATCGCGCCTTCGTAGACCTTGCCGATCTCGGCCTCGGCGGTGATCTCGGCGATGCGCTTGAGCGCAAAGGCGGCGCGGTCGGCGTCGGTCGAGGCCACCGTGATGGTGCCGTCTTCGGCGATGTCGATCGTGCAGCCGGTCTCTTCGGTCAGCGCGCGGATGGTGGCGCCGCCCTTGCCGATGACGTCGCGGATCTTCTCCTGGTTGATCTTCATCGTGTACAGGCGCGGTGCGAACGGGCTCACCTCGGCCTTGGCGCCACCGACGGCCTCGACCATCTTGGCCAGGATGTGCAGGCGCGCTTCCTTGGCCTGCGCCAGCGCCACCTGCATGATCTCCTTGGTGATGCCCTGGATCTTGATGTCCATCTGCAGCGCGGTGATGCCGCGGTCGGTGCCCGCCACCTTGAAGTCCATGTCGCCGAGGTGATCCTCGTCGCCCAGGATGTCGGTCAGCACGGCGAAGCGGTTGCCTTCCTTGATCAGGCCCATCGCGATGCCGGCGACGTGCGCCTTCAGCGGCACGCCGGCGTCGAGCAGGCTCAGGCAGCCGCCGCACACCGAGGCCATCGACGACGAACCGTTGCTTTCGGTGACTTCGGACACGATGCGCATCGTGTACGGGAAGTCCTCCTTCTTCGGCAGCACGGCGATCAGCGCGCGCTTGGCCAGCCGGCCGTGGCCGACTTCGCGCCGCTTGGGCGTGCCGAAGCGGCCCGCTTCGCCGGTGGCGAAAGGCGGCATGTTGTAGTGCAGCATGAAGTTGTCGGTGAACTCGCCGGCCAGCGCGTCGATGCGCTGGGCGTCGCGTTCGGTGCCCAGCGTGGCCACCACCAGCGCCTGCGTTTCGCCGCGCGTGAACAGCGCCGAGCCGTGGGTGCGCGGCAGCACGCCGGAGCGGATCTCGATCGGGCGCACGGTGCGGGTGTCGCGGCCGTCGATGCGCGGCTCGCCGGACAGGATCTGGCCGCGCACCAGTCGCGATTCGATGTCGAACAGCAGCGATTCGACCTTCACGCTGTCGAAGGCCACGCCTTCGGCCTTGAGCGCGCTCATCACGTTGGCGTAGGCGTCGCGGCAGGCGGTGGTGCGCGCCTGCTTGCTGCGGATCTGGTAGGCGGCGCGCAGCGGCTCTTCGGCCAGCGCGGCGACCTTGGCGATGAAGGCCTCGTCCTTGGGCGGGGCCTGCCAGTTCCATTCCGGCTTGCCGGCGTCGCGCACCAGCTCGTTGATGGCGGCAATGGCGATGTTGCCCATCTCGTGGCCGAAGACCACGGCGCCGAGCATCACTTCTTCGGTCAGCTGATCGGCTTGCGATTCAACCATCAGCACGGCGGCTTCGGTCCCTGCGACGACGAGGTCGAGCGCGCTCTCGGTGAGCTGCGTCTTGCCCGGGTTGAGCACGTACTCGCCATTGATGTAGCCCACGCGCGCGGCGCCGATTGGGCCGTTGAACGGGATGCCGCTGATGGCCAGCGCGGCACTGGTGCCGATCATCGCGGCGATGTCGGCCGGCACCTCGGGGTTCAGGCTCAGCACGTGCACGATGACCTGGACTTCGTTGTAGAAGCCCTCGGGGAACAGCGGGCGGATCGGGCGGTCGATGAGGCGGCAGGTCAGCACCTCGAGCTCGCTCGGACGGCCTTCGCGCTTGAAGAAGCTGCCCGGGATCTTGCCGGCGGCGTAGGTCTTCTCGGTGTAGTCGACCGTCAGCGGGAAGAAGTCCTGCCCTTCTTTGGCGTCGGTCTTGGCCACCACGGTGGCCAGCACCACGGTGTCGTCGATGTTGACGACGACGGCGCCGCTGGCCTGGCGGGCGATTTCGCCGGTCTCCAACGTGACCTGGTGCGGGCCCCACTGGAAGGTCTTGGTGATCTTGTTGAACATGCTCATGCGGAGGTCTCCTGGACTGAGGGCAGCGCAATGCCATTCCAGTGAGGCCCGTAGACGAGGCTTCGGTGGAATGACACAGCAGTGCGGCCCGGTTGAATGAACTGGCCGGGGCCGCGGCAGTGCGGCCCCGGCTGCGGCTCTACTTGCGCAGGCCGAGCTTGGCGATCAGCGCGGTGTAGCGCTCGGCGTCCTTGTCCTTCAGGTAGGACAGCAGGCGCTTGCGCTGGTTGACCATGCGCACCAGGCCGCGGCGGCCGTGGTGGTCCTTGAGGTGCTGCTTGAAGTGCGGCGTGAGTTCGTTGATGCGCGCGGTGAGCAGCGCAACCTGCACTTCGGGGGAGCCGGTGTCCGCAGCGCCACGGGCGTGGGCCTGGACGATCTCGGCCTTGGCGGTGGTGGCCATGGTCATGCGATTTCCTTGGGTTGAACTTGGAAACCGCCGTGCCAGCGCTTGGGACAGGCGCCCGCCACGGTTTCCGGGTTGACTTGCGGCCGCCAGTGAAACCAACCGACGCCGTGCTTTCCCCGCAAAGGGAACCAG
>CAYJOA010000131.1:7435-12323 GCA_964371495.1 uncultured Rubrivivax sp.
GCCAGCGCCGCCAGTCCGCCACGCTGCACGAACACCGGGGCGCAGGAGCTGTTGAACTCCAGCAGCTTGCCGGCGGCCTCCATGGCGCTGAGGGGCAGCACCAGCCAGCCCAGGCGCCAGCCCGTCATCAGGAAGCTCTTGCTGAAGCTGTGCACGACGACCAGGCGGTCGTCGGGCGCGGCGATGTCGAGGAACGAAGGCGCCGCAGCCGGCGTGGCCCCCGGGGCGCCGCCGAAGTAGACCCGTTCGTAGACCTCGTCGGCCACGATCCAGGTGCCGGTGCGGCGGCAGTGCTCGAGCATGGCCTGCTGCTCGGGTCGCGTGAGCGTCCAGCCGGTCGGGTTGTTGGGTGCGTTGACGAGCAGCACGCGGGTGCTTGGTGTCACCGCCGCCAGCAGCTCTTGCAGGTTTAGCTGCCAGGCCCCTGCGTGCGGCCGCAGCGGCACGCGCACGACGCTGGCGCCCAGGATCAGTGGCTGCGCCGTGAGGTTGGGCCACACCGGCACCACCGCCACGACTTCGTCACCGCTGCCCAGCAGCATCTGCATGGCCAGCATCAGCGCGCTCACACCCGACGAGGTGACGGCAATGCGCCCGGCCTCCAGCGGCCCGTGCAGCGCGCTGGCGTAGGCGGCGATGGCGGCGCGCAGTTCGGGCAGGCCGAGGTTGTGCGAATAGAAGGTCTCGCCGCGCGCCAGCGAGTTGGCGGCGGCCTGCCGGATGGGCTCGGGCGTGACTTCGTCGCTCTCGCCGAACCAGAAAGCGAGCACGTCCTCACGACCGATGCCGGCGTTGGCCACTTCACGGATCTTGGAGCCCGGCAGGGCCTGGATGGCGTCGCGCATCGTTGGATTTCCAGTGACGCCGCGTCGTGCGGCAGGGGGCCGACAGGCTGCGTCGGGCTTGACAGGCGTCAATAGCGGACCCTTGAAAGCAGCAGCCCCGGAACCTAGATTGGAAGCGTGGGTGCTGTGATTTCAGGTTTGCGGCGCCTCAACCCGATTTTAGGAGTGCATCATGTTCCTCGTTCCGATGAGTCGTGAATCGCGTGAACTGTCGCGGCGCTTCGACCGTCTGTTCGACGACGGTTTCGAGCGCTTCTTCGGCGCTGTGGCGCCCACCGAAGGGGCCACCCCCCGCAGCCCGGCGCTGGACGTGACCGAGTCCGAGCGTGACTACAGCGTCAAGCTCGACATGCCCGGTGTGGCCAAGGAGGACATCAAGGTCACGATCGACGGCCGCAACGTCAGCGTGCAGGCCCAAAGCCAGCACAAGGAAGAGAAGAAGGAAGGTGACCGTGTCGTCTGGCGCGAGCGTTCGCTGACGAGTTATGCGCGCACCTTTGCGCTGCCGGTGGAGGTGGACCCGGTCGAGTCGGGCGCCAAGCTCGAAAACGGCGTGCTCACCCTCACGCTGCCCAAGCGCAACTCGCCTGCGACGGCGCAGATCAAGATTGCCTGATCGCTGACGGCGTGGCATCGGCCGCCTGGCCGATGCCCGCGGTGGCCGGCGCGCCGATCTCGTCCAAGGGCCAGCGCGGGCGCACATCGAAGGCCCCGTCGCGGCACAGGTCGGTCAGGCCGTGTTGCAGGCGCAGCGCGGCGGCCAGGGCGATCATGGCGCCGTTGTCGGTGCACAAGGCCAGCGGTGGGTAGTGCACACGGGCACCGATGCGTGCCGCGCCGGCATCGAGCTTCTCGCGCAACTGCAGGTTGGCGCCGACGCCACCGGCCACCACGAGGCGGTGCTTGCCGCTGTCGTGCAGGGCACGCAGGGACTTGGCCACCAGCACGTCGACGATGGCCGCCTGGGTCGACGCCGCCAGGTCGGCGCGGCCCTGCTCGCAGATGTTGGGCCCCAGCTTGCGCGCCTGCAGCATCACCGCTGTCTTCAGGCCGGCAAACGAGAAGTCGAGGTTGCCGCTGTGCAGCAGCGGCCGCGGCAGCGCAAAGGCGTCCGGGTCGCCGAAATCGGCCAGCCGCGCCAGCGCCGGCCCGCCCGGGTAGCCCAGGCCCAGCAGCTTGGCACTCTTGTCGAAGGCTTCGCCGGCGGCGTCGTCGATGGTTTCGCCCAGCAGCGTGTAGCGGCCGACGCCGTCCACTTGCATCAGCTGCGTATGGCCACCCGACACGAGCAGCGCGACGAAGGGAAACGCCGGCGCTTCGTCGGCCAGGAAAGGCGAAAGCAGGTGGCCTTCCAGGTGGTGCACACCCAGCGCCGGTTTGCCGAGGGCGGCAGCCAGCGCCACGGCAACGCCGGCGCCGACGAGCAGCGCGCCGGCCAGACCCGGCCCGCGCGTGTAGGCCACGAGATCGACTTGCGCCAGGCCGCAGCCGGCCTCGGCGAGCACTTGGCGGGCCAGCGGCAACACGCGCCGGATGTGGTCGCGCGAAGCCAGTTCGGGCACCACGCCACCGTAGTCGGCGTGCATGGCGGCCTGGCTGTACAGCGCTTCGGCCAGCAGGCGCGGTGGCCCATCGTCACGCGTCTCGACCAGCGCGACACCGGTCTCGTCGCATGACGACTCGAAACCCAGGACCTTCATCGGCAGGCAGTGTAGCGGTGGCGTAGTCAGGCTTGGCACGGCGCTTGCGTGAGCTGGGGCGACACCTTCGTCCGGTGTCTGTCTATCTCCTCAGCAGGGCAAGTGCTCTGGTCCAACCCCTCGGCCGCAAGGCCGGGGGGTCTTTTTTCTGGTGCACCGCGCACCGGTTCAGTGATTCTCGCGGGCGTAGTTGATCGTGTACTTCGGGATCTCGATCGTCACGTCCTGGTTCGACAGGATCGCCTGACAGCTCAGCCGCGAGGTCGGCGTCAGGCCCCAGGCGCGGTCGAGCAGGTCTTCTTCGGACTCGTCCATCTCGCCCAGCGAGCCGTAGCCCTCCTTCACCACGACGTGGCAGGTGGTGCAGGCGCAGCTCATCTCGCAGGCGTGCTCGATGGCGATGCCGTTTTCGAGCAGCGCCTCGCAGATGGACGTGCCGGCGGGTGCCTCGATGGTGTCGCCCTGCGGGCAGTACTCGGCGTGCGGGAGGATGCGGATGGTGGGCATGGTGTAGGTTTCAGACGTCTTCGACTCGCCGGCCGGCCAGAGCCTGGCGTATGCCCTGGTTCATTCGCGCGGCGGCAAAGGCTTCGGTGCCCGAGGCCAGCGCCGCGACGGCGGCCTCGATGGCGTGCGCTTCGGCGCCTGTCGCGATGCGCTCGGTGTCGGTGGCCAGGGCTTCGATCGCCTGGCGCTCCTCCGCCGTCAGCAGCGCGCCGTCGGCGGCCAGTGCGGCTCGCGTGGCCAGCACCATGCGTTCGGCCTCCACCCGCGCCTCGCGCAGCGAACGTGCGGCCATGTCGTCTTCGGCGTGGGTGAAACCGTCCTTCAGCATCTGCGCGATCTGCGCGTCGGCCAGGCCGTAGCTGGGCCTGACCGTGACCGCGGCCTCGACACCCGTGGTCTGCTCGCGCGCCGACACGCTCAGCAGCCCGTCGGCGTCGACCTGGAAGGTGACGCGGATGCGCGCGGCGCCGGCCACCATCGGCGGGATGCCGCGCAGCTCGAAGCGCGCCAGCGAGCGGCATTCGCTGACCAGGTCGCGTTCGCCCTGCACGACGTGGATGGCCATCGCCGTCTGGCCGTCCTTGAAGGTGGTGAACTCCTGCGCCTTGGCCACCGGGATCGTGGTGTTGCGTTCGATCACACGCTCGACCAGGCCGCCCATGGTCTCCAGCCCCAGCGACAAGGCGATCACGTCCAGCAGCAGCAGTTCGCCGTCGCGCGCATTGCCGGCCAGCGCGTTGGCCTGGATCGCAGCGCCCAGCGCCACCACCTCGTCGGGGTCGACGTTGGTCAAGGCCTCGCAGCCGAAGAGTTCACCGACCAGGGCACGCACCAGCGGCATGCGCGTGCTGCCGCCGACCATGACCACGCCGTGCACCTGCTCGCGCCTGACCTTGCCGTCGCGCAGCACCTTGCGCACCGCCGCCAGCGTGCGCTCGACGTGCGGGCGTGCCAGCGCCTCGAGCTGGCCGCGGCCGACCGCCACGCGCAGCTCGCGCCCGGCGACGGTGGCCGACCAGTCGGCCGCCTCGGCAGCGCTCAGCGCTTCCTTGGTGGCGCGCGCGGCCACCAGCGCGGCGCGTTTGTCGTGCGGGGTGTCGGCGGTAGCGCCGAGCGTGGCCAGCGCCCAGTCGGCCAGGGCATGGTCGATGTCGTCGCCGCCCAGCGCGGCGTCGCCGCCGGTGGCCACGACCTCGAAAACGCCCTTGTTCAGCCGCAGCAACGAGATGTCGAAGGTGCCGCCGCCGAGGTCGTAGACGGCGTACAGGCCTTCGCTGGCGTTGTCCAGGCCGTAGGCCACGGCCGCCGCGGTGGGCTCGCTGATCAGGCGCAGCACGTTCAGTCCGGCCAGCTGCGCGGCGTCCTTGGTCGCCTGGCGCTGCGCGTCGTCGAAGTAGGCCGGCACCGTGATGACGGCACCGAACAGTTCGGCATCGAAGCTGTCCTCGGCGCGCTGGCGCAGGCGGGCCAGGATCTCGGCCGACACCTCGACCGGCGTCTTCACGCCTTCGCGTGTGGCCAGCGCCACCATGCCGGGTTGGTCGACGAAGCGGTAGGGCAGCCTTTCGCTGCCGGCGATGTCGGCCAGCCGGCGACCCATGAAGCGCTTGGCCGAGACGATGGTGTTCTCGGCGTCGCCGGCCATCGCGTCGAGTGCCTCGTGGCCGATCAGGCGCCGACCGCCTTCGAGGTAGCGCACGGCGCTGGGCAGCAGCACCCGGCCGTGCTCGTCGGGCAGGCATTCGGCAACGCCGTGGCGCACGGCAGCGACCAGCGAATGCGTGGTGCCGAGGTCGATGCCGACCGCCACGCGCCGCTGGTGCGGGTCGGGCGCCT
>CAYJOA010000132.1:0-12227 GCA_964371495.1 uncultured Rubrivivax sp.
AAGTGCCGGTGGTCAGGCGCTGGCCGCGCCGCGGCGGGGTGCCGCCTCCGGCCGTGGCGGCCCGGGGCGCCCCCCGCGCGCCGGGCCGCGGGGGGGGGGGGGGGGGGGCGCCGCCGATGCGGGCGGGGCCACCCGCCCGTTCCCGGCCTCGACCCGGGCTCGATGGCCGCCTTCATGGCAGCCGCATCTCGGCAGGCACGGCGTTTGCCCCTGGGCGGCTCGAACCTCCACTGCGCTGCGCACGCGCAGGTCCCCATGCGCCGCCATGCGCGGAAACGACACCGGGTATCGTCGTGACCTGCGCGAGCGGCGCGGGCCTGTCGCCGCGCGGTCCCGACGGCCGCCCGACACGCCACCCGAGCCATGCTGATGACGATCCGATCCCGACTGCTGCTGCTCGTCATGTCGGTGCTGCTGCCGGGAGCGATCGGGATGTCCTGGCTCGTCCTGCACGCCTTCGCGGCCGAGCGTGACGCCAACACGCGTCTGCTGCGCGATTCGGCGCGTGCGCTGTCGCTGGTGATGGACCGCGAAGTACGCGAACGCGCCACGGTGGCGCGCGTACTGGCGCAGTCACGCTGGCTGGACGCGGCACCCACGCCGCCGCTGCAGGACCTGGAACGCTTCGAGAGCCTGGTGCGGCGTGCGCTGCATGGCATGGACGGCTGGGTCGAGCTGCGCGCGGCGGATCGCGTCTTGCTCGACACGCGGCGCACACCGGCCACCGCCGTGTCCGCGGCGGCCAGCGCGCCCGCCGCGATCGAACTCGTCGAGTCGCCGCAGGTGCGGCCGCTGCAGATGAGCAGCGCGTCCGACCCCGACGCCCACGCCGCCGTGGTGGCGCCGGTGCAGCGCCACGGCAGCACGCTGTTCAACGTCGTGCTGACGCTGCGCCCGGCCGAGGTGCAAGGCATCATCGACGCGCAGAAACTGCCGGCCGACTGGGTGGGCACGGTGGTCGACGGCCGCGGCAAGGTCGTGGCGCGGCATCCCGGCGGCAGCGCCCACCTCGGCCGCCCGGTGACGCCGGATCTGCACGCCCGCATGCTGGCCGAAAGAGAAGGCTTGTTCGAGTCGGTATCGCTGGACGGCCAGCGCACGACCGGCTACTTCAGCACCTCGCCCCAGGGCTGGACCTACATCAGCGCCATGCCGCGCGAGCGTTTTGCCGGCGTGCTGTCGCAGGCCGTGTTGAAGGTCGCGCTGGGCGCGCTGATGCTGCTGGCACTGGCCGTGCCGGGGGCCCTGTGGGTGTCTCGCCGCATCGTCGGCTCGGTGCATGCGCTGAAGACCGCCGCGGCGCACATGCAGGCCGGGCAGCCGGTGCTCGGCCGTGCCACCGGCATCGCCGAGTGCGACGAGGTCGCCGGCGCCCTGGCCGACGCCGCCCAGGCCATACAGCATGGCCGCAGCGACCTGGAGCGACAGGTGGCCGAAGCCGTGGAACGCACGCGGCTGGCCGAGCAGCGCCTGTCACACAGCCAGCGCGTGGAGGCGCTCGGACGCCTGACCGGCGGCGTGGCGCACGATTTCAACAACCTGCTGGGTGTGGTGAGCAACAGCGCGCACCTCATCCAGCGCCACCCCGCGGCGGCCGAGCTGCAAGTGCCGCTGGCGGCGACACTGCGCGCGGTGCAGGTCGGCAGCCAGCTCACGCAGCACCTGCTGCGCTTCGCCGGGCGGCGGCCGGTGCGCCCGCAGCCGGTGGAGCTGGGCCGCTACCTGCCCGAATTGCAGGAGCTGATGCGCAGCGTGCTCGGCCGGCAGATCGAGATCCTGGTGCACGTGGCAGGCGACACCGCAGCGGTGCACGTCGACAGCGGCGAGCTCGAGCTGGCGCTCATCAACCTGGCACTGAATGCCCGCGACGCCATGCCCGCGGGCGGCGAGCTGCGACTGCAGGCCCGCAACGCCACGCCCGAGGACACCGAAGGACTGCCCGGCCACCCGCAGCGCCCCTACGTGCTGATCACCGTGAGCGACGACGGCATCGGCGTCGAGCCCGAACTGGCGGCGCGGGTCTTCGAGCCCTTCTTCACCACCAAGCCGGTGGGCAAGGGCACCGGTCTCGGTCTGAGCCAGGTGCATGGCTTTTGCGTGCAGGCCGGCGGCACGGCGCGGCTGGCCAGCACGCCGGGGCTGGGCACCTCGGTGTCGCTGCTGCTGCCGGCGTACACCGGCAGCGCCGACGCCGGCCAGCCGTTGGCGCCCGAGGCCACGCCGGCGAGTCGCATCGCCGGTGCGCGCGTGCTGCTGGTGGAAGACAACGCCGAGCTGGCCGGCGTCACCGCCGCACTGCTGCGGACACACGGCGCGCAGGTGCAGCTGGCCGCCGACGCCGCCCAGGCCCTGCAGCAGCTGGCGGGGCGCGATGCCTTCGACGTCGTGCTCAGCGACGTCGTCATGCCCGGCGGCATGGACGGGCTGGCCCTGACGCGCCAGCTGCGGCGCGAGCGGCCGACCTTGCCGGTGGTGCTGATCAGCGGCTACAGCCACGCCGCCGACACCGCCACCGACCTGCTGGTGCTGCGCAAACCCTATGCCATGGACGAGCTGCTGCGGACCCTGCACGAGGCGCTGTCTGGCGCGAACCCGCACGCCGACGCGGCTGTCCCCGAGGCCCCTGCCCGCTGACACGGCGCGCCACTGCGCCCGTAAAGGCTGCCGCAAGAGCTGCCGCAGGGCGCGGCAGACGCGGCCGCGCCGGGGGCGCCACGCGGGCAGACGCAGCGGGCACACCGCCTGCCGGACAGGGGTGCGCGCGCCGCATCGAAACCAACCCTGGCTCCGCGGCGCTTCGATCCACTTTTCCCGCAAAGGACGACCCCATGGACCGCGACGACATCATCGCCACCTTGAACGACCTCATCGAAACCGCCAAGGACGGTGAATACGGCTTTCGTACCTCGGCCGAATACATGAGCAGCGCCGACACCAAGCAACTCTTCCTGCGCCGTGCCGAAGAGTGCCGCCAGGCCGCTGCCGACATGCAGGCGCTGGTGGTGCGGCTGGGCGGCGACGCCGAAGACGGCGGCAGCCTCGCCGGCGCCGCACACCGTGGCTGGGTGGCCGTGAAGGGCACGCTGGCCGGCTACACCGACAAGGCGATCCTCGAAGAGACCGAGCGTGGCGAAGACAGCGCGCTGGAGGCCTACCGCAGCGCGCTGGAGCAGGACCTGCCGGCCGACGTGCGCGCGCTGATCGAGCACCAGTACGAAGGCGTCAAGCGCAACCACGCCCAGGTGCGGGCACTGCGCGATCAGTCGCGCATGGCCACCACCTGACGCGCACCGGCCCGGTTGCGGCGAACCCACCGCAGCCGGGCCGCACGGCGTCGGCCCACCGCGGCGGCCGGCGTCACGGTCGTCACCGCCGCCGCTGTCGGGTGTAGTTTTGTAGTTGTTATTACTTACTGCGTGGTATACGCTACTACGCATGTGGTCCCTGCTGATCGTCACGCTGCCGACCCAGCCCAACGCCGTGCGGGTGCGCGTCTGGCGTGCGCTGAGGTCATTGGGATGTGCGGCCTTGCGAGACGGCGCCTACCTGTTGCCGTCGGCGAACGGCGCCTTGTTCGAACCCATCGTCGCCGAGGTGCGCGACGGGGGCGGCACGGCGATGGTGCTCACGCTGCTGCCGGCCGACGAGGCCCAGCGCGACGAGCTGCTGGCGCTGTTCGATCGCAGCGAGTCCTACATGCAGTGGCGTGCAACGGCCCGCGCACTGCAGTCCGAACTGGCCGTGCTCGGCGAGACCGAAGCCCGCCGCCGCTGGCGCGGCGTCGCCGAGGCCCTGCAGGCGCTGCAGCGCATCGACTACTACCCCGCTGCCGCGGCCGATCAGGCGGCCAGCGAACTGGACGCGCTGCGCCAGGCGCTGGATGCGCGGTTCTCGAAGGGCGAGCCTCGGACCCAGGCCGACCACGCCATGGCGGTGCTCGACATGCGCAAGTTCCAGCGCAAGTGCTGGGCAACGCGTTCACGACCCTGGGTCGACCGCCTGGCCTGCGCCTGGTTGATCCGCCGTTTCATCGACCCGCGGGCCCGCTTCGTCTGGCTCGCCGATGCGGCGACACCGGCACCGCGCGGCACGCTCGGTTTCGACTACGACGGCGCACGCTTCACGCACATCGGCGGCCGCGTGACCTTCGAGGTCCTGCTGGCGAGCTTCGGACTCGACCGCGACCCCAGGCTGCAGCGCATGGCCGCGGCGGTGCACTACCTCGACGCCGGCGGCATCCCGGTGCCCGAAGCCGCCGGCCTGGAATGCGTGCTCGGCGGGCTGCGCGAACTGCACGCCGACGACGACGCGCTGGTGGCCGCCGCGGCCGCCGTGTTCGATGCCCTGCACGCGTCACCATACGGCAGCGCGGGAGCCGCGGCGTGAGCGCTGCCACGCCAGGCCACCCGTCGGCCGCAGACGGCACCGCGCCTGCAGCGGTCGGCTTCGCCGAGGCTGTGCGCTTCTGGCTGAAGCTCGGTTTCATCGGCTTCGGCGGGCCGGCGGGACAGATCGCCATCATGCACAGCGAGCTCGTCGAACGCCGGCGCTGGATCAGCGAGAGACGCTTCCTGCACGCGCTCAACTACTGCATGCTGCTGCCGGGCCCGGAGGCGCAGCAACTGGCCACCTACATCGGCTGGCTGATGCACCGCAGCTGGGGCGGCATCGTCGCCGGGGCGCTGTTCGTGCTGCCGTCGCTGGGCATCCTGATCGCGCTGTCGTGGATCTACCTGCGCTTCGGCGACGTGCCGCTGGTAGCCGGCGTCTTCTTCGGTCTGAAGCCGGCGGTGACGGCGCTGGTTCTGCATGCGGCGCACCGCATCGGCACGCGGGCGCTGAAGAACCGCTGGATGTGGGGCCTCGCGGCGGCGTCCTTCGTCGCCATCTTTGCCTTCGATACACCGTTCCCGGCCATCGTCGTTGCGGCGGCACTGATCGGACACTTCGGCGCGCTGCGCGCACCGCAGGTGTTCGCGCTCGGCGCCGGGCCCGGCGGCGCGGCGGCGGGCTACGGCGCGGCGCTGATCGACGACGACACGCCGACACCGCCGCATGCGCGCTTCAGGCGCCGCCAGCTCGCCCGGGTGCTCGCCGCGGCACTCGGCTTGTGGGCGCTGGCGATGGCGGCACTGGTCGCCACCCAGGGCCTGCAGGGCACGCTGACGCAGATGGGCTGGTTCTTCACCAAGGCGGCGCTGCTGACCTTCGGCGGCGCCTACGCCGTGCTGCCCTATGTCTACCAGGGTGCCGTCGAGTCGCACCAGTGGCTCAGCGGGCCGCAGATGATCGACGGCCTGGCGCTCGGCGAGACCACGCCCGGCCCGCTGATCATGGTGGTGGCCTTCGTCGGCTTCGTCGGCGGCTGGCTGAAGCAGCCGCTCGGCGCCGACGCGCTGTTCCTCGGCGCAGCGCTGGCCGCGGTGGTGGCCACCTTCTTCACCTTCCTGCCGTCGTTCGTGTTCATCCTGGCCGGCGGCCCGCTGGTCGAGTCGACGCACGGCAAGCTCGGCTACACGGCGCCGCTGTCGGCGATCACGGCAGCGGTGGTCGGCGTGATCGTCAACCTGGCGCTGTTCTTCGCCTACCACGTGCTCTGGCCGCAAGGCTTCGGCGGCCGTTTCGACGCCGTCTCGGCAGCCATTGCGGTAGCCGCCGCCGTGGCCCTGTTCCGCTTCAAGGTCGGTGTCATGCCGCTGCTCGGCGCCTGCGCGGCAGCCGGGCTGGCGGTGACCTGGTTGCCTGCCCTGCTGCGCTGAAGGAGCGTCGATGGACTCCCCTGCACAGGTCCTGCCCTGCGCAACGACCACGATGGCCGCGGCCATGCAGCTGGCGCTGGACGCCAGCTTCGGCAGCGTGGCGGCCTGGCACGACGAGTTCGTCGCCATGGCCCGGGCGCCGGGCGCAGGCGCCGGGCGCGTGCAGCTGGTGTTCAGGCCGAGCGATGGCCGGCTCGCCAACCTGCGGACGGCCGGCCCAGCCGCGGGGCCCGACGACGGCGTGGCCATCCTGGCGCTGGACGGCGCCGAGGCCGATGTCGACGCCTTCGTTCGCGACGTCGACTGGCCGCAGGTCTACGCGTCGTACCAGCTCGCCGTGCATGCGGCGAGCGAGCCCCACGGCGCGACGCACGACGAGGTCGCGGGGTCGGTCTTGCTCGACGTGCGCCGGGCCGGCGTCTTCGCGCAGGCGGCGACGATGATTCCGGGCGCCCGCTGGGTCGACCCGGCTGCGGTCGCCTGCTGGGCCGCCGAACTGCCGGCCGACCAGGAAATCATCGTTCACTGTGTCTACGGCCACGAAGTCGGCCGCGCCACGGCGCTGCGTCTGCGCGGCGCGGGTCTGAGGGCCAGGTTCCTGCGCGGTGGCATCGACGGTTGGCAGGCTGCCGGCCGTCCGCTCGTCGCCAAGGGCGGCGCATAGGGGCCACGCGAGAACGCCCGAAGATCGACCGCATCGCCCGCCCGCGGGCCGGCTCAGCGCCGCAGCAGGCGTGTCAGGAGCGCACCCAGCGCCAGCGCCGTGCCGACGGCGGCCAGCGGGTTTTCGCGCACCGTGCAGCGCAGCGTCTCGGCCCACTCACCGCCGATCTCGCGCGCCTGCGCGGCGCGGCTGTGCAGCCGGTGGCTGGCGCTCGACACCTCGTCCTGCAGGCGCTGCGCATGCGGCGCTGCCGTCTCGGCCAGGCGGTCGATGGTTTGATGCGCACCCTGCACGACGCGGGCGAGCACGTCGCCCTGGTCGTCGCCACCGTCGCTGGGCTGGGGCGCCGAGGTCTGCGGCGAGGCATCGGTGCTCCTGCCGTTGCCGCGGCTGTTGGCCGCCTTGGTGGGCAGGCTCGACGGGAAGGGGGTTTCGGAGTCGGTGGCCATGTGGGTCCTCGGGACGGGGGTCGAAGGCAGTGGCGACGGCGCACGCCGGTGCTGCTGCGCCTTGCCTGAACCGCGGCAAACGACGTGCCGGGCTCGCGCTGCCCGGGGCCAGCCGTGCACGGTCGGCCCACGCCGAGGGCGTGGCGAACAAGTTGCCGCAAGCTTTGCCGGCCGCGAAGACTCGCCGGCGGTGGCCGTGACCGCCGATGCCGCCTTCGACAGCGCCCACCGGCTTCGCCGAAGCCGGCGCGCGCATGCACGGTTGACGGCAGACAGTCGGATGCCGGGCATGCGGTTTGCTGAAGACCCGTCATGCAGCCCCCACTCGTCGATCTCCCTCTCGACCCCGGCTGGCCGAGGGCCGCGTTGGCGGCACTGAGCCGTCGCGCCGGGCGCGTGGCACCGCTGCTGGTACCGCTGGCGGCGTTGGCGGCAGTCGCCGTGCTGATGGTCGCTGGCAGCGGCCACGGCGCGATCACGGCCACCGCGGTGCTGGGCATGCTGGCGCTGGTGATGGTGCTGCGGCAGACGGCGGCGCTGGACGCCGCGCGGCGCCGCCGCACGCAGGCGCTGGAACAGGAATACGCGCGGCTCGAAGCCGAGGTGCAGCGCCGCACCGAAGACCTCACCGAGCTGGCCAAGCACCTGCAGGCCGTGCGCGAGGACGAACGCAGCCGCCTGGCCCGTGAACTGCACGACGAGCTCGGCGCGCTGCTCACCGCCGCCAAGCTCGACGTCGCGCGCCTGCGCCGCAGCCTGGGCCCGGCGGCGCCCGAAACGCTGGCCCGACTGGAGCACCTGAACGCCAGCCTGGACAGCGGCATCGCGCTCAAGCGCCACATCATCGAGGACCTGCGGCCCTCGGCGCTGGACAACCTGGGGCTGGCATGTGCGCTGGACATCCAGTTGCGCGAGTTCGCCGAACGCACCGGCGTGCAGGTGCACAGCGAGCTGCAGGCGGCGCCGCTGTCGGACAGCCAGCAGATCACGGTCTACCGGCTGGTGCAGGAGGCCCTCACCAACATCGCCAAGTACGCCGCCGCACGCAGCGTGGATGTCGACCTGCGGGTCGCAGGCGCCAGCGCCCGGGTCAGCGTGCGTGACGACGGCTGCGGCTTCGACCCCCGCACCCAGCGGCGCAGCGCGCACGGGCTGATGGGCATGCGCTACCGCGTCGAGGCCGCCGGCGGCCGACTGTCGATTCGCTCGGCGCCTGGCCGCGGCACGCAGATCGAGGCCGAATTGCCATTGCACGGGGCGCCACGCCGCGCCACCGATGGGGCCGCGGCGGGAGCCAGGGCTTGATCCGGATCGCCATCGCCGACGACCACGCGCTGGTGCGCGCCGGTCTGCGGCAGTTCCTTGCCGAGTCCGTGGACATGCGCGTCGTCGCCGAGTGCGCCAGCGCGCGTGAATTGATGGAGGTGGTGCGCCAGGAAGGGGCCGACGTGGTGCTGCTCGACATCGCGATGCCAGGGCAGAACGGGGTCGATGCCTTGCGCGCCATCAGGGCGCGCGCTCCCGGTCTGGCGGTGCTGTTCCTGAGCAGCTTCCCCGAAGAGCACTACGCGAGCACGCTGCTGCGTCAGGGCGCTTCCGGCTACCTGGCCAAGGACTGCGAGCCCGAGGAAATCGAGCAGGCGATACGCACGGTGGCACTGGGCCGGCGCTACGTCACGACACGCATGGCCGAGCGGCTGGCCTGCGGCCTGGCCGCGGCCCGGGACGGGGCGGCGCACGAATCGCTGTCCGAACGCGAGTTCCAGGTTTTCCTGCGCCTGGCACAGGGGCAGACCATCAGTCACGTCGCCGACGCCATGTCGCTGAGCGTGAAGACGGTCTCCACCTACCGCACGCGGGTGATGGAGAAAATGTCGCTGCAGTCCAACAGCGACCTCACCTACTACGCGCTGAAGAACGGCCTCATCCAGTGAAGCCGCGCACGCCGGCTTGCGCCCGACGCTGCGGCGCCGGCGTTTCGCCGGCGCCGCGGCTGTCGCGTGCCCGACGGCCTCAACTGCGCGGCTGCACGGTCAGTTCGTTGTTCACGGCGACGACACCGTCCACGGCACGCGCCAGCTCGGTGGCGCGGTCGCGCGCCGCGTCGGTCGGGGCGGTGCCGCGCAACACGACCTGGCCACCTGCGGTGTCGACGTTGATGCGCAGGGCGCTGAGCTGCTCGTCGCGTGCCAGGCGGGCGTTGATTTCCGCCGTGATGGCGACGTCGCGCGCCGTGTTGGCCGCCGAGTCCGCGGCTGCACCGACGGCCTGCTGCACGTCGCGGCCGGCTTCGCGTGTCTCGGCCCCGATCTCGGCGGCCGTGCGTTCGGTGGCGGCGATGGCCTGGTCGACCTTCTGGCCTGCCGTGCGCTGGTCGTCGCGGTCGCAGCCGGCCAGCAGGGCGGCACTGGACAGCAGCGCCAGCAGCGCTGCACAAGTACGGTTGACAGTGGTTCGCATGTCTTTCCTTTCGCGTTGCTGCCCTGAGCGGGCGGTATGAACACGATAGGTTCCGGTGGCGACCAGGACGATCGGCGCGAGGCCCGCCGCCGTGTCGGACGGCGCCCACGCCGCGTGTGCGAAGGCGACGACGGCGGCCGACGCGTGGCCACCGCCGGCTGCGGCGTCTCGGCCTTTCCTCAGCCTTCCTTGCCGGTGTCGCGCGTCGGCCCCTCGGCCGTGCTGGCTTCTTCGGCGGCGTATTCCTTGACCCGGTTGTAGAGCGTCTTCAGGCTCACGCCGAGCACGGCCGCAGTGCGTTCCTTGTGATGGTTGAAGTGCCGTAGCGTGGCCAGCGTGAGTGCCTTTTCCGCCTGCGCGATGGAAGTGCCGATGGGCAAGGTGATGCTGTCCTGCGTCACCGCGGCCGCCGATGCTTCGGCGGGCGGCCGCGCGGCGCTGGCGGCGGGCTGCGGCACCGGCGGCGTCGCCGCTGCCGACGGCTCGGCGCTGGCGGGCAGCCAGCAGTCGTCGATGAGCTCACCCTGCGCCATCACGTAGGCGCGCTGCACGGCGTTGCGCAGCTCGCGCACGTTGCCCGGCCAGGGGTAGGCCGCGAGCTGGGCCAGCGCTGCCGGCGCGAAGCGGCGCGTGCGGCCTTCCTGCCCGCTGATGCCGGCCAGGAAGTGCTCGGCCAGCAGCGGCACGTCGGACAGACGTTCGCGCAGCGGCGGCAGCTCGATGGGGAAGACGTTGAGGCGGTACAGCAGGTCTTCGCGCAGCCTGCCCGCGGCCACCGCCTGCAGCGGCAGGCGGTTGGTGGCGGCAACGATGCGCACGTCGGCCTCCTGGCTCTGCGTGCTGCCCACGCGCATGAAGACGCCGGTCTCCAGCACGCGCAGCAGCTTGACCTGCAGCTCCAGCGGCATCTCGGTGATCTCGTCCAGGAACAGCGTGCCACCGCTGGCGCGCTCGAAGAAGCCCTGGTGCTGGCGCTCGGCTCCGGTGAAGCTGCCCTTCTCGTGGCCGAAGATCTCGCTTTCGATGAGGTTGGGCGAGATGGCGCCGCAGTTGACCGCCAGGAAAGGCCGTTTGCGGCGCCGGCTCAAGTCATGCACGGTCTGCGCCACGACCTCCTTGCCGGTGCCGCTCTCGCCGGTGATGAACACCGTGACGCTGGTGCCGGCGACACGCGAGATCTGTTCGTAGATGCGCTGCATGGCCGCGCTCTTGCCCCACAGGTGGCCGAAGTGGCCGCTGCTGTCCAGGCTGGCGGTGAGGCCTTCGACCTCGGCCTTCAGCGTCGCCGGCTTCATGATGCGCGACAGCACGCCCTGCAGCTGCTTCAGGTTGATGGGCTTGACGAGGTAGTCGGCCGCGCCCAGCCGCAGCGCCTGCACCGAGGTCTCGATGCTGGCGTGGCCCGTGCACAGCACGACTTCGGAGTTGGCCACCAGCTGCGGATCGGCCAGCAGGTCCATGCCGTTGCCGTCGGGCAGCCGCAGGTCCAGCAGCAGGATGTCGGGCTGCTGCAGCGAGATCTGACGCCGCGCATCGCGCAGGTTGTGGGCCACCGCCACGGTGAACTGTTCGCCGGCGATCAGCAAACGCAGCGAAGCGGCCGAGTCGACGTCGTCGTCGACGATCAATGCATGGGGCATGGGGTGCTCCTCCGGGTAGCCATGGGCGCCGACGCTGCTGCTGCGGGCGACGTCGCCGATTGTCGGCGGGGCCCGATTCTCGTTGCTGCGGGGCCGCGGCGGCCGCTCCAGGGTCAAGCCGTGGCGGCCGCGGCGCGGCGGGGTTCGGCGGGTGATCGGGAACGCCGATTGCCACGCCGAGGGCACATCGACCACACACCTCCGACCATGGACTTCGACACTCGCTCGCCCGACCTCGTGCGCCACGCGCGACCGGGATCCGCAACCCGCGCCGGAAAGGCCTTGCTGGCGCTGGCCGTCGGCGCGCTGCTGGTCAACAGCTGGCGCTGGCTCAGCCGCACCCACCAGCGCCGCCAGAGCAGCCGCTCGCAGCCGCTGCCCCGGCCACTGCAGACCTGGGAAGGTGAAGGCGGGCGGCCCGACCCTGAGCCGGAAACCAGCGCGAGCGGCAGCGCGCCCGCCAGCGACGGCGCCGCGCCATCGCGGGCCTGACGGGCCGACGGCGCGGCGCCTTCAGTGCCCGGCCGGCGGTGGAACCTCCGGCGCGGGCGGTGGCGCGTCCACCGCGCCGTCCTGCAGCCCGCCGCGTGGACGGCAACATCGCAGCAACACGGGTCGACCACGATGTCTGCAGTTTCCTCCGGAGTACATCGTGTCGATACTGTCTCGCTCATGGGCCACGCCGCTGACTGTCGGCGCCTTCTGCATCATCGCGCTCACGGGCGGTCTGATGTTCTTCCACTTCAACGTCGGACTCGTGCACGTCGCGCACGAGTGGCTCAGTTGGCTTCTCGTTGCAGCGGTGGCGATGCACCTGGCCGCAAACTGGTCGTCCTTCAAGCGGTACTTTGCCTCTGGCCCCGGACGCTGGATCCTCGCCGCCAGCGGCGCCGCGCTGGTGGTCTTGCTTTCGGCTCCATCACAACAGCCCGAATCTCCGCCGCTCGTCGCATTTGCGGCGGTGGTCAATGCCCCGCTGTCCGCTGCCGCAGCGCTGGTTGGAAAGAGCCCAGAGCAAGCCCGGGCCGAGCTTTCGGAAGCCGGCCTTCGGGTTGCCCATACCGGCCAGTCCATTCAACAGGCAGCCGGCGGCAATCGCGAGCTCATCGCCGCAGCGATCAAGGTTCTCTACTCGAAAGCACCGCGCAGCAAGCCTGCAAGCGCCGCCTGACCCCTCGTTCGAGCTGAAAAGGCGGTTCTTGCCGCTGTTCGTCGGCCTCTTGCCTGGCATTGCAGTCCTGCCGACAGTTGATTA
>CAYJOA010000133.1:0-12205 GCA_964371495.1 uncultured Rubrivivax sp.
AGCACGGTGCCGGCCAGCAGCGGCCGGCTCGGCGAGCCGACGAGCACGGTCAGGCCGTCGAACGTCGCCGGTTCGTCGTCCTCGCGCTGCTCGTCGAAGCCCATGCCGTATTCGATCGAGCCATCGGCCACCTGCCGGGCGGCCACGCGCAGCGCCATGCCGGCGGCGTCGCTGCGCGCTGCAGCGGCCAGGATCTCGCCGGCGGCGCCGGCGCTGACGCTGAAGCTTGCGTTGCTCATTTCAGTGCTCTCCCTTGGTGCGCAGCAGCCCGGCGAGGCGGTTGCCCTGCTTCTGCGGCCCGCCGCGCGGGAACAGGTCGTGCAAGTGGTGGTTGCTGCCGCGCTGCGGCCCCCACACCTGCGTGAAGTGCTTGATCATCACGCGCACCTGCGCCTGCACGCCGTGCTCGTGGTAGTACTGGCGCAGGAAGCGGATGACTTCCCAGTGTTCCGGCGTCAGGGTCAGTTCCTCCTGGCGCGCCAGCGCGCGGGCGAAGGCTTCCGACCAGTCGCCCAAGTTCTGCAGGTAGCCTTCGCTGTCGGTCGCGACGGCGCGGCCTTCGACCTGCAGGGTGCGCTGGAGGGTGTCGTGCATCGTGGTGCTCCGTTCTTTCATGCCGCAACGGCCTGGACCCGCGACGCCGCGCCGCCGGCCAGGCGGCGTTCGCGCTGCTCGCGCACGTAGGCGACGAAACGCGGTGCCCAGTGCGACCCGGCGCCGCTGCGCAGGTGGGCATACGAGGCCAGCAGCTTGTGCACGTGCACGCCGTCGTGGCGGCCGTCGATGCCGTGCCCGCGCTGCACCCGGTAGGCGAAGGCGACGCCGGGGTCGAGGTTCTCCAGGCTCGAGTGGTGGAACTCGTGGCCGCGTACGGTGCCGGCCGCGCCGTCGCTCCAAGGCATCGCCGCCGTCTCCTGCAGCTGCACGTAGCCGCGGCCCACCGGCCGCGCGTGCATCACGGCGTCGCCGGGTATCGCCCCCACCATGCGCGCCGTGCGGCCCTGCCAGGTGATGCTGCGCGACAGGACCATCAGGCCGCCGCATTCGGCGTAGGTGGGCAGGCCGGCGACGATGGCCTCGCGCAGCGCGCCGCGCAGCGCCGTGTTGGCTTCCAGTTCGGCCATGCAGGCCTCGGGAAAACCGCCGCCGATGAACAGGCCGTCGAGGGCCGGCAGGCGTGTGTCGTGCAGCGTGTCGATCGGCACCAGTGCCGCTCCCGCCGCCTCCAGCGCCGCCAGGTCGTCGGGGTAGTAGAAACCGAAGGCGCGGTCGCGGGCGATGCCGATGCGCAGCGCGGCCCCGCGCGGGGCCGGGCACGCCGGCGCCGATGCGTCGACGGCTGCCGCGGGCAGCGGCCCGGCCGACGCCGCGAGCTCGCGCACGCGGCCCAGGTCGACCTGCGCGCCGATGATGCTGCCGATGGCCTGCACCCGGGCCTGCGCGTCGTCGACCTCGGCGCAGGGCATCAGGCCGAGGTGGCGCTCGGTCATCGCCAGGCGTTCGTCCTCGGCCACCGCGCCGAGCACCGGCACGGCGGTGTAGTGTTCGATCACCGCGCGCAGCTTGGCTTCGTGGCGTGCGCCGCCGACGCGGTTGAGGACGACGCCGCCGATGCGGATGTCGCGCTCGAAGGCCTGGTAGCCCAGGATCAGCGGCGCGATGCCGCGTGTCATGCCGCGCGCGTCGATCACCAGCAGCACCGGCAGGCCCAGCTTGCGCGCCACCGCGGCGTTGCTGTTGCTGCCATCCAGCGCCAGGCCGTCGTACAGGCCCTTGTTGCCTTCGACCAGCGCCAGGTCGGCGCCGGGCAGACCCTGCACGAAGCAGCGCCGCAGCGCGGCGTCGTCCATCAGGTGCGGGTCGAGGTTGTAGCAGGGCCGGCCGGCGGCACGCGCCAGCCACATCGGGTCGATGTAGTCCGGGCCCTTCTTGTACGGCTGCACGGCGCTGCCCTGCGCAGTCAGAGCGGCGCACAGGCCGAGCGTGACCGTGGTTTTGCCCGAAGACTTGTGCGCGGCCGAGACGAGCAGGCGGTTCATGTCAGTGCGGCACCGCAGGCAGGTCGTCCTGCGGCAGGAAGTCGAAGGCGCGCACGCCCACCGTGGTGAGCAGGAAGGCCGCGCCCAGGCCGCCGACGCCGAGCAGGAATTCGGGCCACGACGGCACGTAGTGCTCGACGGCGCCGTCGGCGAAGCTGCTGCTGACGACGTGGCCGGGGAAGATCTCGAGCGGGAAGGCCTGGCCGCCGATGATGAAGACGAACAGCCAGGCGAAGGCGCCCAGGATCACCAGCACCGCCGCCGTCAGCATGCCGCGGTCGCTGCCGAACCTGGGGTGGAACAGCAGCAGCAGCGGCGCCACCGAGCCGACGAGCACGTAGCCGGCCCAGAACAGCAGCGCGTAGACGCCGCCGCCATCGCGCCCCAGCAGGATGAAGGCCTCGAACGCCTCCTGGCGCGCGAAGTACAGGTTGGTCATGTGGTAGACCGCCACCAGGTACAGCGAAGCGGCGACGAAGACGCCCAGCAGCCGCGACAGGCGGCGCCGGATCTCGGGCGCGAGGCTGCGGCCGTTCCAGGCGTACATGGTGGCCTGCACGACCAGGAACACCGCCAGTCCCCAGCCGAAGGACAGCACGATGAACAGCGGCGCCAGCAGCGCCGACTGGTAGGCCTGACGCGCGACCAGGAAGCCGAAGATCGAGCCGGTGCCGGTGGTGAGCACGAAGCGCCAGACCAGCGCGGCCAGGCCCGCGGGCTTGGACCAGGCGTTGTAGCGGCGTTCGAACATCGTCCACAGGTAGACGACGACGATGCCGGCCATGCCCGAATACAGCACCACGTTCCACGCGAACACCGAGGTGAAGTTGTAGTGCGTGGCGGCGACGATGATGCGCTCGGGCCGGCCCAGGTCGAGCATCAGCACCATCAGCCCGCCGGCCAGCAGCGCCAGGCACAGCAGCCCCGACAAGGGTGCGCGCGGCTTGTATACCGGCTGGCCGAAGACCGAGCCGATCGACGCCACGTTGAGCACGCCCGAGGCGGCCACGATCATGAAGATGGCGAAGACGTGCGGCAGGCCCCACACGACCTGGTTGCTCATGCCGGTGACGATGTGGCCGTGCACTTCCATGAAGTGCGCCGCAGCCAGGCCGAGCGCCGTGACCACGCCGCCGCAGGCGACGAGGAGCCAGAAGTTGCGGGTCTCGGCGGGCGACTTCATGACTCAAATTCCGTGGTAGCGGACGCCGGGGTCCAGCTTCAGGTCGGCGCGCAACTGCGTGGTCTGGATCTCGCGGACGCGGCGCGAGATCTCGCTCGCGGCGTCGTTGAGGTCGCCGAAGACGATCGCGCCGTGGCCGACCTTGGCGCAGGCCTCGGCGCAGGCGGTGGTGGGGTCGCCCTTGTCGATGCGGTGCACGCACAGCGTGCAGCCCTCGACGCAGCCCTTGCCGCGCGGCACGTCGGGCTTCTGGTCGGTGAGTTCCTCGTGCACGAAGGAGCGCGCCTTGTACGGGCAGGCCATCACGCAATAGCGGCAGCCGATGCAGCTGTGGCGGTCGACGAGCACGATGCCGTCGGCGCGCTTGAACGAGGCGCCGGTGGGGCAGACGTCGACGCACGGTGGCTCGGCGCAGTGCTGGCACATCACCGGCACCGAAGAGGCGCGGCCGGTCTTGATCTCCTTGATCTCGACCTTGCGGATCCACTGCGCCGAGGTCGGCGTGGGCCGCGGGTCGAGGCCGTTCTCGGTGTTGCAGGCGGTGACGCAGTCGGTGCAGCCGCTGGCGCACTTCGTGGTGTCGATCAACATGCCCCAGCGCACCTTGGGGCTGGCGCCGGCGGTCGGCGCTGCGGCCTGGGCGATCTCGATCAGCCGGATGCCGGGCGCGAGCATCACGCCGGCCAGGCCGGCGGCGGCGACGCCGAGGAAACCGCGCCGGCTCATGGACGTGCACCCTGCGCCACTGCGGTGGCGGGCTTGCTGGCGTGGCACTCGAAGCAGTCGATCTTCACCGCCGCGTAGCTGTGGCAGCTGACGCAGAAGTTGGACTCGGCCTTGGCCACGCTGCCGGTCTGCCGGCCGGCGTGGCAGTCGATGCAGGCCTTCAGGCTGTACTTCGCGCCGCGGATGCCGCCGTGCACGGTGTCGTCGCGCTGGTGCTTGAGGAAGTCCATGTGGCTGCGGCGCATGACCTCCGGCGGCGCCACGCACTGCGTGCCAGTGACCGCGGGTTCGACCACCGGCCTGGGCGTGCGACCCTCGCCCGCGGTGACCGTTTGCAGCGAGCCTGCGAATATGACCCCGAACAGCGCACGCCGCAGCCAAGCGGACGCCGCGGATCCGGCTCTGCCGGTCCGCTGGCGTCGCCCCCCCGGGGGGGAGGCGCCGAAGGCGCTACGGGGGGGGCCATTCATTCCCCGAGCCCCATCTGGATGTAGCCGGTGGGGCAGACGTCCTTGCAGATGTGGCAGCCGATGCACTTGGTGTAGTCGGTGTCGACGTAGCGGCCGGTGGTCGACTTGGCCTTGGGCACCTTGAACACCGCCGTCTGCGGGCAGTAGACGACGCAGTTGTCGCACTCGAAACACTGGCCGCAGCTCATGCAGCGCTTGGCCTCGGCCTGGGCCTGCGCCTCCAGCAGCGGCAGCAGGCGCTCCTCGAAGTTGTTCAGCGCCTCCTCGGCGGTCAGCGTGACGATCTTGCGCCGGTTGCGCGGCGTGTAGTTGAAGTGGCCGAGGAAGAGCTCGGTGTGCGGGATGACGTAGCGGTCGGAACGGTTGTCGTAGTTGTGGACCGCGCCGGTGCCGCTGTCGGTGCCCCAGGTGGGCTCGGCAATCGGCGTCACCTTCAGGCCCTTCTCGACCATCTTGCGCATGAGGTCGAAGCCGTGCACGTCGATCTTGGGCCGCTTGTCCAGCGCTTCGCCGCGCAAGTGGCGGTCGATGCCCTCGGCGGCAATCGCGCCGTGGCCGATGGCGGTGGTCAGCAGGTGCGGGCGCACCACGTCGCCGCCGACGAACATGCCGGGCTGGCCCTGCACCTGGTAGTTCTTGTCCGAGCTGATGCCGCCCTTGCCGTTGTTCAGCGTCTCCAGGCCGGTGAAGTCCACCGCCTGGCCGATGGCCGAGACGACGAGGTCGGCCGGGATGTCTTCCTCGGTGCCGGGAATGACCTTCACGTCGAGCCGGCCGCCCACGATCTTCGCTTCGCAGCGCGCGATGCGCAGCGCGGTGGCGCGACCGCCGGCGTCGCGGATCACCGCCACCGGCGCCATGCCGCCGCGCACGGCGATGCCTTCGGCCAGTGCGTGCTCGACCTCGTTCTTGCTGGCCTGCATCTTCTCGATGTCGAAGATCGAGGTCAGCGTGACCTCGGCACCCTGGCGCCGCGACAGCGAGGCCGCGTCGTGCGCGGCGTAGCCGGCGATGGCGTTCTCGGGCCGGTCGGACTCGTGGATCTGGTCGATGTGGCCCAGGCGCCGGGCGACGGTGGCGACGTCGATCGAGGTGTCGCCGCCGCCGACCACCACCACGCGCTTGCCGACGTGCTGCAGGCGGCCGTCGTTGAAGGCCTTCAGGAAGGCGGTGGCGGTGACGACGTTGGGCGCGTCGCTGCCGTCCACCGGCAGCGGGCGGCCGCTCTGCGCGCCCAGGCCCAGGAAGACGGCGTCGAAGTCGGCCTTGATCCGGTCGAGCGTGATGTCGGTGCCGATGCGGCAGTTCATGCGCACCTGCACACCCAGGTCCAGGATGCGCTGGATCTCGGCGTCGAGTACCGCGCGCGGCGTGCGGAAGCCGGGAATGCCGTAACGCATCATGCCGCCGAGCTCGGCGCGCTCGTCGAAGACCGTCACCGCGTGGCCCTTCTTCGCCAGCTGGTAGGCGGCCGACAGTCCGGCCGGCCCGCCGCCGATCACGGCGACCGTCTTGCCGCTGGCCTGCGTCGGCTTGGGGAAGGCGAGCTGCTTCTCGATCGCCCACTCACCCAGGAAGTGCTCGACGGAGTTGATGCCGACGAAGTCCTCGACCTGGTTGCGGTTGCAGCCCGACTCGCACGGCGCCGGGCAGACGCGGCCCATCACCGATGGAAACGGGTTGGCCTCGGTCAGCCGGCGCCAGGCGTATTCCTGCCAGGGCACGCCGGCGGGCGGCTTCTCGACGCCGCGCGCGATGTTGAGGTAGCCGCGGATGTCCTCGCCCGAAGGGCAGCTGCCCTGGCACGGTGGCGTGCTCTGGATATAGGTGGGGCACTTGTGCGAGTGATCGGCGTCGAAGATCTCCTGCTGCCAGGCCAGCGGCTTGTCGTCGCCGTCCTTGTAGCGGCGGAAGGTCAGCGGCTGGGCCGGCGCCTGTTCCAGATTGGTGGACATCTTGGTCTCCTTCGGATATTTCGCGTAACGCGGGGCGTCACTTTTCGGCCAGGCGCACGATGCCCAAGGCCTTGAGCACGTACTTCTCGTAGATGGGCTCTGAATTGCCGGACTTCATCTTGCGCATGAAGTACTTTTCGAACGCGATCTTGGCCAGGTGCACCCACTTGCCCTTCTTGAACCAGTTCACGTTGCGCGGCGGGATCTGCGGCAGCGCCACGAAGGCAGCGCCGGTGTCGCCCATGTCGGCCAGGCAGATCGCGTTCCACGTCGCCTTGGTGTTGGGCGTGTTGCCCTTCAGCTCGTCGGCGATGTTGTGCACGATGGCCGTGACCATGGTCTCGATCATGTAACCGGTCTTGGGCGCCCCGGTGGGCACCGGCGTGGCTTCCACCGGCGGGATGGCCACGCAGACGCCGGCCGAGAAGATGTTCTTGTAGGCCTTGCTGCGCTGGTACTCGTCGATCAGCACGAAGCCGCGCGGGTTGCACAGCTTGGGCACCGCGGCCACCGCGTCCACGCCCTTGAAGGCGGGCAGCATCATGGCCATCTTGAACGGCACCTCGTGCTCCTTGAGGACATTGCCGAGGTCGTCGAGCTGGGTGGCGAAGAGCTTGCCGGCCTCGACCCTGGTCGTCTTGGCGTTGGTGATCCACTTCATGTCGTGGCCGCGCAAGTCGGACTCGAGCATCGACTTGCTGTCGCCGACGCCGCCCAGGCCGAGGTGGCCGATGTAGGGCTCGCTGGTGACGAAGGTGATGGGCACCTTGTTGCGGATCTTGCGGCGGCGCAGGTCGGTGTCGAGGATGAAGGCGAACTCGTAGGCCGGGCCGAAGCAGCTGGCCATCGGCATGGCGCCGATGACCACCGGGCCGGGATCCTTGACGAAGTCCTGGTACTGCGCCCAGAACGCTTCGGCATGGTTCACCGTGCACACCGAGTGGGTGTGGCCACCGTGCGGACCGGCGCCGGGCACTTCATCGAAACTGAGCTTCGGGCCGGTGGTGATGATGAGGTAGTCGTAGGCCAGCACTTCTTCGCTGGGCTGGCCGCCTTCGAGCACGAGCTTGCTGTTGTCGGCGTCGATCTGCGTCACCGCCTTGGCGACGAAGGCGATGCCCTTGCGCTCCAGCAACGGCGCCACCTGCAGGATCACCTCCTCGCGCTTGCGCCAGCCCACCGCGACCCAGGGGTTGGACGGCACGAACTGGAAGTAGTCCACGGCGTTGACGACGGTGACTTGGTGCTCCTTCCCCAGCGTTGCGCGCGCCTCGTACGCCGCGGGCATGCCGCCGAGGCCGGCACCCATGATGACGATGTGGGCCATGGTCAGTCTCCTGTTGTCGTTGTCGTGGCCATCAGGCAGAGGCTGTCATGACGGCTCGCCGAGGCGGATGGCCTTGCTCACCAGCTGATGCACGCCGCCGACCATGCTCATGTCGAAGCCGTAAGCGGGCAGCACCTTGGAGAACTGCGCCTTGCAGATGGCGCAGATGGTGGCCATGAAGTTCACGCCGTGGCGGTCGACCACGGTCTTCAGCGCTTCCATGCGCGGCAGCGCACCCTTGACGCGGATCTCCATCAGGTCGTCGGTGAGCAGGCCGCCGCCGCCGCCGCAGCAGAAGGTGGCCTCGTGCGTGGTGCCCGGCGCCATGTCGTGGAAGTTGTTCGCCACCGCCTTGATGATTTCGCGCGGGATCACGAACTGGCCGCCGGGCATGCTGCCCATGCGCGAGGCCCGCGCGACGTTGCACGAGTCGTGGAAGGTGATGATGCGGCCGTCGTTCTTTTCCTTGTCGAACTTCAGCGCGCCGCGCTGGATCAGGTCGTAGGTGAGTTCGCAGATGTGCTGCGGCACCGGATAACGCGGATCGAGCCAGTCGAAGGGGCCCATCAGCGTGTTCCAGAAGCTGTAGGCCACGCGCCAGGCGTGCCCGCATTCGCCGACCACGATGCGCTTGACGCCGAGCTCCTGCGCCGCTTCCTTGACGCGCAGCGAGATGTTGCGCATCTGCTCGTAGTTGCCGATGAAGAGGCCGAAGTTGCCGGCCTCGCTGGCCTTGGTGCTGAGCGTCCAGCGGATGCCCGCGGCGTGGAAGACCTTGGCGTAGCCGATCAGGCTTTCGACGTGCGGCTCGCTGAAGAAGTCGGCCGACGGCGTCACCAGCAGCACCTCGGCGCCTTCCTCGTCGAGCGGGAAGCGAACGTCCAGGCCGGTCTCTTCCTTGGTGTCCTCTTCCAGCCCGAGCAGCGTGTCTTCGAGCGCCGGCCCGGGGATGCCCAGGTTGTTGCCGATGCGGTGCACCTTGCCGATGATCTCGTTGGCGTACTTCTGCCCCAGGCCGACCGAGTCCATGATCTCGCGCGCGGCCATCGTGACCTCGGCGGTGTCGATGCCGTAGGGGCAGAAGACGCTGCAGCGGCGGCACTCCGAGCACTGGTTGTAGTAGCTCCACCACTGGTCGAGCACGTCCTTGCTCATGTCCACCGCGCCCACCAGCTTGGGGAAATGCTTGCCGGCGAAGGTGAAGTAGCGGCGGTAGACGGCGCGCATCAGGTCCTGGCGCGCCACCGGCATATTCTTCGGGTCGCCGGTGCCCAGGAAATAGTGGCACTTGTCGGAACAGGCGCCGCAGTGCACGCAGGCGTCCATGTAGACGCGCAGCGAGCGGTACTTGTCGAGCAGCTCGCCCATTCTGGCCACGGCGCGCTGCTCCCAGCCTTCGGTCAGCTCGCCCGGAAAACCGACCGCGGTCTGGATCGCCGGCGAGGCGACGAAGGGCTTGAGGTGCGAAGTCGCCCCCAGCGCCACCAGCGGGATCACCGGGTAGGGCTTGAGCTTGGGTGTTTCGAAGGCTGCGGTGGCCACGGCGTCGGTCCTGGCTTATTTCTTCTCGAGCGCGGCGGCCCACGCCGACACGTGCCGCGCTTCGCGCGAGGTGTCGGCCTGGTTGCGCGTGGGGCTGAAGAACAGTCCCGGTGCGTGCAGCAGCTTGCTGATCGGGAACACGATCATCAGCAACGCCACCAGCGCCAGGTGCACCAGCAGCACCGGATCGGCCGGCAGCGGCTGGATGTCCAGCCGCATCAAGCCCAGCATGAAGGCCTTGACGGCGACGATGTCGGTGTGGGCGACGAAACGCATGCCCAGGCCCGTGAGGCCGATGGCGATCAACAGCGCCAGGTGCAGGTGGTCCGACGGCGTCGAGATGTAGCGCACGCGGTCGACCAGGAAACGCCGCGCCCACAGCCCGGCCAGCCCCGCGACCATCGCGAAGCCGGCATAGGTGCCGAAGGGCTGCACGAAGACGATCACGTCCCACACCGGCTGCTGGAAGTAGCGCACGTGGCGCAGCAGCACCAGCAGCAGCGCGGCGTGGAACATCCAACCGAAGATCCAGGTCCACTTGCTGGCCTTGAAAAGGCTCTCGAAGAAAACCACCTCGCGCGTCAGCCGCAGTGCCACGCCGCCGGTGGTGGTGGGCGCCGGCGTGGTGGGGATCTTCAGCGGCGCCGGTGTGCGCGTGTAGCTGCGGATCTTCAGCGCCACGCCCACGATCAGGATCGCGGTGGCGGCATAGAAGAGCGCGGCGTAGGCGATCGAGAGCATCCCGGTACCTTCAGTGAGGTGCGAAATCTCGCGACAGAAACCGTAGCGAGCCGGCCGAGATGGGGTCGAGTAGCGCAGCCGTACACCCGTACGGCGAGCAACGCAGGCCCGATATCGGCTGGCGCAGTAGGTTTATGCGCGAGATTTCAGACGCAGCCGGTCGGCTTGGGGAGGCCGGCGATCTTGCAGGCCTGCTTGGCCGGGCCGTAGGGAAACAGCTCGTAGAGGTACTTGCTGTTGCCCTTGTCCGGGCCGAGCTGCTTGCCGATGGCCTTGGTGAGCACGCGCACCGCGGGGGCGATCTGGTACTCGTTGTAGTAGTCGCGCAGGAAGTTCACGACTTCCCAGTGGCTGGGCGTCATCTCGACGTTCTCGCCCTGGGCAAGGACCTTGCCGATCTCCTCGTTCCAGTCGGCGAGGTTGACCAGGTAGCCCTCTTCGTCGGTCTCGTAGGTGGTGCCGTTGACTTCGATGCCCATTTGCTTGTCTCCTTGGGGAATGGCGGCCTGGCCTTACAGCCAGGATTGGTTGTTCGGGTGCTCGGCGACGAGGTCGACGAAGCCGGCGTAGTCCACGGCGGTGACGCCGTCGACCAGCCTGCCGGCCATGCCGCGCGCCTCGACGTCGGGCTGCAGGGCGTAGACCTTGAGTTGCTTCAGCGCATCGGCGATGCCGGACGACGCGGCCGCCGCCTGGGTGGCGGCGTAGACGGCGTCCTCGATCAGCAGCAGCGCCGCGCCCGGCTTGGACAAGCGCAGGCAGCTCTGCAACGAGGTCGTCTGGGTGTGAGATTTGTTGACGATGTGCAGCATCTGTTCGTTCTCGTCAGAAGGACAGGACCACGTCCTGCTCGGCCATCAGGTCGGCCATCTCGGCGCTGGACAGGACCTCGACGTCCACGAGCAGGTCGTCTTCCGTCAGACCGCGCGCGGCCATCGACTCGCGCTCGACGTAGAGCTTCTCGACGTCGTAGCCGTCCAGCGCGCGGTAGGTCTTGGAGTGGTTCTTGATGCCGATGGCCTTGCTGTCCTGGCCCTTGACGAGCTCGTAGACACCGTCGTCCACGAAGACCAGGCTCACGTCCTGGTCGAAGGTGGCGGCGATGAGCACCACCTCCAGGCTTTCCAGTGCGTAGATCGTGCCGAAGGGCGCCTTGCGGTTGACGAACATGAACTTCTTCGTGGCCATCAGGACTCCTGCCGGGCCGTCCCAAGGGAGGCCTGCGCCCCCGCGGGGGGCAGCGAACGATGTGAGCGTGGGGGCATCATTTCTAGTCTCCGAAGGTCACGAAGCGGTCGGCCTTGATGCCGCTGTCGACCAGCTGGCCCAGGCCCGAGATGCGGAAACCCGGCGCCAGCACCTCGTCCTTGATGCCGCGGCGCAGCGCGGCGGCCACGCACACCACGAGGTCGACGTCGTGCTCGGCCTTCAGCGCCGACCAGCGGTTGACGACGTGGCGGTCGTCCTGCGGCGGCTCGGTGAGCCGGGTCGCGTTGTAGACGCCGTCGTGATAGAAGAAGACCCGCTGCACCTCGTGCCCCTTTGCGAGGGCGGCGACGGCGAACTGGTACGCCGTGTCGCTGGCCTGGTGCGTGTACGGGCCTTCGCTGACGAGCAAGCCGAATTTCATGTCGAAGCGCCGTGGTCAGAAGCGGATGTGCGTGGAGGCGTTCAGGTTGGCCCGCGAGCCGCGCCAGTCGTCGATCAGGTACTTGGTGAAGGGCAGGTCGCACTTCTCGAAGAAACGCGGCCAGCCGATGCGCTCGACCCAGTCCGACAGCCGCTCCCACGAACGCGCGTCTTCCTTGTAGGTGTAGAGGATCTTCTTCACCATCGCCGACACTTCCGGCCAGCGCGGCGGGTTGTTCGGCAGGCCGGAAGCCACCATCTTCATGAACGTGGGCTTGCCGCGGGCGTTGGAGTTCTTGCCGCCGACCCAGATCGCCAGCTTGCTGTGCTCGGGGTCGTTGATCTGCATCGGCGGGCACGGCGGGTAGCAGGCGCCGCAGCAGATGCATTTCTTCTCGTCGACTTCCAGCGACGGCTTGCCGTTGACCAGCGCCGGGCGGATGGCCGCGACGGGGCAGCGTGCCACCACCGCCGGGCGCTCGCAGACGTTGGCCACCAGGTCGTGGTTGATCTTCGGCGGCTTGGTGTGCTGCATGATGATCGCGATGTCGGCCTGGCCGCCGCAGTTGATCTCGCAGCACGAGGTCGACATG
>CAYJOA010000134.1:0-10642 GCA_964371495.1 uncultured Rubrivivax sp.
CCTTCGTGCCGCGGCCGGGTTGGTAATGCTGGCGGAATTGGGTCAGGGCCCAATCGGTGATGTTGTCCGTGCGATCGCCGGCCTCATCCAGCCGATACAGCGCCGCGACCTTTGTGTCGCCGGTGAAGTGAAAGTCAGTCGGCAGGTCGCTGGCGAGCGCGTAGAAGCCTTTGGCTGCCGGGAAGTTGACCGACAGGTTGCCAGGCAGATCGAACGCTGGCCACTGGCCGAGTTCGTCAATGAGTAGCCGTGAAAGGTATCCAAATTGCGGCAGGAAGGGTCGGTAGGCGTAGCGCTGAAGGTGGGACCGATCGAATGCTTCCTTGGAGCCGCGTGACAGCTTGGTCTTCAGATTCCGAGACCACTTGAGCGCAGTGCCCACGTCGTGGGAATCGGATGCCGCCTGCGCGAACTCAGTCAGGAAGTAGGTGACCTTGGATTGCAGAGCGTGCGGATCAAAGTCGGTAACCCAATCATCACGAGCGGTGTTAATGCCATTGCCAAACAGCTTGAACACCGCCTTGTCACGCGAGCCGCGCACGCTCGCCTTGACGTCTCTGTCGATCAACGGGATCAAGTCGTCGAAGTCGTTGTTCGTTAGGTTGAGCCAGTTCGCCTTCGCATCGGGCCGTACTTCCTCAAACGCCAAGGTCGAAGCCCGCGCGCTCCCCAGCCACGCCAGCTTCTCATCCGCCGTCTCCATCTCCGGCCGCCGCGCATAGAACACCCGGCAACCCTTCTTGCCCGCCGCGCCCTGCCGCTTGACGAAGAAGCTGATCGCCACCCCGGTCTGGATGCCGAACACGTTGTGTTTGGTGCCACTCAGCTTGGGGTTGGCGCGCACGTCGCCGCCCAGGTCCACCACGTAGGCCTCGGCGAACTCCGCCGCCACCGTCTTGCGAAAGCCGTCGAAGGTGCGGCTGTCGACGAAGCTGCGGTTCGTCACGAAGGCCAGCACGCCGTCGGCATGCAGCCGGTCGCTGGCCCAGCGGAAGAAGCGCGCATACATGTCGTAGAGCTTGGTCTTCTGCGCCGTGCTCAAGGCGATGTAGGTCTGCTTGATGCGCGCGTCGATGGCCGGGTATTCGCGGTTCTTGTTGTTGTCGTTTTCGTTGGCCTGGTTGGCGTTGTACGGCGGGTTGCCGATGACGACACTGATCTTGCGGCTGTTCTGGCGCTTGATGCGCGCCACGTTCTCTTCGCTGACGCTGCCGAACAGGTCGGCCGTCTGGCCGTGCGCCGCGGTGTGCAGGCCGACGTTGTCCAGCGTGTCGACGAAGCACAGGTTCTTGAACTCCTCGTACTCGCCGGTGATGGCGGCGTAGGTGGCCTCGATGTTCAGGTTGGCCACGTAGTACGGCAGGATCGCCACCTCGTTGGCGTGTAGCTCCTCTCGGTACTTGTGCTGCAGCTTCTTCGGCTGGCCGCGAAAGTGCTCGAGCAGTTCGCAAATGAAGGTGCCGGTGCCGGTGGCCGGGTCCAGGATCTCGACGTCACGGTCGACCAGGTTGCGGCCGAAGTGCGTTTCGCACAACCAGTCGGCACCTTCGATCATGAAACGCACGATCTCGTTCGGCGTGTAGACCACACCCAGCCGGTCCGCCGCCTTGGCGTTGTAGACCTTGTAGAAGTTCTCGTAGATGACCTTCAGGAAGGTCTGCTTCTCGTGGTGGCTGCCGATCTGCGCCGCCGCGGCACGGATGGCGGCGTAGTAAGCCTCCAGGCCCTTGAGCGTGCTGCGCTTGACGCTGCCGGTGAAAAAGGTGGCCTCCAACTCGTAGAGCTCGCGCGCCACGTTGTTGTGGCGGTGGAAGTCGCTGTCGTCGAAGACCTTGCTGAAGATCTCTTCGGTGAGGATGTGCTGGATCAGCATCTCGCGCACATCGGCTTCGCTCAGGCCCGGGTTGATGGCCTCCTGCGCGTGGGCCAGGAACTTCACGGCGGCGGCGGCAAAGGCCCTGTTGCCGGCCTGTTCGCGGGCAATCATGCCGCGCAGCGCCTCCAGTACGGCCGGTAGATCGGTCTTGAACTGCGCCACGGCCTTGCGGAAGTCGGCGATCTCGGCGCGTTCGAAGCCGAAGAACAGCTTGAGCAGCTTTTCGAGTTGCAGCACGTCGTCCGCCGCGCAGCGCATCACCTCCTGCCGGTGCTGGATCAGCACGGCCTGCGTGCTGTCCTCGAAGATGATGTTGTCCTGCGGGTAGCCGCGCTTGAACTTGAAGGCGATCTCGTCGTCGAGGTCGTCCTTGGCGTCCTTGGCCTCCCAGTAGCCGAAGGGCACGCGCAGTTCGTGCAGCAGCGCCCCATCGACGAAGCGCGTGTCCTTGGTGGCGCTGTCGAGCCTGTATTCGGGAATGAAGACCAGGTCGTGCTGCTTGCCCCAGCCCTTGAGCAGGTCCTTGAAGGCTTCGCGCACCACGCTTTCGCGGTGCGTTCCGCCCACCTTCTTGAGCACGTCGAGTTGGGCCAGGTATTGGTGGATCAGGACTTGGCTCATCGGCGCGGTGGTCTCCCTCGGGGCATTTCATCACAGCGCCGGCCCTAGACTGCGCGAACCCGAACGCTGCCTGCCCCTGTTGCCCATCCACCGAGAGCCGCCACCATGCCCACCACCATCGACTACTACTTCGCCCCCCAGTCCCCCTGGACCTATCTTGGCCACGAACGCTTTCGCCGCATCGCGGCGGCCGCCGGCGCCACGGTTCGTGTGCTGCCGGTGGACCTGGGCGGCAAGGTGTTCCCGGTCTCGGGCGGGTTGCCGCTGGGCCAGCGGGCGCCGCAGCGGCAGGCCTACCGGCTGGTGGAACTGCGGCGTTTCAGCGACTGGCTGGGCCTGCCCTTGAACCTCAAGCCCAGGCACTTCCCGGTGCCCGGCGACGACGCGGCGCGGCTGATCATCGCGGTCGACCAGGCCGACGGCGCCGACGCCGCGATGCAACTGGCGGGCCGCGTGTTGGCGGCGGTGTGGGTGCAGGAGCGCGACATCGCCAGCGCCGCCACGCTGGCCGAGCTGCTGACCGAAAGCGGGCTGCCGGCCGATCGTCTGGCGGCAGCGAGCGCGCCGCCGGTGCAGGCGCGTTACGAGCAGTACACGCAGCAGGCGATCGCGGCCGGCGTCTTCGGCGCCCCCAGCTATGTCATCGACGGCGAGATCTTCTGGGGCCAGGACCGGCTCGACTTCGTCGAGCGGCGGCTCGCGCAGCGCGCCTGAGCCCAGGCACCGCCGCCCCGGAATGAAAACGGGGCCCGGTCGCCCGGGCCCCGCAGGACATCGAGGAATTCAGCAACTCACTTGAGGTGCTTGCTGATTTCCTTGGTCATGCCGAACATGGAGATCGGGCTCACCCCGACGACCGCCTTGAGCTTGGCGTCGGCGTTGATCATGGTGCGCTTGACCTTGTCCTGCAGGCTGTTCTTCTTGATGTACTCCCAGACCTTCTTGGTGACCTCGGTGCGCGGCATCGGCTTGTCGCCGATGATGGCGGCCAACGCGGCACTCGGGGTCATGGCCTTCATGAAGGCGGCGCTCGGGGCGCGCTTCTTGGCGGGTGCGGCCTTCTTGGTCGGTGCCGCCTTCTTCGCCGGTGCTGCCTTCTTCGCGGGGGCGGCCTTCTTGGCCGGCGCAGCCTTCTTCGCCGGGGCCTTTTTCGCGGGAGCTTTCTTCGCAGTTGCCATGTGTAGGTTCTCCGTCATTGGTTGAGAGAGTGCCGCCCGTCGCGCAAACCTTTGTTTTGGGGCTTGTCTTTACGGGTATTCGGGCACTCGCGATGGTACTGCCTGCCTGCAGCGCTGAGAAGCGGTTTTCCTAGGTAAAAGACGCTTCCGCGCCACGGTATGCTGTCGACATGAAGATCATCGTGCGATGGTTGCTGCTTGCCGCGGCCTTGTTGTTGGTCGCCAACCTGTATTCGGGTGTCTCGGTGGCCGGTTTCGGAACCGCCCTTATCGCGGCGTTCGTGCTCGGTTTGTTCAACACGCTGGTGCGTCCGCTGCTGGTGCTGCTGACGCTGCCGGTGACGTTGTTGACGCTGGGCCTGTTCCTGTTCGTCATCAACGCGCTGATGTTCTGGGCCGCCGCGTCGGTGCTCGACGGCTTCCACGTGCCGACCTTCACCGCCGCGCTCGTCGGCTCGCTGCTGTACAGCCTGTGCGGCATGGTCATCGACGTCGCGGTGGAGCGACTGTTCAACGACACGCCGGTGTGAGCCGGCGCGTCAGCGGCGACCGGCAGGCGGCGGCGCGGCACGCACCTCGAAGGACACGCGCTCGCTCGGCGCCGTGTCGCCGGCCGCGGCCGCGGCCGCACGCCACTCGAGCACGTGGCGCCCCGGCCGCGGCAGCCAGTGCACGACACCGCCACGGCCGACGACGCGGCCGTTCACACTCCACTGCCCCGGCGCGCCGACGAAGCTCAGCCGCTGCGCGGCCATCGGGATGTCGGGGTCGAGCAGCACCACGCTGCCGTCGCGCGGGGTTTCGATGCCGAAGGCCCCCGCGTGGCCGCCGTCGGCCGCACTGCCCGGGCGCGCTTCGGTGCCGGTCAGGAACCATTCGCCGCGCTGGGCCACCAGGCCTGCAGGCGGTGCCGGCGGGCGCGACGGCGCACCGGCATGCAGCCGTTCGACCACCTCGCGCCACACCGGCGCCGCGCCGCTGACGCCGCTCACGCCGTGCATCGGCGCGCCACTGGCGTTGCCCACCCACACGCCCACCGTAAAGCGCGAGGTGTAGCCGATGCACCAGTTGTCGCGCATGTCCTTGCTGGTGCCGGTCTTCGCCGCCGCCCAGCCGCGCGTCACCAAGGGACCGTCCAGGCCGAAGGTGAGGGCGCGCGCCGCCGGGTCGGCCAGGATGTCCGAAACGACGTAGGCCGTGCCGGCACCGAAGACGCGCCGCGGCGGTGCCGCCGGTGCCGCGGCGTGCCAGCGCGCGGGGCGCCACAGGCCACCTTGCGCGAACATGCGGTAGGCATTGGTGAGGTCGAGCAATGAGACCTCGGCGCTGCCCAGCGCCAGCGCATGGCCGTGGAAACCGGCGCTCTCGAGCAGCGGCAGACCGGCGTCGACGAGCTTGTCGAACACCGCGTCGGGCCCGAGCATCGCGGCCACGCGCACCGCCGGCACGTTCAGACTGCTGGCCAGCGCCACGCGCGCGCTGACCGGGCCCTTGAAGCCGAGGTCGTAGTTCTGCGGCTGGTACAGCGCGGCGCCGGCAGCCAGCTGCAGCGGCGCGTCGTCCAGGATGCTGGCCGCCGTGATCAGCCTGTGCTGCAGCGCCAGCGCGTAGACGAAGGGCTTGATGGTCGAGCCGGGCTGACGCCGCGCCAGCACGGCATCGACCTCGGCCGCCGCCGAGCCCGGCCCCGCCGACCCGACCCAGGCCAGCACCTCGCCGCTGGCGTTGTCGAGCACGACCACCGCGCCGTCGTCGACGTCGCGGCCACGCAGCTCGGCCAGCTGGCGGCGCAGTGCGGTCAGCGCCACGCGCTGCACCGAGGCGTCCAGCGTGCTGCGCCAGGGCCCCTTGCCGGGTGCCGGCATGCGGCGCGCGAAGTGCGGCGCCAGCGCCTCGCCCGGCGCCGACAGCAGCGGCCCGGGCCGCCGCGCCAGCGCCTGCGCCAGCGTGATACCCAAGGGGGCGCAGTCCAGCTGCTGCTGGCGCAGCACCGCGCAGGCCCGGCGCTCCAGCAGCGCGGCACCGGCGTTGGGGCCGCGCACCATGACGGCCAGCAGCGCCGCCTCCACCGCGTCCAGCCCGCTGGCGTGTTTGCCGAAGAGCACGTTGCTGGCCGCCGCCACGCCCACCAGTTCGCCGCGCAGCGGCACGCGGTTGAGGTAGGCCTCCAGGATCTGCGTCTTGGTCCAGCCGGCCTCCAGCTGCTGCGCGCGCCGCAGCTGCGTCAGCTTCTGGCCCACGCTGCGGCCGCCGGCGGGCCGCGCCAGCGCGTCGTCCAGCAGGCCGGCCAGCTGCATCGTCAGCGTCGATGCGCCGCGGCTGCGACCATTCCATGCCGAAGCCCAGGCGCCGGCCGCCAGGGCGCGCCAATCGACGCCGCCGTGGGCCCAGAAGCGGCGGTCCTCGCTGAGCACGATGGCCTCGCGCAGTGCCGGCGAGATGTCGGCCAGCGTGACCCACGGCCCGCGGCGCACCGTGTCGTCGAAACGCACGGTCTGCAGCACGGCGCCGAAGCGGTCGAGCAGCGGCGCGTCCGACGGCGCATGCGCGGCACGCACGGCGTCGAAGGTCGGCACTGCCAAGGCCGGCGCGGCGGCCCACAGCAGCAGCGTGGCCAGACCGCGGCCGCACCAGCACCGCCATCCACTCCCTCCCCCTCCCAGGGAGAGGGCTCGGGTGAAGGTCGATGCCCACCCCAGCATCAAGGCACCACCTCCAGCGCTGCGTTGGGCACTTCGCCGAAGGTCTCGGGCGCATACATCGCCTCCACCCGTGTCGGCGGCAGACCGAAGCGTCCGCTGGCGTTCAGCCGCACCGTGTACTCGACGACATGCCGCCCGCGCGGCAACCATTCGTAGTAAGCGCGCCAGGCCTCGGGCGCACGTTCCACGTACGCCGGCCAGGCGCGGCCCTCGCGCTGTTCACCCCGCGTCGCCAGCGCCGAATCACGCCCCAGCCCGCTGCCCAGCAGGGTGGCACCGGCAGGCACCGGGTCGCCGACGACGACCCAGGCCATGTCGCCCAGCGCCTCGATCTCCAGCCGCACGCGCTGGATGTCGCCGCGGCTCCAGGCGTCGGGCGTCTTGCGCTGCACCGCGCCGACGCTGCGCGTGATGCGGTAGCCGGCGGCCAGCGGCGCGCGCAGCGGCACCGCGGCCTGCGTCTGCAGCGTCAGCCAGGGGCGGCCGGCGCCTTCGTGTCGTGCCAGCAGCGACGCCGGCGCTGCCGGCAGCGGCAGCGTCTGCGCGCCGCCGTCGGGCGCTGCCTGCCAGTCCAGCGTGCCGGTGACGGCGCCCAGCTGCAGCACGCTGGCGCCGCTGACCGGCACTTTCTCGAAGGCCGCTGCAAAACGTTCCAGCGCCAGCACGCCCCACAGGTTGGCGGTGGTCGTCGACCAGGCGCCGCGCTGCTGCCGCGCCAGCGCGCCCATCACGAGTTGCGGCACCTCGTCCTTCCAGCCCGGCGCGTCGACGGCGGCCAGCACCAGCCGCGCGGCGTTGGCGTCGGGGCCGTCCATCAGCCACCACCAGTCGTCGCCGGCTTCGGTGCTGAACTTCAGCGTCGTGCCGCCGGCGACGAGACGCGAGCGCAACAGCCTTTGCACTTCGGCAAGCTTCGCCGCACCCTGCGGCACGCCCTGCACTCGCCGCAGCACGCTCCACAGGTCGAGCAGCGCCGAGGCCGCCCCCGCCGCGGGGGGGTAGCCGACCGAGCCCCGCAGGCGCGGCGTGGCGCGGCCGTGGCGGGCCAGCGCCTCCAGCGCCGCCAGCTTGCGCACGTCGAGGTCGGGCCGCGGCGCGGCGAATCGGCGTTCGATGCGCCCTTCGACGAAAGCCGCCAGGCCGCGCAGCATGGTCTCGCGCGTCGCCTCGGGCCAGTCCCAGCCGGCTTCGTGCGCGCTGCTCAGCAGGTGGGCGGTGAGGCGGTCGCTGCCGCGCGGCGCGTCGCCCGGCGCCGGCGGGAAGTAGCCGGCCAGGCCATCGGCATCCAGGTAGCCGGCGACTTCATCGCGCAGCGCTGCCCAGGCGCTGGCATCACGCAGCGCGATCGTGCGCGACACCTGCTGCTCCAGGCAGCTGTAGGGGTAGGTCTCGAAATAGCGGCGCAGGCCGGGCAAGGCACCGCCGAGCCGCGGCTGCAGCGCGGCAACGACGCTGGCCGAGCCCGGCAAGGCGTCGGCCGGCGCCGCCAGCGGCAGCGTCAGCGTGCCCTGCAGCGGCTGCAGCGAGGCCTGCCACACGCGTACCGGTACCGCACTCGCCACCGCCTGCACCACCTTGACGCGGTCGCGCGCAGGCGTGGCGCGGCCGGCCTCCTCGGCGAGCGCTTCCCACTCGATGCGCTTGGCCGCCGCCGGCACCACCACGCTCCAGCGCACCTCTCTCGCGGCGCCGGCCGGCAAGGCCACGGTCTGCGCTGCGAAGTCCAGCGCGCCATCGTCGCTGCGGCCGGCCAGCGTGGCCTGCACCGTCATCGCTCGTGCCGTGGTGTTGCGCAGCGTGAAAGTGGCGTCGAAACGGTCGCCCTGGCGCGCCAGCGGCGCGATGCCCGGCAGCAGCTGCAGGTCCTGCGTGACGCGCACGCTGGCGCTGCCGCTGCCGTAACGGTCGGCGCCGTCATCGGCGACGGCGACCAGCCTGAAGCTCGTGAGCGAGTCGTTCAAGGGCACGTCGATGCGCGCTTCGCCCTGTGCGTCCAGGCGCACCGTGCCGCGCCACAGCAGCAGCGTGTCGAAGAGCTCGCGTGTCGGGTTGCGGCCGCCGCCGCCGCCGGGCGGCAGCGCCTTGCGGCCGTAGTGGCGGCGGCCGATGATCTCGCCCTGTGCGGTGGCCGTCTCCACCCCCCAGGGGCGCGGCGCCAGCAGCGCGCCGAGCAGGCCCCACGAGCGGTTGTCGTGCAGCGCCAGCAGGCCTTCGTCGACGGCGGCGAAGGCAATCTCGGCACCTGCGGCCGGCTTGCCGGCGTGGCTCACGCGCACGGTGGTCTTCACCGTCTCGCGCACGCCGTAGGCCGCCTTGTCGGGCGCCACCTGCACGTCCAGCCGGTGCTCGGCCAAGCCGACCGACAGCTGCGCGACGCCGAACTTGAACGAGGGCCGGGACAGGTCGGCCAGGGCGCCGGGCGCGCGCCAGTCGCGGCCTTCGTAGCGGAAGGCGCGCCACCATTGCCGCGGCTCGCGCCAGCCCCAGGTGAAGATCGACCACCAGGGGGCTTCGCGCAGCCGGCCGCGCAGCACCAGCACGCCGACGGTGACGTTGGGGGCCCAGGAGCGGCCGCTGGCCTGCGGGATGGGCAGCTCGATCACCGACTCGCGGCCGGTCAGCGTCAACACGCGGGCGTCGATGACGCCTTCGCGTTCCACTGTCACCAGCGCGGTGGCCTGGCGGAAGGGCATGCGCACCTGCAGGCGGGCGGTCTGGCCGGGCTCGACCTCGCGCTTCTCGGGCAGCACGTCGATGCGATCGTCGTTGTCTTGCCCGAACCACCATTCAGCGCCAGCGCTGACCCAGATCGTGGACGCGGCCTCGCTGACACGGCCGGCGTCGTCGCTGGCGCGCGCAACCAGCTCGACCTCGCCCGAGGCGTCGAGCTTCACCTCGCACGACAGCCGCCCCTGCGCATCGGTCCTGCCGCTGCACAGCGTGCCGAGCTCGCGCGTCTCGCGCCGGTTGTCGTAGGCGTAGAAGCCACCGACGATGCGCTTGCGCGTGGTCAAGGTCTGCTGCAGCCGCCCCAGCACCTCCACGGCGCGGCCCGGCTGCGGCCGGCCGCCGGTGTCCAGCACGACCGCCGTGAAGCGGGCTTCGCCGCGGGCCGCCGTCCAGCCCGCCACGCGCAGGCCGGCAACCACGCTGCTGGGCCACAGGCGCAGGCGCTGGGCGACGGTCTGCACTTCGCCGTTGGGGTCGCTGAAGCTGAGCTCGGCCAGCAGGTCGGACGGGCCGGCGAGCGCCGGCAGGGCCGCCACGACGACGGCCGCCGCGCCCTGCCTGTCGGTCGTCGCGGCCAGCTTGTCGGCGACGATCCGGCTGCCGTCGCCGCCTTCTTCTTCATCATCGGCGCGCCCGACACCTGCCGGGGCGAAGCTGAAGTCGTCGTGGCCGGCGAACGACGGCGGGGCGGCGCGCAGCAGCGCCGTCAGCTGCAGCGGCGCCGCCGCCAGCGGCCCGCCGGCCAGCGCATTCAGCTGCGCCTGCAGCGTGATCTCGCGCGGCGCCACCAGCGGGCCCGCCGGTGCCGACAGGCGCGCGTCGACCAGCGGCACGCGAAAGGCCTCGACGCGCAGGCTGCCGCTGGGCCAGCGCTGCCGGCCCTGCTGCAGCGCCACGTCGTACCGGCCCAGCGCGGCCTGCTTCGGGATCGCCCACCGGCTCTCGGTCGAGCGCGCGCCGTTTGGCCAGGTCAAGGGGTGCCTGAATTCGGTGTCGCTGCCCAGGTGCGTGAGCACCACCTCGGTGGGCAGCGTATCGGGCGCCGGCAGCGCCAGGCCGCGTTCAGTGTCGTCGCGCACGAAGTGTTTCATGGACACTGTTTCGCCGGCGCGCAGCAGCGTGCGGTCGAACACGGTGTGGGCGCGGCGGTCGGGCGTGGTGCCGCGCGCCAGCGGGACGTTGAAGCGCCAGGGTTCGATGCCGCGGCTCCAGGCACCGAAGACGAACGACAGGTCGTCGCCCAGGCGCGCGGTGACGAAGTGGCCGTCGCGGCTGAGGCAGGCGGCGCTGCCTTTGGCGCTGTCGTCGTCGGCGTCGTCGAAGCCGCGGTCGATGCGCGCCAGCCCCTGCGCGTCGGTGCGGCCGCTCCACAGCGCCTGGCCGCGGCAGTCGTTGACCACCACGCGCGCACCGGCCACCGGGCGGCCGCGGTCCAGCGTCGTCACCCAGACCAGGCTCGACGAGCGCCCGCGCTTGAAGTGCACGCCCAGGTTGGTGACCAGCGCGCCGGTGCGCACGTACATCGGCGCGCGCCG
>CAYJOA010000134.1:10742-11823 GCA_964371495.1 uncultured Rubrivivax sp.
CGCTGGCGCAGCAGCTGGTCGCGCACCGCGCCTTCGACCAGGTTCACCGGCAGGCGCTCGCCCAGGCCGTCGACTTCGCACCACACCGCGCGCTGCACGCTGGCGGCATCGACCGCGCCGTTCAGGCGCAGCAGGAAGTGCTGGTCCTCCTCGATGCGCGAGCCCGGGTAGGGCTGCACCGACAGCACCACCGGCGCGCCGGTGGAGAAGCCGAACTCGGTGGCCCCTTCGAGCGCGCCGCCCAGCGGCTGGAAGGCCGTGCTGGCGCGCAGCGTGCAGCGGCTGCCGGCAGCCAGCACCTGGTGCAGGTCGTAGACCCAGACGCGGTCGCTCGTCCAGCGCGCGTCGCCGGCAGGCGTGGCGCCCTGGCACGACAGCGTGAAGGGTGCCGGCAGGCGGGGGTCGCCGGCCGGCACGACCGCGTCGCTGAAGCGCACCACGACCTGGCGCACCTCGGCCACTTCGCCCTGCGGCGAGACGCCGGCCACCCGCGCCGCCTGCGCCGCGCCGACGCCACCTGCCAAAGCCAGCCCAAGCCAGACCAGGGCCAGCGCCCTGGCCCGCATCCCCCGCCTTCTGCGCTGCATGCCGGGTGCCTCCTCGGCCCGCATTCTGGCCGGCCGGGGCGGCCCTGGATATGGCGCGCGCGTTACTGCGGCAGCGGCTCGTCGGGCAGATCCGGCCCCGGCGGCCCGGCGCGGCTGCCGCGCGCTTCCAGCGCCATCTGGCGCCGCTGCGCCATCAGCTGGCGCAGCCGGGCATCGACGACCGAGGCTTCGATGAAGTCCTGCCCGGCCGTCGTGCGCGCCGCCGACTGCGCCGCGCGCAGGCGGTCGATGGCGCCCGCGAGGTCACCGACCACCGCGCGCGCCTCGGCTCCGGCGCGCATCGAGCGCAGCGTGAGGCCGAGCGCCTGGCTGGTGCCCGACAGCAGCTGCCACGCCGCGGCGTCCAGAGGCTGGTCGACGAGCCAGGTCTGCAGGGCCTCGGTGCTGCGGCGCAGCTCGGTCGTGGCCGTGTCGCCGGCGCTGCCGCCGGCCTGGCGCTGCGCGTCCAGCGCCGCCTGCGCGCGCAGCAGCAG
>CAYJOA010000135.1:0-11595 GCA_964371495.1 uncultured Rubrivivax sp.
CCGAAGAGATAGGTGTTGTTGCCCGATTCGCCCTGCAGCGAGTCGTTCCCCGCGCTTCCGTCCAGAATGTCGTCGCCAGATTCGCCGTTGAGGGTGTCGTTCCCGGAGCCTCCGTCCAGCGTGTCATTGCCGGCTTCGCCGTTGAGTGCATCGTCATCGGCGCCACCGTACAGCGTATCGTTCCCGTTGCTCCCGCTCAGCACATCGTTTCCGGCGTGGCCCGAAATCGTGTCGTCGCCCAAAGAGCCGCCAATGACATCGGCGCCCGCCGTGCCGCCGTGCAGCAACCCCTTCAGGTCGTCGTAATCCCAAGCCGTGCCGTCGGCGAACTCCACGCGCTGCACCGTGGTGTAGTTGTGGTCACCCGTGGACAGACCGCGCCAGAGACTCGCGACAGTGATCTTGTCGCTGGTGCCTGCGAGCGCGAACTCGATGTCGGCATTCCAGGACCAGAAGCTGCTGTATAGCTGCTTGAGCGACACGTCGCTCGGTGACACCCCTTCCTTGAAGCGCAGCACGCTGTTCTTGCCCGGGGTGCTGTCGATGAAGTGGGCCAGCGTATCCTGCCCATCTCCGCGGCCAAAGAGGTAGGTGTTGTTGCCCGACTCGCCCTGCAGCGAGTCGTTCCCCGCGCCACCGTCCAGCGTGTCGTTGCCGGCGTTGCCGTTGAGGGCGTCGCTGTCGGCGCCGCCGTCCAGTGAGTCGTTCCCGTTGCTCCCGCTCAGCACATCGTTTCCGGCGTGGCCAAGAATCGTGTCATCGCCCAACGACCCACCAATGACATCGGCGCCTGCCGTGCCGCCATGCACCAGTGTTTTCAGATCGCTGTAGTCCCACACCGTGCCGTCGGCGAACTCTATGCGCTGCACAACGGCGTAGTCATTGCCCCAGCCACCGGCAGCCCCCCACAGCCCACCCACCACGATCTTGTCCGTCGTGCCGGAAATGCTGAACTCGAGATCGGCACCCCAGCCCCAAAAACTGCTGTGGACTTGTCGCACGGAAACCTCGCCGGGAAGGACGCCTTCCTTGAACCGCAACGAACTGATCTTGTCGGCGGTGCTGTCGGCGAAGTTCGGTATTAGGTCCTGACCGTCGCCTTTCCCGAAGAGGTATAGGTTGTTACCGGCGCCACCGTTCACGGTGTCGTTGCCGGTGCCACCGTCCAACGTGTCGTTGCCAGCGTTGCCGTCGAGCGTGTCGTTGCCGGCGCGCCCCAGCATGTAGTCGTCACCGTTGCCTCCGCCGAGCGAGTCACTCCCGTTCCCGGCGTCGATGACATCGTTGCCGTCGGCGCCAGCAAGGGTGTTGTTCGCCCAGTCACCCATGATCAACTCGTTCTGGCCCGTACCGACTGTTCCCGCTGTCAAGTTCAGGCCCGCGGCGTCCGCCACTGCCAACAGTGGCGAGCCGGCGGGCAATGCCTCGACCCACTCGCGCAGCGTTGTCAGGGCGTCATGGCCCACCGCCTGCAGCGTCGGAGTGGCAAATCGAACGAGGTCAATCAGATCCTCCAATCCCGCTTGCGGCGCAGTGCTGTAGTTATAGGCCAGCAGTTGGCCCAATGCAGTGGTGTCAAACCGGATACCGGTCTCATCGATCACCAGGTCAATGGCGTCCAAATATGGCCGAAGCCGTGTTTGTAGCGCGAGTGCGGAGTACACCGAATCAAGCAAGGTGTTGTACGACTGACTTAGCAGCGCAGTCACGCGTTGATCGGGAAGTTGTGGGTAGTACGTCACCCCATCCATGTTTATAACCGACACTTTTGGCAGCACGTTCAAGAAATCGTTGCCGTTGAAGACTTGCAGGATTCCAATAGTGCGCTCAACGCCATCAAGCTGATCGATTGACGGGTAACCAGCAGCACCGGTCATCCACATCGGTTCTCTGTAGATGTTGCCCGAGGACGAATAGAGATAAATGCGGTCAATAAGCCCTCTGGCTTCCGCAATGGCGACGAGCTCCATCGCCGCGTCGTTTAGGCTGTAGGGGCCGAAGTCGGCGGCGGCCCATAGCGCTCTCCACCCGGGGCTCTCGGCGTCCAGAGACGTGGCAGTCGCGCCACTAAATACCTGAGAGAGCAGTACGGGCCGGCTTGCCGCGGCTCTCACCCACATATTGGCCTGAGGTGCAGTTTGCGCCCACGCCGCCAGCACATTGCCCATAAGGTTCTGCTGCTCGGTGCGCGTGCTTGCCTGCGAAGAGTCCTGCACCGCTGCCACCAGCTTGGCGGCATACGGCGTGCCCAGGCTCATCGCTTCGCGGAGGTCGCGCAACAGGCCGCTGCCCCCCATTTCAGGTAAGGCGCGCGCCGCAGCGGTCAAGGTCACGCTGTCGTTGAACTGTCGGAAGAAGGGGTTGTTCGCCAGGTCCAGGTTGCCGGCCTGCATGGACACTGTCTCGACGAGGGTCGTGCTGCCGTTGCTGCGGGTGACGGTGGCCGTGCCGGTGACGGTGTTTCCGTTGCCCAAGTTGATGTTGGCGACCGTCGGAATGAGCGAGATGGAAGCAATGCCCGCGTCGGCCAGGGACTGCAGTTCCACCGTCTGGCTGATGCCGTCCTGGTTGATGTCACGCCAAACGCGGACATCGGCAAACTGCGCGTCGCTGGCGTCGAAGTTGCCGTCCCCGAACCCGGCGGAGCCGGCGCCTTCAGTGCCAGTGTCCAGTGTCTGCAGCGCCTCAAATCCCGTGGTGGCGTTGCGCGTCACGGTCTGCGGCTGGCCGTCGGGGCCGGTCTGGGTGGCGGTGAAGATCGTGTCCACGCCAAACAGCTCACGGCCGGAATCGATGCTGCCGTTGCCATCGCGGTCCAGCACCAGCCAGCCGTCGTCGGGGTGCAGCCAGCCGGTGCCGGTGCGCACACCGTCGGCGTCGTGGTCGAAGAGCGTGGGGATGCCGTTGTTGACGACGGCGGTGGTCTCGATGCCGTCGCCGTCGAGGTCGATGGCCAAGGGATCTCGAGGCTGGGGGGCTATGGCTTGGCGCCATGGCGAGTTCACGCGATCTGGATCAATGCCATTCTCGTTCCACCCCTCTAAGTCCCACAGGCTTGTAAAGGAGTCACGAGTACTAAACCTCCCCGGCAACGACCATGGCGCCAAGACAACGAATGGCAGATCGATGTCAATTTGAGCTGTCCGGACCGCGTCGGCAACCCATGTTGCACAGTTTTACGTACCGTTCGGGTCGTTGATGCCCTGCCCGTCGAACGAATACGATGCTTGCTTTGTTCGATCTGCGAAATCACGAATTGCCTGTGCCTGAGCGTCCGTGATATAGAAGTCTTGACTCTGTCGATCAGGAACTGGGAAACGTTGCCGATCATCGGGATCAATTCGACCCGGCCCATCCAAACCGTTTGGAATGTTTGAGATCTTTGGATAAAAGCCGTAGCTTTCTATGCTTCCGTTCATGTTAGTAATCGTCAGCCATGCGTGTCCGACGGACGATCCGTTCGTGCCCGGATACACTGATTGAATTGAAAGTATGGGCATTACATTCTCAATTTGAAGATTTGGTAGATGCTAAACTTATTGCGTCGACTCCCGTCCTGCTCGATCGTCGTCGAGTAGGTTCGGAATACGATCGCAATCATCGACGAGGAAGATGAACTGTTTCCGCAAGCTGCATTCCTTTTGGACTCCTGTCGTTCGCTAGCAGACTGCCGTGAATCTCCGCAGTTTGCTTGCAGATCAGCCACTAGTTTGGAGACTTGCAAATCGGTCAATTTCTCTTTGCTCTGAACAAACACTGTGCCACATTCGCTGCGTAATGCGTCAAGACTCCAACGTTCGCAGCCGTAACTCGACAAACCCGGTGGCCTCTGAATCGAAATGGATTCGCTCAATCCCGCATGATCAATTGAGGCCTTCAAGGTGTTCACGGCAATTAACTCGATTGGGGCATCGTTCGGCTTTTTGGTGAGAAAGATCAGTTCTTGATAGCCGTATACCACACAAAGAACAGATAGAGCCAGAAAGGAACTAGCGAAGAGAAGATTGGGCGTTTTCATCGGAGCGGTTAGGGCGGAAAAGGCGTCAAGTTTCAGCTGTTTGTGGACTGGTCTAACGAATGACTCATTTTTCCCGCCCACTCTCGTGTATCGATCGTTGAATGGGACTGAGTAGGTAATCGATAACTTGCCGAGTGCCTGTCCGGACTTCTGCCGTGATGTTGAACCCAGTACTCAAGGGAATCTCGACGCCATCAACCGCGACCGTCCGCCGCTCAAACCTCAACGTCGCCCCAAACACCGTCCCTCGCTTCTCATCAACCACCGCATCCGCGCTCACCCGCGTCACTACCGCCGGCACAGTGCCGTAGCGCGTGAAGTTGAAGGCCTCCAGCTTCACAGCCGCAGTCTGTCCGACGCGCACGAATCCGATGTCCTTGTTTTCGATGGTCACCTCGGCGGTGACGTCGGCATCGTCGGGCACCACGACCAGCAGCGGCTGCGCCGCGGTGACCACGCCGCCCGTGGTGCGGATGGCCAGTTGCTGCACCGTGCCGGCTACTGGTGAGGTGAGCAGCGTGATGCGTTCGCGATGCGTGGCCTTGGCGCCTTGCTGCTGCAGTTGGGACAGGTCCAGGCTGGCCTTGGTTAGCCGGTCGCTCTGCACGCGGCGGGCTTCGGCCAGCAGGGCGACTCGGGTCTGGCGGCTCTCGGCCAGCGCGGCTTCCACTTCGGCCACGCGGGCGCGCTGGGTGGCCAGGTCGCGCTCCATTTCCACACGTTCACGCATGCGGTCTTGGCCGGCGTGGCTGGCGATGAAGCCATGGGTCGCCAGCGCGACCACGTCTTCCTCGCGCTTTTGCGCCAGCGGCAAAGTGGTCTGCAGCTTGGACAGCAGCTCACGGGCGGTGACACCTTCGGCCTGGCGGCGGGCGATTTCGGCGTCCAGCCGGGCCAGGCGGGCGCTGATGTCGGTCCATTCGGCTTGGGCTTGGGTGTCGGGCCACTGCTGCGGCGGGTGTGCGCTGCCGGCCCCTGGGCTGCCGACCAGGGCTCGCAGGAGCGCTTGGGCGCGCTGCGCTTCGGCGCGCGCGGCGTCCACTTGGCCTTGCACGGCCAGGCTGTCGGCGTTGGCGGTCGTGGGGTCCAGCTCGATCAGCACCTGGCCGGCATGCACCCGGTCACCATCTCTCACGTGGATGGCCTTCACGATGCCGGCTTCCAGCGGCTGCACTACCTTGGTGCCGTCGCTGACCACGATGCGCCCGGGCGCCACCGCCACGATGTCCACCTGGCCGACGACGCTCCAGACCAAGGCGATCGTGAAGAACGCCATGATCGCCCAGGCCGCGCGCCGCGGTGCCGGGTGGACGGGCGTTTCCTGGATCTCCAGCGCCGCAGGCAGGAAGGCCGCTTCGTCAGCCAGCCGCTTGGGCCCTGCCAGTTCGTGCCGGGCGGCCCACGCTGCGGCCAGCACGGCGCGGTAGCGCGACAGCAGTTCCAGCGCCGGGTGACGCAGTGCGGGGGTCGTGGGATGGCTCATGCCACTCTCTCCGGTGCGCCGGCTACAGCGGTCTGCATGCGCCACAGGTGGGCATACAAGCCGTTGTGCTGGACCAGCGCCTCGTGCGAGCCCGCCTCCACGATTCGACCCTTGTCCATCGCGATGATGCGGTGGGCATGGCGCACTGCCGTCAGCCGGTGGGCGATGATGATCACCGTGCGTCCCTTGCAGATGGCGGCCATGTTCTTGTGCAGGATGGCCTCGCTTTCATAGTCCAGTGCGCTGGTGGCATCGTCCAGGATCAGGATGCGGGGGTTGGTGAACAGCGCCCTGGCGATGGCGATGCGCTGCCGCTGGCCGCCCGAAAGGCCTGTGCCCTGCTCGCCGACGACGGTGTCGTAGCCCTGCGGCAGTTCGCTGACGAACTCCTGCGCGCCAGCCAGGGTGGCGGCGTGGATCACGGCTTCCAGCGGCGCCGCCGGGTCGGCGATGGCGATGTTCTCGCGCACGCTGCGGTTGAAGAGCAGGTTCTCCTGCAGCACCACGCCGACCTGGCGGCGCAATTGCGCAGCGTCGATGAGGCCGATGTCGATGCCGTCCACCAGTAGCCGACCCTGCTCGGGTGAGTACAGGCGCTGCACCAGCTTGGTCAGCGTGCTCTTGCCGCTGCCGCTGCGACCGACGATGCCGATCACCTCGCCGGCGCGGATGTCCAGGCTCACGCCGTGCAGCACCGGCGGTGCCTAGGGCCGGTAGCGGAAGGTGACGCCATCCAGCGTGATGCGTCCCTTGACGGGCGGCAGCTGCGCCACGGCCTGCGGCGGCACCTCGTTGCGTGTGTTGAGGATGTCGCCCAGCCGGCGCACCGAGATACCGGTCTGCTGGAAGTCCGTCCACATCTGCGCGATGCGCATGATGGGCTGCGCCACCCGGTTGGCAAACATCGTGAAGGCCACGAACATGCCCACCGTCAGGTCTCCGCCCATCACCGCATGCGCGCCAAACCACAGCACGGCGGCCGAGACCAGCTTGCCGACGATGTTGACCGACTCGTGCGCCGCGGTGGCCAGGTTCTGGGTGCGGAAGCTGGCCGAGACATAACCCGCGAGCTGCTGGTCCCACTTGCGTGCGAACACGGGCTCCAGGGCGCCGGCCTTGACCGTCTGGGCGCCGGTGATGCTTTCCACCAGCAAGGCCTGGTTCTCGGCGCCGCGGTTGAACTTCTCTTCCAGGCGGGCACGCAGCACGGGCACGACCATCAGCGACAGCAGGAAGTACAGCGGCAGGCTCAGCAGCACGATGAGTGTGAGCTTCACGCTGTACAGCAGCATCACGGCCACGAAGACCACCGAGAACACCACGTCCAGCACCAGCGTGAGTGCGCCGCCGGTCAGGAAGCTGCGGATGCTCTCCAGTTCCCGCACGCGGGCCACGGAGTCGCCGACGCGCCGGCTTTCGAAGTAGGCCAGCGGCAGGTTCAGCAGGTGGCGGTACAGGCGCGATCCTAGCTCGACGTCGATGCGGCTGGTGGTGTGGCTGAAGACGTAGGCGCGCAGCACCGTCAGGCCGCTCTCGAAGAGCATCACCACCACCAGGCCCACCACCAGCACGTCCAGCGTGCTGGTGCCGCGGTGCACCAGCACCTTGTCCATCACCACCTGAAAGAACAGCGGGCTGACCAGCGCGAACAGTTGCAGGAAGGCGCTGACCATCAGCACTTCGCCCAACAGCTTGCGGTGCTTGACCAGGCTCGGGATGAACCAGCTGAAATCGAACTTGGCCAGTTCACCGGCCAGACTGGCGCGGCTGGTGATGAGGATCAGCTCCCCGGCCCATTGCTCGGCGAACGCAGCCAGAGGTTCGATCAAGGGGCGCTGCTCGGCACCTTCGGCAAAGCGTTGCAGCAGCACACGCTGACCATCGCACTGGGCCAGCACAGCGATGCTGCCGTCGCGCAGCAGGGCCAGGGCGGGTAGTGGCGTCAGGGGCAAACGGTCAAGCGCCGTTCTTGCGTGCTTGGCGCGCAGGCCCAGTTGCTTGGCCACCAGCAAGAGGTCTTCGACCGCCGCCGGGTCGTTGCCTGACCGGCCCAATCGATGCAGCAGTGCCGCCGCGTCGCAGGACACGTGATGCAGGCGGGCAATGACGACCAGCGCCTGCAGGACTTCGGCCAGCGACGCTTCCCGTCCCGCAGCCATTTCGCCGATCGGCGGTACGGCTGAAGGCTCAACTCGCGCAATGTCTTCCGGCGCCCTTGACGAGGCACCTGCACGGTTGTCCAACGACAGTTCTCCCTGAATCGTTCCCCGGCTCTGACGGCCCATCTTCGGAACGGTGAGAAGTCTAGGAAACTTCCGGCGGCGGAGCACCCGGGATTACGAGGCCCCCTGTCGGGGGAGGGGGTCATGACCTTGGCCCGAAATTCGGCGTCAGCCAGGCGTTGCCGCTACTCGGTGAACCAGGCATGCGACTCGTCACGCACGGCTGCGTCAAGCGACGCCACGCCGCCTCACCCCCGCGCAGCGTTGTCGGCAATGCCCTCGACAAATCGCGGCAGCAACTGCAGCGGTAGGTCGTGCCCCATGCCGGGCACGATGTCGGCCACGGCGCCGCGGATCTTGTGCACCAGGTCGTGGCCGGCACCGACCGGGATCAGCGGGTCGGCCTGGCCGTGGATCACGCGCGTGGGCGCCTCGATGCGCGGCAGCAGCGCCGAGCGGTCGCCGTCGGCGACCACCGCGACGATCTGCCGTGCCGTACCCTTGGGCCGCCAGGCGCGCTGCACGGTGGCCTGCAGGCGGGCGCGCAAGCGTTCGGGGTCGGCCGGGTAGGCCGGGCTGCCGATCAGCGTCAGCAGGCGCTGCAGGTGCGCCACCACCGCCGCCGGGTCGCTGCCGTCGGGCCGGCTCAGCAGCGCGCGGCGCACCTTCAGCGAAGGCTGCGGCAGGCCGCGTGCGCCGCTGCTGCTCATCATCAGCGTCAGGCTCTTGACACGGGCTGGGTGCCGCGCCGCCAGGTGCTGCGCGATCATGCCGCCCATCGACGCGCCGCAGACATGCGCGCGTGTTATGCCCAGGGCGTCGAGCACGCCCAGTGCGTCGTCCGCCATGTCGGCGATGCCGTAAGGCGCCGGCACCGGCAGGTGCATCGCGTAGCGCAGCATGACCGGCATCATGTGCGGCACGCCAAGCTCGTCGAAACCCTGGCTGAGACCGGCGTCGCGATTGTCCAGCCGCACGACGCGAAAGCCGCGCGACACCAGCAACTGCACCATCTCGTCGGGCCAGCCGACCAGCTGCATGCCCAGGCCCATGATCAACAGCAGCGGCTCCCCGCCGGGGAGACCCTGGTCGTCGACTTCGATGGCGATGCCGTTGGCCGAGACCCGCATGTCCTTCAACCGGCGCGGCGGCGCTTGGCCGCGGCAGCGGTCTTCCTGCCGCGCCCCGTCACCTGCGACACCGCGGTTTCGACGGCGGTGTTCATGACCTGACGTGCCACCTTGCCCATGGCGCCGGTGACGGCGCCGGTGAGCCCACGCGCGGCACGCTCGACCATGCCCGGGGCCGGCGCGGCGTCGGCGTCCGCTTCCCCTGGCCGCGCCAGCGTGCGCAGGTCGTCGAAGGCGATGGTGATGGCATCGGCGAGTTCGCGCACGTCGGGCATCGCTGCCGCGTCGGCCATGAGGCCGAAGTCGAGCGAACGGTCGTAGCTCTGCACCGTGATGTTCAGCGCCAGGCCGTGCACGACGATCGACGTCGGGTAGTTGGTCAGCATCTTCGCGCCGGCCATGTACAGCGTCACCGGCGGGCCGGGCACGTTGGAGATGACGACGTTGGCCACCTGCGGGATGCGGTCGGCGACGCGCGCCTTGCCGTACAGCACCGTCGCGGCCTCCAGCAGCCAGGGCACGCCCAGCGACGGGTAGTCGGTGGGCAGGATGTCGCGCAGGCCGCCCATCGTCGACTTCATCGCCGCGCTGGCGGCCTGGACGTGGGCCAGGCGCTTGCGCGTGTCGGCGATGTTGGTGCCCAGGTTCACCAGGCTCATCGAGGCCTGGTTGTCGGGCGAGGTGTCGCCCTTCTCGCGCAGCGTGATCGGCACCGCGGCGACCAGGCTCTTGCGCGGCAGCGTGCGGCGCCGGGCGTAGTAGCGGCGCAGCGCGCTGCTGCACACCATCAGGACCATGTCGTTGATGGTGGCGCCGTGCGCGCGGCCCAGCTCCTTCAGTTCGGCCAGCGGCAGCGTGACGGTGGCGAAGGCGCGGCGCGCCGTGACCGACACGTTCAGCGGCGTTCGCGGCGCCAGCGTCAGGTTGCTCGGCCCGCCCTTGCCGCCCAGCAGCGTGGAACCGGATATCGCCTTCGACGCCGCGTCCTTCAAGGTGCCCACCGTGGACGGCAGGCTGCGCACGATGCCGAAGACCTTCTGCGCCTGGTTGCCGAGCACGCCGCGCAGCATCTCGGTCATCTCCAGGCGGAACACCTTGGTGCGCCGCGACGACGCGGCCGCCACGGTGCGCGGCTCGGGCGTCAGGTCGAGCAGCACGTTGGCCAGCGCCACCGCGGCCTGGCCGTCGACCGCCGCGTGGTGCAGCTGCGTGTACAGCGCGACGCGCTTGTGGCCGTTGGCGGCCGGCGCCAGGCCCTCGAAGACATGCATCTTCCACAACGGCCGCTCGCGGTCCAGCAGCACCGAGTGCAGCCGCGACACCTCGGTTTCCAGCTCGGGCAGGCCGGCGCCCTTGGGCAGCTTGATCTCGACGATGTGCTGCCGCAGGTCGGGGTTGGCGTCGACCCAGGCCGGGTTGGCCAGGTTCAGCGGCATCCACCACAGCCGGCGCCGCAGCACCGGCGCCACCGGCAGCCGCGACGCGATGTGCTTGCGCAAGGCGGTGACGAATTTGCCTGGATACCCGGGGGGCAGCTCGAGCAGGTGCAAGGCGCCCACGTGCATGGGCATCTCGGCCGTTTCGAGGTACAGGAAGGTGGCGTCGAGGCCGGAGAGTTGCTGCATGGGGGTTCCCGGGCACGATTCTGCACCGCCGCGCGATGCTAGGCGTCAGCCTGCAGCAGGCGGCCCCGGGCTCACCCTAGCCCGGCGGCACGCGTGCGGGCGCGCAACGACAGCGCCTCGTTGGCCACCAGCGCGCCCAGCACCAGCATGCCGCCGCCGAGCACGGCCGCGGTGGGTGCCTCGCCGGCACCGAGCCAGGCCCAGGCGACGCCGAAGACGACCTCCAGCAGGCCCAGCAGCGAGATCTCGGGGGCGCTGAGCACGCGCGCTACGGCCACCGCGATCATGCACGGGATGGCCAGCTGCACCACGCCCAGCAAGGCCAGCAGGGACAGGTCGCGCGCCGAGGCGGCAAAGGGCAGCGCCAGCGGCAGCGTCAGCAGCGCCGACAACAGCGCGCCCAGCAGCACCGCAGGCAGCATGTCGGCGCCGCCGCCGGCGCGGCCTTTCAGGTGCTGCAGCAGCGTCCAGTTCACGGCCGCAGCCACCGGCACGGCCAGCGCCACCAGCGTGCCCAGCACGTGCTGGGCGCCGCCGCCGCTGACCTCGGCGCCGTACATCCAGGCGATGCCGGCGCCGGCCAGCAGCACCGCCCCCCAGGTGCGCCGGGCCAGCCGGTGGCCCAGCGCCGCGCGCGCCAGCAGTGCCGTGAGCAGGGGCGAGATCGACATCGTGACCAGCACATTGGCCACCGTGGTCAGCGTCAGCGCCAGCATGAAGGCGGTGTACATCACGCACCAACACAGCCCCGACACCCACAGTGCGCGGCCGCCGCTGCGCAGCGCCTGCCAGAGCTCGCCCGGGCCGCGCAGCCAGGACAGCAGCAGCACCAGTGCCAGGGCGTTGAAACCGCTGCGCCAGAAGGTCACCTCGAAGCTGCGCGCAGCCTCCAGGTGGCGCGTCACGACGCCGGCGATGCTCCACATCAGCGTGGCCAGCACCATCAGCCAGACGGCACGGCGGTGGCTCACGGGGTCGGCTTTGCGTCGTTTTGCATGGCCCTGCAATGTACCTGCGCGCGCCGCGGGTTCGGGCTGGGGTCCGGCCGGCGAATGACGCTTACCATCGCGCCATGTTCGGCTTCGTGCTGCGCGGCGTGGAGCCGCTCGTCCCATCC
>CAYJOA010000136.1:0-11516 GCA_964371495.1 uncultured Rubrivivax sp.
CGAGCACGCCGCCGGCGATGACCACCTCGTCGCCCTTGGCGATGGCCTCGACCATCGCCTTGTGTTCCTTCTGCTTCTTCATCTGCGGCCGGATCATGATGAAGTACAGCACCACGAACATCAGCACCAGCGGCAGCAGGCTGAACAGCGTGGACTGGGTGTCGCCGGCAGCTGCGGCGGGGGCGGTCTGGGCGAAGGCGGTGGAGATGAACACTTTGGCGCGGTCCTTGTGGCTGTTCCGCTGACGGCGGGTTAACCGCGCATTTTAGGGCCGAGCCACCACCGCCGTCGGCGCCGACGGGGCAAGTGAGAAGCGGCGGCTCGATCGACGCCACAATTCCTGCGTGACACGCCCGTCCAGCGACTCATCCGGTCCGGCCCCGCCGGCCGCGCCCCAGGGGCCCGGCGCGGGCCGCTTCTGGCTGCTGCTGGCCGCGCTGGCCTACCTCGTGTTCGTCGTCTACGGCAGCCTGGTGCCGCTGAGCTATCGCGCGCTGCCCTGGGGCGAGGCGCTGGACCGCTTCCGGTCGATCCCGTACCTGGCGCTCGGCGTCGGATCGCGTGCCGACTGGGTGGCCAACATCCTGCTGTTCATTCCCCTGCTCTTCCTGTGGTCGGGCGTGGCCTGGCCGCGCCGGCGCGTCGCCTGGCGTATCCCGGCGGCCGCGTTGCTGCTCGCCGCGGCGCTTGCGCTCAGCGTGGCGATCGAGTTCGTTCAGCTCTACTTCCCACCGCGAACGGTGTCGCTCAACGACATCGTCGCGGAGACCGCAGGAGCGGCCATCGGCATTGCGCTGTGGTGGGCGCTGGGCGGGCCTACGCTGCGCTGGCTGCACACGCTGCCGCTGGCCCGCGGCGCGGTGAACCTGGCGCAAAGGCTGCTCATGGTCTACCTGCTGGTGCTGTTCGGCTACAACCTGCTGCCCTTGGACCTGACGATCAGCCCGGTGGAGATCTTCCACAAGTGGCGTGCCGGCAAGGTGATCTGGCTGCCTTTCACGGCGCCTCATGCCGACGCGGCGCAGCGCGCCTACGACCTCGTCACCGACGCTGCGATCTGGGTGCCTGCGGCCGTGCTGTGGCAACTGGCCATGCACAAGACACGCGGGCAGACCTGGCTGTCGGCCGTCGCCGCGGCGGCCCTGCTCGAACTGCTGCAGTTGTTCGTCTACAGCCGGGTCACCGACAGCACCGATGTCGTCACCGCCGCGGTCGGTGCGGCCATCGGCGTGGCCCTGGTGCGGTCGCGTGCTGGCCCGGCACGAGCCAGCACCCCGCCGATGGCGCGCGGCGTGCTGCCCTGGACCCTGGCCGCGGTCGGTTGGATCGCCTTGCTCGCGGTCGTGTTCTGGTATCCGTTCGACTTCAATGTCGATCGCGTCTTCCTGCGCGACCGGCTGGCCGGCCTGCAGCGCGTGCCGTTCGAGGCCTACTACTTCGGCACCGAGTTCCGCGCCGTCACCGAGGTCTTGCGCAAGTCCCTGTTCGTCGCACCGCTGGGTTTCCTGCTCTTCAGGATCGGGCGCGGTGTGCCGGCGGCCTGGCCACGCGCGCTGGTGCATACCGGCATGCTCTTGCTCGTCGCTGTCGTCGCCGCCGCCATCGAGGCCGGCCAGCTCATGTTGCCGACCAAGAACGCCGACTTCACCGACGGCGCACTGGAGTTCCTGGGCGGCGCGACAGGTTATTTCGGCAGCCTGTTCGTCGCGGAACGGCTGCGTCCAGCGACCCGTGGGTCCGTTCGCGATGGCTAGCCGGGCGGCGTTTGCGGCCTACCTCGCCGCCGTGGTCGCCCTCGGCGCCTACCTGGTGTCAGGAGCACTCGCGCGTTCGGTACCCGCCCCCTGGATTGTCGTCTGGGTCGCCGAACTGTTGCTCCTGGCTGCCGCACCACGCTGGCCAATGGCGGCCGTGGCGGCCTACCTCACGATGGCCTATGCGGTGTCGAGCCACGGCAGCCTACACGACATGCTGCTCTCGATGCGGATGTTGGACGGGGTCGCCGGCCTGGCTCTCGTCTCCTGGATCCTCTGGCGATCGAGCCCGGCGGCCGCCGGGCTGCCACTGGTGCGAGTGCCGCACTCGGCCCTGGCGCTGTTCGCGTGGGTAGCGGTCTGCGTCGCGGTGGCCACCTCAGGCGGACTGCCGTTCGGCCCTTTTCCACGCCACGATCCTTCATTTTTCTTCCAGGCCGCCGCCCTGCTTGCGCTCGTTGCCGACACGCTGCGCACCCGCAGCCAAATGGCATTCATGAGTCTCATGGTCGCAGCAGTCGTGATTGCACGCGCGCTGTTGCAGGCGCCGGGGGGCATCCACTTGGAGAGCTATCTCGCCACCTTGGCCGTGGTCTGCGTCCCGCTCGCGTTGGCCGGTGCTGCGCTCGCCACGGGCGCTGCACAGCGCGTCACGTTCTGGCTTCTCGCCGCTGGATTGGCTGGAGTCGTCGTGATCGGACAAAACCGCGCTGCCGCCGTGGCCGCAATCGTGGCGGGGCTCTGGTTCATGCAGCAGCAGATTCGCTGGTCGCAGCTTCGGCGTGGCACCCTGCTTGCGCTACCCGCCTTCGTCCTTGCCATCGGTGCATGGCTTGCGACCAGCAGCCAAGCGGTCCGCTTCCGGTCACTTTGGGATTCACAGGCGCACGTCGGCGCCGGGCTCGACCGGGCCACGGCGTCGGAGCGCATTGAGCTTTGGCACGCCGGATGGGAAATGACGCGGGATCATCCGATCTTTGGTGTCGGCCCCGGCAACTACCAGGCGCTGCTACCTGTCTACAGGTCTGGCATGGATCCGCTGGCGGCGCATAGCAGCTACGTGCAGATGGCAGCCGAGTCCGGCATTCTTGGGCTGATGTTGTACTTGGCACTTTTCGGCGGCACGATCCTCGCCTTGAGCCCGCTGGCATCGCAGGCGGCTGCCGGAAACAGGATGGCGCCCGTCGCGCGACTGCTGCAGGCATCACTCGTCGCCTACCTGGCCGGCGGCGTATTCAACAGCAGGCATGACTTCGTACTGGCCTATGTCATTGTTGGCTGGGCGCTGGCGGTCGTTGCCGCATCGCGGCGAAGACCATGAACGGCCGTGGCAGCGCGGCGATCGAAGATCGCGGCCAAAACGTAGAGCAACGCCTGCCCGGTCTCGACGGACTGCGTGCCGTCGCCTGCCTGCTCGTGTTCGGCGTCCACTTCGGGCAGATCACCGCCCTGCAGGGCCGCTGGGGGCCCTTCGACGTCGCGCGCTGGCTCGCCAACGGCAACACCGGCGTGGCGCTATTCTTCGCGCTGAGCGGCTTTCTGCTCAGCCTGCCCTACTGGCGGGCGCAACGCGAGAACCAGTCGCTGCCGGCTGCAGGACGGTTCTTCGCCCGCCGTGCCGCGCGCATCCTGCCCGCCTACTTCGCCTGCCTGGGCGCGCTGGTGATCGCCAACAAACACTGGCAGGAGGCCGACGCCGGGCTGGACATCCTGCTGCACGTGCTGATGCTGTTCAACTTCCGCGAAGCCTCGACGTTGAGCATCAACCCGCCGTTCTGGACACTCGCCGTCGAAGCCCAGTTCTACCTGCTGCTGCCCCTGCTGTTCGTGCTGCTGCGCGGCAGCCGCCGCGCTGTGGCGCTGTCGGCGCTGCTGCTGCTCGGGGTCGCTGCCTACGGCGCCCACCTGGCACGCCTGCCGGCCGCCGGCCCGGCACCGGCGTGGGTCACGTATTCCTTGCTCGCGCACCTGCCGCACTTCCTGCTGGGGGTGGTCACCGCCGGCCTGTTCGACGCCCACCCACCGCTTGCGGCGCGCCCCGGTGCTGCCCGCGAGGCCCAGTTGGCTGCGGTGTTGGTGCTACTCGTGACGATTCTCGCCACGCCCCTGGACGAAGTCCTGCAGCTGCCGGCCGGGCGCTACAACCTGCCCTTCGTGCCCGTGCTGCTGTGCCTGCTCGTCGTGACTGTGCCCACCACGCGTCTCGGTCGACTCGTTTTCGACAGCGCCCCGCTGCGCGGCATCGGCACGGTTTCCTACGGCGTCTACATCTACCACCTGCCCGTGCAGCACGTCACCGCCCGGCTGATGACGCGGGAGTCCCTGAACCCGGCCGAACACTGGCTGCTGTTCGGCGCAGTCAGCCTGGGCGTGACCTTGCTGACTGCGGCGGTGTCCTACCTGCTCGTCGAACGGCCTGTTCTGCGCGCGACCCGCCGCATGCTCGGCCGGACTGCCGCACCTGGCGTCAGCTGCAGCCGCTGAAGCCAGTGCCGCGCCACCGCATGGGGCCAGCGGCCGCGCCCGGAGTCCTGCGATACTTCAGAGCGCCAGGGGTCGCGCTCTCCCGCCCCCGCGCCAGATGCCGCTGATGTCCCACACCGCACAGCCACCCGACCCCGACCGCCGCGACTTCATCCGCAACGGTGCCGTGCTCGGCACTTGCCTGCTCGGCGGCGCCGCGTGGGCCGACGACGCGGCCCTGGCGCTGGCCAAGGCCGTGCACGCGCGGCCGGCCGGACGCGACCTGACCACGCTCAGCCGCATGGAGCTGACCGAAAAGGGCCGCGCCCCGCGCGTGCGTACGCTGGTCACCTACCGGCTGGACCGCAGCAACGGCGAAACCGCCAACATGATGCGATTCCTGGAACCCGAAGACATCGCCGGCACCGGCCTGCTCGGCGTGCAGAAGGCCGACGGGCCGACCGAACAATGGCTGTTCCTGCCGGCGCTGGACCGCGTGCGCCGCATTTCCGGCGACCGCAAGGGCGGCCGTTTCGTCGGCTCCGACCTGTACTTCGAGGACCTCGAGGAGCGCAAGCCCAGCATGGACCGCCACCGCCTGATCGGCCGCGAAACGGTCGCTGGCGTGGCCTGCGAAGTGCTCGAAAGCGTGCCGATGGTCGCCACCAACTCGGTCTACCGCCGGCGCGTCGTCTGGGTCGACGCGGCCAACGCCCTGGCCCTGCGCGTGGATTACTTCGAACGCGACGACAACACCGCCAGCAAGCGCTGGCAGCTGGACGTCAAACGCAAGATCCAGAACTACTGGACGGCCATCGAAAGCCGGGTCACCGACCTCGGCAGCGGCCACGAGACGCGCATGGTCATCGTGCGCGCCCTCTACGACCGCAAGCTGCCCGAGCGGCTGTTCACCTCGCGGGCGCTGGCCGACGAACAACTCGAAGCGGACTTCCGACCATGAAGCGTGCCTGCCTGACTGTACTGATCGTGTGCGTCGCGGCCGAGGCGTTTGCCCAGGCCAGGCCGGCGTCACGCCCCGCCGTGCGCCAGGGTGTCGACGAGTTCCTGCTCGAAGCCGGCGCGCTGCCCGACGCCCCTGAAGCCAGCGCCTACAGCACGCTGCGCGCCAGCGCCTACGTGCAGTGGCAGCCGTCGCGGGCCTGGGAGTTCCGTGCCGGGGCGCGGCTCGACGGCCAGGCGCAGACCGGCGGCAGCGACGACGACTCGCGCTGGCGTGCCGACCTCACCGAGACCTATGCCCGCTGGCGCAGCCTGGACACGCGGCTGACCTTCGGCGCGCAGACCATCGTCTGGGGCCGCGTCGATGCCGTGCCGCTGATCGACCGTGTCAGCCGCGTCGACCTCACGCGTTTTGCGCTCGACGACCTGCAGGACCGGCGGCGCAGCCAACTGGCGGCGCGCTGGGAACAGAACTGGGACGACATCAAGCTCGACGCCGTGCTGCTGCCGGTGTTCAGAGGCGCCGAACTGCCGTCGCTGCAAAGCGTCTGGAGCCCGCTCGACCGCCGCCGCGGGCGCGCCATCGGCCTGGCGCCGAGCGCGGGGATGGAGGCCCTGGTGCGCAACGCCAGCATCGACAAGGAAGACGGCGGCAGCGGTGGCGGCGCGCTGCGCCTGACGCGCACCGGCGAGCCCTTCGACGCCGGCATCACGCTGGCCCGCACGCGCCAGCCGCTGCCGTACTACCGCGCCGACCCGGCGGCGCTGCGCATGACCATCGTCCACCCCTACAACACCTTCGCCGGCGTCGACGCCGAATGGGGCAGCGGCGCCGTGACCTGGCGCTTCGAGGCCGGCTACACCGACGGCGTGCCGGTGACGCAAGCCAACGCCGCGATGGCCCAGGCCTCGGCGCGCGAGGCCATCGGCGCGATCGAATTTTTCCCCGGCGGCAAGGACACGCGCGTCAACCTGCAGCTCGTGCTGCGCTCGCTGCACGCCGACCAGCCCTTCCTGGAGATCAAGGACTACGCCGGCGTCAACGGCGAGGTCGAAACCACCTTCGGCCAGGGCCGCTGGAAGGCCGGCCTGCGCTTTTCCAGCGGCCTGAACGTGCACGACACGTACCTCGGGCCGCGGCTGACCTTCGTCGGCTGGGAGCCGCACGAGATCTACCTCGCCGGCCACTACTTCAACGGCGAGGCGCGCTCGCTGGGCGGCTTCCACCAGGACCACGGCTACGTCGCCATCGGGCTGAAGACCCGGTTCTGACCGGTGTGAAGCACTTCTTCGCGCGCTGGGTCTATGGCCGCACCAGCGGCATGCGCCACGCCATGCTGTCGTGGCCGCTGGCACTGCTCATCGTGGTGGCGCTGCATGCCGGGTCGGCCTGGTTCCTGGCCGACCTGACCTTCAACAACTCGCCCGAGCTGTATTACCCCAAGGGCTCGCCCGCGGTCGTGCTGCGCGACCAGCTGCGCAAGGACTTTCCCGGCGACGAGCAGCTCACCGTGCTGTTCCGCGGCGACGACCTCTACGGCGCCGAATTCCTGCACAAGTTCGCCCGCCTGGCCGAGACGCTGGAACGCGACCCGCTGGTCGACCGCGTCTCCACGATCACCAACATGGAGCGTATCTCGGGCTCCGACGACGGCTTTGCGGTCGAGCCCCTGATCGACCTGCGCAAGCTGAAGTCCGGCACGCCCGACGCGGTCAGGCAGCGTGTGCTGGGCGACCGCTTCGCGCCTGGCCTGCTGGCCTCGCGCGACGGCAAGCACCTGGCGATGGCGGTGCGCCCCAAGCTGCTGAATTCCAGCAGCCAGCGCGTGCAGCTCAAGCTGGCGGTGGCGCGGGCCATCAACGACACCGGATTGCGCCCCTATTACGCCGGCGACGCCGGCCCGATCACGCTGGACGTGGCGCAGCTGGACTCGATCCTCAGCGACTCCGAGCGTTTCGTGCCCCTCACCGTCTTCGTCGGCCTGGCGCTGCTGGCCTGGGTGGTGGGGCGCTGGCGCCCGGTGCTGATCGGCGCCGTGGCGATGTCCAGCGTGGTCATGCCCACGCTGGCCGCGCTGGCCTGGAGCGGTGTGCCGTACACGATGTCCAGCGCCATCCTGCCCAGCCTGCTGACCGCCTACACCGTGACCGTCCTGCTGCACCTGTACGCCGGCGTGCAGCGCACCCAGCGCACGGTTTCGGGGCGGGCGGCGGTGGTCGACCAGGCCTTGTCCGAAACCCGCAAGCCCGCCGCCTTCAATGCCCTGACCACCGTCGCCGGCCTGATCAGCCTGGTGCTGGTGCCGATCCCGCCGATCCAGGCCTTCGGCGTGTTCGGTGCGCTCGGCACCGTCGCGGTGTTCCTGACGGTGAACTGGCTGGTGCCGCCCTTCCTGTGTCACTTCGACCGCCGCCCCTGGCCGCAGACACGCTCGACGATGGGCCGCCTGGGCCGGCTGGCCCGACGCCTCACCGTCGTCAGCATCCGCTATCCGAAGACGGTGCTGGCCGGCTTCATCGGCGGGGTGCTGCTGCTGGCGCCCCAAGTGCTGAAGGTCGAGGTCGAAACCGACTTGCTGGCGTTCTTCGCCGACGACCACGCGGTCAACGTCCAGACACGCGCCGTCGAATCGGCGCTGGGCGGCGTGACGACGCTCGAGCTGTCGCTGCAGGGCGGCAGCCGCGACACCTTCCAGCGCGTGGACACGCTGCAGCGCGTGCAGGCCCTGCAGCAGTGGCTGAAGACGCTGCCCACGGTCGACCGCAGCAATTCGATGGTCGACCTCGTCGAAGAGATGAACTGGGCGATGAACGGCGAGAAGCCCGCGTTCCGCAGCCTGCCGGGCAACGACCGCCTGCTGCGGCAGTACCTGCTGGTGTACGACGGCGACGACCTCTCCGAAGTCGTCAACCGCGACTTCCAGCATGCCCGCATTCTGCTCAGCCTGAACGTGCACGGCACCCAGGCGATACGCCAGACCATCGAACAGATCCAGGCCCGGGTGGCGGCCGAACCGATACCCGGCGTCAAGGTCGACGTCGGCGGCTACGGCCGCATGCTGTCGGACCAGATCGACCTGCTGGTCGGTGGCCAGACCTGGAGCTTCCTGGGCGCCTTCGGGCAGATCTTTCTCATCATGACGGTGTTGTGGCGATCGTTCGGCGCCTCGGCGGTGTGCCTGGTCCCCAACGTCGCGCCGCTGTTCTTCATCTTCGTGCTGATGGGCGCCACCGGCATCCGGCTCGACGCCGCCACGGTGATGATCGCCAGCGTCGTGCTCGGCATCACCGTCGACGACACCGTGCACCTCTTCCACAACTACCGCGAGCGCCTGCGCCAGGGCATGGCGCCGGTGTTCGCCATCGTGCGCAGCTACGACGCCACCGGCCGCGCCGTGCTCGCCACCTCGGCGATCCTGATCGCCCAGTTCGGCCTGCTCGCGATGTCCGACTTCGTGCCGACGTCCAACTTCGGCCTCATGACCGCCACCGGCCTGCTGACCGGCCTGGTGTTCGAACTGCTGCTGCTGCCGGCGGTGCTGATGGCGGTTTTCCACCGCACGAGCCGATCGACGCAGCCCCGCCGCAAGCGCAAGCGGTCGCGGGGGCACCGGCACTCCGGGCCGGCCGCCGCGCCCTCGGCCGCGCAGCGGGCCCCGGGCGCCGGACCGACGCGCGCTGTCACCACGGCAGCGGCCAGCGCCAAGGCCCCGTCCACGGCGGCGGTGGCCAGCGCGGCGCACAGCGGCCGCGTGCTCGTGTGCATGGGCCTGGGCTGCCGCGACGCCGGCGGCCGCGTCGTGCTGCGCCACCTCGTCGCCGACCAGCGCCGCCTGGAAGGCACCGGCGAGGCCAGCGCGCTGCGCGTCACCAAGGCCAGCTGCCTGGGCCCATGCCAGCACGCGCCGGTGATCCAGGTCTACCCACGAGGCACCTACTACGGCGACCTCGACGAAAGCAAGGTCAACCGCATCGTCGCCGAGCACCTGGTGCGTGGCCGGGTGGTCGGCGACATCGCCTTGAGCGACGAGCAGGTCGCTGCCGGCAAGGGCGACGACCGGGCGCTGGACTGACCCGTATTGCTCCCTCTCCCACGCGTGGCAGAGGGCGCCAATCAGCTACACCAGCACCTCGACGCAGGCCGGGTGCCCCAGGAAGGCCTGCGGGCTGGAACTCGCGCCGTAGGCGCCCGACTGGTAGACGACGACGAGGTCGCCGACCTGCGCCACCGGCAGTTCCATGCGGTCGGCCAGCAGGTCCAGCGGCGTGCACAGCGGGCCCACCACCGACGCCACTTCGCGGTCGGCGCTGCCGGCGCGGTTGCCTATGGTCACGGGGTAGTTCTTGCGCACCACCTGGCCGAAGTTGCCCGACGCCGCCAGGTGGTGGTTCAAGCCGCCGTCGCTGACCAGGAAGACCTGGCCGCGCGAGACCTTGCGGTCGACGATGCGCGTGACGTAGACCCCGGCCTCGGCGACCAGGTAGCGCCCCAGCTCGATGACGATGTGCGCCTGCGGCAGCTCGACTGCAGCGCGCTCGACCAGGGCCTGCAATTGGGTGCCGATGGGCGCCAGGTCCAGCGGCTGTTCACCGGGGAAATAAGGCACGCCGAAACCGCCGCCCAGGTTGAGGAAGCGCACCGCCGGCAGGGCCGCGGGCGCGCCCTCGGCCAGCCGCAGCGCCAGCTCGTAGCTCTTGCGCTGCGCCTCGCAGATCGATTCGGCGCGCAGGTTCTGCGAACCGGCAAAGAGGTGGAAGCCCTCGAACGCCAGCCCCTCGCGCGCGATCCAGGCCAGCATCTCGGGCACCCCTTCGACGTCGACGCCGAACTGCTTGGGGCCGCCACCCATCTTCATGCCCGAGCCCTTGAGCTCGAAGTCGGGGTTCACGCGCACCGCCACCCGCGCCGGCAGGCCCAGCGACTGCGAAGCTTGCGCCAGCACCGGCAGCTCGCGCATCGACTCGACGTTGACGAGCACGCCGCAGGCCACCGCCTGGCGCAGCTCGGGGTCGCGCTTGCCGGGCCCGGCAAAGCTGATCTCGGCCGCATCGGCACCGGCGTCGAGCGCCACCTTCAGTTCACCGGCAGAAGCGACGTCGATGCCTTCGACCAGCGTCGCCATCAGCGCCACCAGTGCCGGCATCGGGTTGGCCTTCATCGCGTAGTGCAACTTCACGGCCGGCGGCAGCGCGGCGCGCAGCCGCGCCACCCGCGCATGCAGCAACTCGCGGCTGTAGGCATAGAAGGGGGTCTGGCCGACGCGCGCGGCCAGGTGGCTGAGGCGGTGGCCGCCCACCACCAGCTCACCGTCGGCGACGGCGAACTGGTTCATCGGGGCGTGCACCGGGGGCGTACGGGGGGGTGCGGGAAGGTCTGCCATCTGGCTGTGGACTGTAGCGGCTGGGGCCGCTCGAGCCCTGCGACATCCAGACTCACAGGTCCACGGAAGTCACGGTCGAAGGCATCGACCATGGTCAGACGCATTCCCGACACTTCGGCAAGGTCGGGGCGGATATTCAGCTTCCGCGTTCGCCGGACAGTCCCGCAGTGATCGCCACTCGAAGACCGGGCAGGGACTGCGTCACCGTCGCCCACAGGATGTCGCGATCGATATCAAAGTAGGCGTGAACCAAGCGATTGCGCATCCCAACGACGGCCGGCCAGGGAATCGCCACTTTGTCGCGGCCCGGCGCCGACACTCTGCCCGCCGCTTCGCCGACGATCTCCACCGCACGCACCAAGGCGAACAGCAGCATTTCGTCGGCATCCAGATCCGCACGCCCACGGCCGCCAATGAACCGCTGGGCGGCGTCGATCGCATCGCACATGTGCTGCAGCCGAATTCGGTCATGCGGCGACATACTGCTCCTCGGCTTCACGGAGCACCTCGTCACGGAAGTAGCGCGAGAGGTCCTGCGGGGTGCGCAAGTCGACCTGCTTCCCCCCCATCAGGGACGACAGCTCCGCTTCCATGCTGGCCATGTCCAGGAGCGTCGGCGCGGCAGTAGGCTCGAACTCCACGAGGAGGTCGACGTCACTGCTCTCACGATGCGTTCGCCGCAGGCGCGACCCAAAGAGCGACAACCGTCGAATGCCGTGCTGCCTGCAGAAGCGGGCCAGTTCGGCTTGACCCACGCCCAAGCGCTGGTCCATCTTCAATCTCCTCGAACAGTCAGGAACGCCTGTGCCACGGTCGCCAGATCGGCAGACACGGCGCCTCGATCATGCCAGCCATCGAGCGCTGATGGCCGGACCGCCGATCGAGGATGCAAGTCGGCTACACCAGCACCTCGATACAGCCCGGATGCCCCAGGAAGGCCTGCGGGCTGGAACTCGCG
>CAYJOA010000137.1:0-11478 GCA_964371495.1 uncultured Rubrivivax sp.
GATGTCGGCCTGGCCGCCGCAGTTGATCTCGCAGCAACTGGTGGACATGTGCACGCGGTTGGGCATGTCCTCCTTGATGAACTCCTCGTAGAGGTCGTCCATCAGCGCCTTCACCGCGCCCGACGCGTCGGTGCCCGGGATGTCGCAGTGCAGCCAGCCCTGGGTGTGCGAAATCATCGACACCGAGTTGCCGGTGCCGCCGACCGGGAAGCCGCTTTCGGTGAGCGCGCTGATGAGCGGCGCGACCTTGTTCTCGTCGGCGACCATGAACTCGATGTTCGAGCGGATGGTGAACCGCACGTGCCCGTCGGCATAGGTGTCGGCGATGTCGCAAAGCTTGCGGATCGTGTACACGTCCATCTGGCGCTGCGTGCCGGCACGCACCGTCCAGACCTCCTCGCCGCTGTGCGAGACGTGGTGCAGCACGCCGGGCCGCGGCCGGTCGTGCCATTTCCAGTTGCCGTAGTTCTTCAGCAGCGTCGGGTGCAGGTACTGCTTGTTGTCGGGGACGCCGCTCTCGATCGGGGTGCGCATGGCCATCTTGTCTGCTCCTGTCAGGCGGCTGCCTTCTTGGCGTTGATGCGGGCGACTTCCTCGTCCCAGCCGCCGGTGTTCACGTAGGGGTTGGTGCGCGGCGTGGACACCATGTTGGCGTCGATCTCGACGCCGACGCCCTCGAGGAAGTTGACGAGGCCGATGCGCTCGATCATCTCGCCGGTGCGCTCGTGCTCGAGCGCGTTCTCGGCGAAGAAGTCGATCACCTTCTGGCCGAGGTCGACCAGCGCCTCGAAGTCCTCGTCGGTCTTCAGCGGCATGAACGGCACGACCACGGTGCCCATCAGGTCGCCGATCTTCAGCGTGCGCTTGCCGCCGATCAGGATCGTGGCGCCGGTGTCGGTGCCGTGCGCCAGCGCGCCGGTCATGACGTTGATGCAGTGCATGCAGCGCACGCAGTTGCTGTTGTCGATCTCCAGCGCGTGCGTGTCGCTGACCTTGACGCTGGAGATGCGATCGCCGGTGTCGACGTCCTTGATCTCCTTGAGCATGATCGTCTTCGTCGGGCAACGCGTGATGACGTCGTTGACCAGCTCGTTCATGCCGTGCTTGGCGAACCACTTGCGCGCCAGCGCCTCGTCGGTGCGCATGTTGTCGCGCCAGGTGCCGATGACGGCCATGTCCGAGCGCTGGATCGAGTTCATGCAGTCGTTGGCGCAGCCGCTGAACTTGAACTTGAACTTGTAGGGCAGCGCCGGGCGGTGGATGTCGTCGAGGAAGGTGTTGATGACCTGGCGGTGCGCGCGCCCCTCGTCGTAGCAGCTCTGTTCGCAGCGCGCGGCACCGACGCAGCTCATCGAGGTGCGCACCGCGGGGCCGGCGCCGCCGAGGTCGAAGCCGAGTTCGTTGAGGGCGTCGAAGGCGTCCTGCACCTTGTCGGTCTTGGCGCCCTGGAACATGATGTCGCCCGACTGGCCGTGGAAGGCGATCAGGCCCGAGCCGTGCTTCTCCCAGATGTCGCACATCTTGCGCAGCACGTCGGTCGTGTAGTGCATGCCGGCGGGCGGCTGCACGCGCAGCGTGTGGAACTCGGCCGCGTCGGGGTAGACGGGCTTGTCGTGCTCGTCCTTGAGTTCGGTGAAGCGCGGGATCACGCCGCCGCCGTAGCCGTACACGCCGACGGTGCCGCCCTTCCAGTAGCCCTTCTTCGTGCGGTAGGACGTCTCCAGCTGACCCATCAGGTCGACCATGTAGTCCTTGTCCTTGGCCAGGCGCTTGAGCCCGGTCACGAAACTGGGCCAGGGGCCGGACTCGAGCTGGTCGAGCATCGGCGTGTCGTGCGGTTTCTTGGCCATGCGTGTTGTCTCCGTCGGTCTGGTTCGTCGGGGCCAAAAGCGGCCCGGCACGAAAGTGCGAGTGGGGCGAATCGTCGCCGTGCGCCGCCCGGTCCGCTATCACTCTCGTTGGGTAGCGAAGATAGACCGTTACGGGGGTGGCGCCACTACCCGGATGGGTTATCCGCCGCTCACCCGTACCGGGTATGGACGGCGGCGGCGTGCGGCGCGCTCAATGCCCCCTTTCGCCGAGCGTCCATGACCCGCCTGACTTCCCTGGCCAAGCTGCGCGCGCCGCTGGGCGCGCAAGAGATCGAATTGCAGCAGATCGACTTCGACGGTGGCGGCATGAGCCTGCTGCGCACGCGCATCCGCGAGGGCAGCCGGTTCACCATTTTCGACATCGACCCGGCGACGGCGCTGCAGTGGGGCGAGGCGCTCGTGCACTGGGCGCAAGCACAGCCGCGCGGGTAAACACCATGGCCGACGAGCCCGCCGCCCTCATGGTCGACATCGCCTTCGCGGTGGCGGGCGTGGCGCTGCCGCGCGACCATCGGCGCGAACTGGCGGCGGCGATCGAGCGCGTCTGGCCGGCGTGGTCCGGGCTCGAGGGCGCGGGCGTGCACCGGCTCAACGTGTCGGCCGGCGGCGGGCCGCTGGCGTTGCTGTCCAAGCGCACCCGGCTGACGCTGCGCGTGCCGCGCGAGCGGGCCGCCGAAGCGGTGGCGCTCGAAGGCGCCGAACTGCAGCTCGGCCCCAGCACGCTGCACATCGGCGCGCCGCAGCCGCGCGAATTGCGCCCCTACGGCACCCTGTACGCTCACCTGGTGGCGGCCGACGACGCCGACAACGCGGACGAAGCGGCGTTCCTGCAGGCCGTGGCAGCCGAGCTGTCGGCGCTGGGCGTGGCGGGGCGGCCGATCTGCGGCCGGCGCCAGGTGGTCGAGGCGGGCGAGCTGCAGGGTTACAGCCTGATGCTCGACGGCCTGTCGCCGGCCGCTGCGCTGCGCGTGCTGGAAGCCGGCGTCGGCCGCCATCGGCGCTGGGGCTGTGGCATCTTCGTGCCGCACAAGTCGGCCGTGGCGGTGGGCGCCTGAATCCTGATTGCAACCCGAAGGAGATACCAACGATGGGCTATGTCGTCAACGGCACCGGACTGGAAACCGATGACCAGGGCTACCTGCTGGAACCCGACTACAGCGACGAGGCGGTGCGCGTGATCGCCGCCGCCGAGGGCATCACGCTCGGCGACGACCACTGGAAGGTCGTCCAGTACCTGCGCGACGAATACCGCGAACACGGACACACGCCCAATTTCCGCAACATGCTCAAGGGCATGGCCGAGCTCATCCCGGGCTGCGACAGCAAGGCGCTGTACGACCTGTTCCCGCTCGGGCCCGCCAAGCAGGGCGCCAAGGTCGCCGGCCTGCCGCAGCCTCTGGGCAAGGGGGGGTATTGATGGCCCCCCCCCGTAGCGCCTTCGGCGCTCCCCCCCAGGGGGGCGCCGCTGGCGGACCGGCAAAGCCGGATCCGCGGCGTCTGCTTGGCGACTTCGGCGCCACGGGAGCCTGAATGTCGACGCCGGCGATGCGCATCAAGAGCCACTGGTTCAAGCCGGGGGCCGCCAAGACGCCGGCCGACCATGCCAGCGCCATGGCCTTCATCGTCTGGCGCGTGGCGCAGAGCATGCTCAAGCGCATGCGCGGCGCGCAGTTCGACATCGACGCCGGTGTGCCCTACTTCGCCTTCATGCGCGAGGTGCTGGTGTTCCTGGTCGCCGTCACCGACCGCATCGCCCATGCCCGGCTGGACGCCGCGGCGCGCAGCGAATTCACGGTGGCGCTGGTGCGCCACCTGGCGCGCACGCTGCAGGAGAACGAGGACGACCTGCTGGGCCCCGCAGCGGCCGGCGCGGCCAGCCATGCCGACACCTTCATCGACATGGTCAACGAGGTCACCCAGCACTACGCCGAATTCGGCGCCGACCCCAAGGCGCCCGACGACGACGGCGGTTTCCACCCCGACTTCGCCTTCGTGCGCTACCTCGGCAGCCGGCTCGAGCCGACGCTGCCCGAGAAGGACCGCCGCTGGGTCATCGAGCAGGTGATGGCGGCCGAGGCGCCCGAGGCCATGGGCATCGTGCAGCGCTCGATGCGCGACCTGTTCGACCCGACGCCGCGGCGTGCTCGGCGCTCCACCCTGAGCGGCGAATAATCGCATGGACACCGTGCTTGCATCACCCCCGGTGGCCGGCCAGGCCAGCCCGTTCGACCTCGACGACGACGCCAGCTACCAGCGCTGGCGCGCCTGGAAGCTGGTGCAGCGGCCGGCCAGCGTCGCGGCGCTGACCGTGGACGTGACCGACCCGCGCGCGCTCAACGCCGCCGAGCGGGCGGCGCTGCTCGACCGCATCCAGCGCGCCAACATGGCCCTGTACCGGTCCCCCGTGGTCGACGAGGACAAGGAGCTGCCGCGCGCGCTGGGCGCCCAGCTCGGCCTGCGCCGTCTCGACGCCAACTGGCTGGCCGACGAGGACGGCATTTCGCAGATCACGGTGTCGGCGCAGACCGACGGCCGTGGCGGCTTCATCCCCTATACCGACCGCGCGATCCGCTGGCACACCGACGGCTACTACCACCCGTCCGGGCGCCGCATCCGCGGCATGATCCTGCACTGCGTGCGGCCGGCGGCCAGCGGCGGCAGCAGCGGCCTGCTCGACCACGAACTGGCCTACATCGCGCTGCGCGACGCCTCGCCCGGCCACGTGCGGGCGCTGATGCAGCCCGACGCGATGACGATCCCGGCGCGTGCCGACGACGACGGCCAGGCGCGCCCGGCGCAGTCCGGCCCGGTGTTCGCCGTCGACGACGACGGTAGCCTGCACATGCGCTACACCGCGCGCACGCGCAGCATCGAATGGAAGGCCGACGCGGCCACGCGCGCCGCCGTGGCCGCGCTGGAGGCGCTGCTGGCCGGCGACACGCCGTGGATCCTGCGCACCCGGCTCGAGGCGGGCATGGGACTGGTCGGCCACAACGTGCTGCACGAGCGCAGCGGCTTCGACGACGACCCGGCGCAGCCACGCCTGCTGTACCGCGCCCGCTTCCTCGACCGCGTCGCGCTGTCGGATTCGCCATGGCGATGACTCGGGATTGCGCATGGCCCAATGGGTAACCGTCTGGCGCGCCGCGCAGCTGGTCGGCGTGCCGCGTGGCGTGCTGCAGCAGCGCGTGCGTTCGGGCGAGATCGAGCTTGCCGACGGGCTGGTCTCCACCGAGGCCCTGCTCAGGCTGTACCCGCAGACCGAGCTGGAAGCGTCGGGCATGTACGAGCGCGTGGCGCAGATCCGCGAAGAGGCCTTCGGTCGCCGCGTGCGCGAGCGGCTGCTGCCCAGCCAGGAGGTGCTGGCGCAGCGGCTGTTCCGCCAGAGCCAGGAACTGGCCGACGTGCAGCGCCACCTGCAGCGTTACCACGCGCTGGTGGTTGCCCTGCGCGAACAGCTGCGCCACCTCAACGCCGAGGCGGGCGGCTCCGATCCCCGGCTGCTCGCATTGCAACGCCAGCTGAACGACGGGCTGGCGCGGGCGCTGGCCACTGAACCGGTCGATGTGCTGGACGTGATGGACGACATGCTCAAGGTGGTTTCGGCGCAGGTCACGCTGCGCCCCAGCGGACACCAGTTCGCGGTGGAAGGGCGCAACACGCTGCTGCAGGCCGGCATGCGTGCCGGCCTCAAGCTCAACTACGGCTGCGGCAACGGCACCTGCGGCATGTGCAAGGTGCGCGTGACCTCCGGCCAGGTGGTGCGCACGATGGCCACCGACTACCCGCTGTCCGAGAACGAGCGTGCGCAGGGCTACGTGCTGGCCTGCGCGCACACCGCGGCCAGCAGCGAGATCACGCTGGAGACGCTGGAAGCCAGCGGCCCGGCCGACATCCCGCAGCAGCAGCTCGTGACCACCGTGCGCGCGCTGCGCCCGCTGGCCCCCGACACGCTGCTGCTGCACCTGCAGACGCCGCGCAGCCACCGGCTGCGTTTCCTGGCCGGGCAGTGGGTCACGCTCGGCCTGGCCGAAGGCGCGGACGTGCACGCCCAGTACTCGATCGCCAGCTGCCCCTGCGACGACCGCAACCTCATCTTCTACATCGCGCGCGACGCCGCCGACCCGTTCGCGACGCGCCTGTTCGGCGGTGAACTCAAGCCCGGCGCTGCCGTCACCGTGTGGGGCCCGGGCGGCGACTTCGTGCTCACCGAAGATGCGCACCCGCTCGTCTTCGGGGCCTGCGACACCGGTTTTGCGCCGGCGCAAAGCCTGATCGAGCACGCCTTGTCGGTCGACGCCGCGCCATCGATCTCGCTGTTCTGGCTGGCCACGCGCCCCGACGGCCACTTCATGGCCAACCAGTGCCGTGCCTGGTCCGAAGCGCTCGATCCCTTCGAGTACACGCTGTCGACCCACGATGACGCGGCCACCGGCGCCAGCCAGATGGCCGCGGCGATGCGGGCCGACCTGTTCGACATCGACTGCGTGTTCTACGTCGCCGGCCCGGTCGCCTTCGTCGACACCTTGCGCGCCGAGCTGGCCGCGGCAGGCGTGCCGGCGTCGCAGATACACGCCGAGGTGGTCGAATGAGTTGCTCCCGCCAGGGCGGCGCCGCGCTGCCCGAAGCCGTGGACGAGGCGGACGGCGGCGGCGCATGCAGCGGCGCCGAGTCTTTTGCGCTGCGCGTGCTCGGCGACGAGATGGCGCCCGAGTTCAAGGCCGGCGAGATCATCATCATCGAGCCCGACGGCGCGCTCAAGGAAGGCTCCTTCGTGCTCGCCCAACTGGGCGGCGAGTGGATCTTCCGCCAGCTGCGCCGGCGCGGCGACGGCTGGGCCCTGCTGGCCCTCAACCCGGCGCGCGCCGACCTTGCCGACCTGCCGCTGCCCGACCTGGCAGCGGTGCGCGGCGTCATCATCCAGAAGGCGGTGCCCGGGCGGCGCCGGCTGAGCAAGTTCTACATCTGAAGCAGCCCATGCCCTACTACGTCTTTGCCGTCGAACCGCTGGGGCTGCTGCGCAAGCTGGCCGAATTCGAGGCCTTCAAGGATGCCTCGGCGCAGGCCAAGGCGCTGCGCTCGGCACAGCCGGCGGGCGCGCAGGTGCGCATCAAGGTCATGTTCGCCGACAACCAGCTCACCGCCGAGGACCTGCTGAGCCAGGTGCGCGAAGCCGGGCCGACCGGCGACGAGTAGGCGGCGGCACCGTGGACGAAGCGCCGCCGCCCTCGCTGTGCTGCGACAGCGACCAGGCCTGCGTCTTCGCCAAGGCGCTGCTGTCGCACACCGCCGGTTGCGAGCTGGCGCAGCGCCGCGCCGTCGCCGAGCGCGTGCTGGTGGAGTGCCCGTCGCCGGTGGCGCGCACCAACTGCGGCACGCTGGCCGCCTTGCTGCACGAGCGCGCACGTTTCGCGCTGCGCCTGCCAGCCCCCGGCCGGCCGCTGATCCACATGCAGGCGCTGCGCCTGCAATGCGGCGGTCTCACCGCGCTGCAGCAGGTGTTGGGCGGTGCCGAGCGCGACGTGCATCGTCTGGTCGGCATCGCGCACGAACGCCATGGCAGCCTGACCGAGTTGCCGTGGGCAGCACTGGTCGACGCGCTGGCGGCATGGCAGCCGCCCAGGCGCGGCCGGGCGCGCGGATGAGCGTCGCAGCACGGCGCCGGGTGCCGCGCCGGGGCCGGACGTGAGCCGTACCGCGCCGCCCGGCTTGGCCGAGGCCGTGCAGACCAACTGCCACATCGCCGATGCGCGCCACGCCGCCGACATGACGCTGTGCATCTATCTGCTGCAGATGCGCGAGTTCCATCGCTGGGAGCGCGGCCTGCCTTTCGGCGCCGCGCTGGCGCGCGACGAGGTCGGTGCCTGGATCGCCGAGCGCGAGGCGCTGTGGTCGGCGCTCGAAGACCAGCCCTTCGTGCCGCTGCCCTGCGGGCCGGCCGGCGCGCTGGATCCTTTCGACGCCGATGCCGTCAACGCCTGCCTGCGGCCGGCGGGCCTGCTCTACGGCGCCGGCCTGGCGGCTGCCGAGCGGCCGCTGTTCTTCCTGGCCGAGGAGCACGACCGGAGCCGGCGCGACGGCCTGCAGGTGCTCACCGGCGGGCGCGAACTGGCGCGCGGCCTGCTGGCACCGCCGGCGGCACTGGACCGCGCCGGCCAAGCACCTGCGATCGTGCTGCGCCGCGAGTCGCTCGCGCGCTGGTGCTGGGAAAAGTTCGAGGCCTGGTCGCTGCGTCGACCCGAGGGCAGCGCCTTCCATGCCGCCGTGCAGGCCTACGGGATGGAGCGCGACTTCGACGCCGCCCTGCCGCGCTGGCTCGACGAACAGAGCGAGGTGCTGGTGCTGCACGAGCTCGGCGAATGGCGCGCCGGCCTGGCCCTGGACCCCGACTGGGTGGCGCTGCGGCTGGCTCTGCCGACGCGCCGTGCCGATCTCTACGCCCGCGCCGTGCGCGACCACCTGGCGGACTTCGGGGTCACCCTGCCGGCGTTGCTGGAGCGCCGGGCAGACGCATCGATCCATGTCTGGTTTGCCAACTACGACGGTGTGCGCGAGCTGCTATTTCCGTCGCTGGCGGGCGCTTACACGCAGTGGCGGCGGGGCGACGGCGGCTCGGCAATGCGGCGCGCCCTCGCCGGCGGGCACGCGCATTTAGCGCGCCTGGCGCAGCAGGCCCTGGCGCGCCCCGCCCGCGAGGGCGCAGAGGCGGCGGCGCAGCTGCTCATGTCGGCCGAGGCGGTGTATCCGGGCTGAGCGCGCTTCGTGCAGCGGCATTCGCTCCCTCTCCCACCTGCAGGAGAGGGCTGGGGTGAGGGCCCCCGCGGCCTCAGTTGGGAACGGGCCGGCGCAGCGTCATCGCGCCGCGGATGTCGCCGACGGCGTAGCCGGTGGCGCGGTCGTCGGGGTAGAGCGCCTTCAGCCGTGCCGTCACCGCCGGGCTCAGCTTGTCGGCCGCGCCGTGGCACTGCGTGCACAGCGGCAGCGTCGGCAGCGCGCGCATGTAACGCTGGACGGGCTTGCCGTTCTCCATCGTGACCTCGGCGCGTTCCAGCGTCGCCGCCGACTCCTTGGCGGCGGCGCGGCGGTCGAAGTCTTCCAGCGCGGCGCGCTCCCAGGCGTCGGGAACGGCCTTCGGGTTGCGGTTGCGCAGGCTGACGCGGCGCACCGTCCAGCCGGTCTGCTCGGACGCCGCGCGCGCCATCGCCGGCGCCTGGTCGCGGCAGGCCGCGATGGCGCCCTCGGGGCCGCCGCGGGCGATCTCCGCCTGCAGCACGGCCAGCAGCTTGGGTGGCACGGCGGTCGACACGCTGCGCGCCTGGGGCACCCAGCTCATGTCCGCCGGCGGCGCCGAAACGCAACCCGCCAGCGTGGCCGTCAGCAGGGCAGTCAACAGCAGCTTGTTCATCATTCTTGCTCCATTTTCCAGAGGATGTATTTCAATGTCGCCACCGACCCGGCCACGATGCCGGCGACGGCGATGAACGAGCCGATGGCCAGCGTCGCCAGCCCCGACAGCCCTTGGCCGATCGTGCAACCCAGCGCAGTGACGCCGCCGAAGCCCATCAGCATGGCGCCGACGAGTTGGTTGCGCAGGTCGGTCATCGATGCGAAGCCTTCCCAGCGGAAGCTGCGCGTGGCCAGCGCATAGGCCGCCGAGCCGGCGACGACGCCCAGCACGCTGGCGATGCCGAAGCTGAGGTGCAGCGACTTGTCGGTCCACAGCATCAGCAGCTCGAGCGTGTAGGCCAGCGGCGCCACGAAGCTCAAGGACTCGAGCGTGCGCGTGTTGGTGGCGAAGTAGACGGTCTCCAGTGTCTCGGGGTTTTCGCCGTAGCCCAGATGGCCGGTGACGTACCAGCCGGCCGCGACGAGCGCGCCCAGCACCAGGCCGCCTGCGATCTGCACCGTGTTGGCGCGGAAACGCCGGTCCTTGAAGACGAAGGCGAGCAGGCCCAGCACGCAGACGGCCGACATGACCAGCAGCGCCGCCTTGGCGTCGATGCCGGCGAATCTGGCCAAGGCCGTGGCCAGTCCCTGGTCGGACCAGCCGCGCTCGCCGAGGTTGATGTTCACCGGGTCGAGCAAGCCCGCGCGCCACTGCCCGAACAGGCCCTTGAGCGTCATGTACGAGGCAATGCCCATGAACACCAGCACGACCAGCGAGCGCACGCTGCCGCCGCCCAGTCGCACCAGGTTCTTGTTGGCGCAGCCGCCGGCCAGCGTCATGCCGACGCCGAAGAGCAGGCCGCCGACCGCCAGCGACAGCCACGGCAGCAAGGGCCGCTGCGGCACCGATTTCGTGAGATCCACCTGGCCGGTGTAGGCCAGCAGGCTGGTGCCGACGATCGCCACCGCGATGGCCAGCAGCCACATGCGCAGGCGGCCCCAGTGCCCCATGTTCACGATGTCGGACAGCGCGCCCATGGTGCAGAAATTGGACTTCGCCGCGACGAGGCCGAAGACGAAGGCCAGCACGAAGCCGCCGCCCACCACGAGCGTGCCGATCGCGGCCGCCGATGCTTCCATGCAGTCTCCTCAGGCGCGCCAGGCAGCGGAACGTGGCCGCGGCCGCTGGCGGCGCTGCCTCAGATGAACAGGCAGACGTCGGTTTCGCCGGCGAACTTCATGAAGGTCGCCGCGCCACCGTACTCGATGCCGTCGATGAAGTCGCTCTTGGAGAACTCGAACAGGTCGACCGTCATCTGGCAGGCGATGAACTTGACCTCGGCTTCCTGGCACAGCGAGCGCAGTTCCTCCAGCGAGGCCACGCCCTTCTTCTTCATCTTGGCCTTCATCATCGACGTCGCCATGGCCTGCATGCCCGGCAGCATCGACACCACCACCGGCATCGGTACCGGCATCGGCATCGCGGGGTTGCCGATGGGGCTGATGGCGATGCCGCTCAGGTCCTTGCGCAGCAGCTGCAGGCCGTAGAAGGTGAAGAAGATCTGCACCTCCCAGCCCAGCGCGGCGGCGGTCGAGGCCAGGATCAGCGGCGGGTAGGCCATGTCCAGCGCACCCTTGGTGGCGATGATCGCCATCTTCTTAGCAGCCATGTGGGCTCCGGTGGTGACGAGCGCGGCGGCTCAGGCCTTCTTCAGAAAGAAGACGTACTTGCTGTTCTCGGTACCCGACTCGAGCAGCGCGTTGCCGGTCTGCTCGGCAAACGCCTCCATGTCGCACACGGAGCCCGGGTCGGTGGCCACGACCTTGAGCACCTTGCCCGAAGCCATGTCGGCCAGGGCCTTCTTCGTCTTCACGATCGGCAGCGGGCAGGCCAGGCCCGAGGCGTCGAATTCCTTGTCGAATTGCATGCTTGTCTCCGTGGCGTCGGGTGGCGCCTGCAGCCCGTGGATTAGCGTCTTTCGACCCCGCAGGCGTCTATTCCCGCAACGGGGGATGCTGGATAGCCCATCTGGGTAGTACGGTGATGGCACTGAATCATTCAGGATGACCTGGGGCGTTGTCATCCGGGCATCGGTTCAGAGGCGGCAGCCCCCCGCTCAGGCAACGCAGCGCGCCAAGATCGACCGATCCAGACCAGGAGGCATTCTGATGCAAACCCGACGTGACATGCTGGCGCACGGTGCCACCGTGGCCGGCCTGC
>CAYJOA010000138.1:0-999 GCA_964371495.1 uncultured Rubrivivax sp.
CTAGGCGCCTAGCCCGGCTGGGCGACGATCGTCACGCGCCGGTTCTCGGGTGCCGCCGGGTCGCTGGGGTTCATGAGCGCGCTCGAACCCTTGCCGACCGCGTTGACACGCTCGGCCGCCAGGCCGTGCTGGCTCAGCAGGTAGCTGCGCACGGCTTCGGCGCGCGCCTGGCTGAGCTTGAGGTTGTGCTCGTCGTTGCCGCGCGGGTCGGCATGGCCTTCGATGGTGAAACGCGTGCTCGCCAGCCGGTCCGACTTCATGGCGCCGGCCAGCACGTCGAGCGCGCTCCTGGCGCGCGCCGTGAGGTCGGCCGAATCGGTGACGAAGGTGACCAGGATCGACGCCTTGCCCGGTTGCGCCGCGGCCGCTGCGGTGCCAGCCGCCGCCACGGCCGGGCGCACCCCGGGGCGGAAGCTGCGCATGCGCATCGGGCCGTCGGCGGCCGAGGCGGCGGCATCCGGGCCGGCCGCCGGCGACGACAGCGCGTCGATCAACGCCTTCTCGGTGACCTGGCCTTCGCGCATCACCTTTTCCTGCGCCAGGGTGCTGCCGGCAGCCAGCAGCAGGGCCATCAAGGCGGTCGTGGTGCGGGCGGTGGTGTGCATGGCGGGTGACTCCTGGGGCCTGGGCGGCCGGCTGCGATGAGGGATTGTGGATCTTGCACGCTTTTGCCGCCGCCGATCAAGCCCGGCCGTGAATCCGGCGCGCCGCTGCCACCTTGGGCATGAATTCCGAGGCCGCGCCACCGCCGGCGCGAGCGATCCTTCGGCACACTACGCCCGCGCGGCGGAGCGCCCGCCCCGCCCGCCGCCAGACGGTTCAGCCAACGAGGCCCCGACATGAATGCCAAGCTCGTGCTTCCCTTGCTCGTGACCGTGGCCGCATTGGCCGCGACGGGCGCCGCCGCCGCCGGGCCGGCGCCGGCCGGCGCGCCCGACACCGCCGCCATGATCGAAGCGCTGCAGCCGGCGACCGGCGGCGGCACGCGCAACCTGGTCG
>CAYJOA010000138.1:1009-11348 GCA_964371495.1 uncultured Rubrivivax sp.
CCCCGGGGGGGGGCCCGCCAAACGTGGGCCCCCCGCAGCCGCGCCAGGGCGCCGGCGGCGCGCCGCCCGAGGCCACCGCCGCCGTGGCCGAGCCGCGGCCCGGCCTGTCGCTGGCGATCCTGTTCGAGCCCAATTCGACCCAGGTGCGGCCCGAGAGCGGAGCCGTGCTGGGCAACCTGGTGGCCGCGATGCTCAGCCCCGAGTTGCGTGCGAAGCGCTTCGTGATCGAAGGTCACACCGACGCCCGCGGCGCGCCGGCGCTCAACCAGCGCCTGTCGCAGCAGCGTGCCGAAGAGGTGCGCCTGTACCTGGTGGCGCTGGGCGTGAGCCCGTCGCGTCTGAAGGCCGTGGGCAAGGGCGCCGCCGAGCCGGTGAATGCGCTGGACCCGCTGGCCAGCGAGAACCGGCGCGTGCGTGTGGTGACGGTCGAATGAAGGCCGGGCCGGCCCCGGCGCGGGCTCTCGCCCTGGCCGGGGTGCTGGGCCTGCTGCAGGGTCTGGTCGCCGGCGCCGGCGCGCAGCCGCTGCCGGCCGAGCGCCAGACCCGCCACGCGCTGATCATCGGCATCGGCGAATACGCCGACCCCGAGGTGCCGGCCCTGCGCGGCATCATGCACGACGTGGCCAGTGCCCGCCGCATGGCGCGCGCGATGGCCGTTCCCGACGCCCAGGTCACGCTGCTGCGCGACAAGCAGGCTACGGCCGCGCGCATCCTCGACGAGATCGAAGCGTTGCAGTCGCGCGTGGCCGACGGCGACCGTGTCTTCATCTACTACTCGGGCCACGGCACGCGCTGGTACGAGGAAACGACTTCGGACCGCGGCCCCTCCGGCGCCTGCAGCGAAGGCCTGCTCGCGGCCGATGGCCAGGTGCTCACCAACACGGTACTCGGCGCGTCGCTGGCGCCGCTGGCCCGGCGCAGTGACAAGATGCTGGTGTTCTACGACGCGTGTTTCTCCGGCGGTGTCTCGGGTCTGCCGCTGCGCACGCGCTCGCTAAGCGGGGGCGCCGAAACCCTGGTGCCCAAGTTCACCCGCGCCGGCAGCAGCGAGCGCTGTGCCCAAGCCAGCAACTTTCGGCCGCGCAGCCTGGCCGGGGCGCTGCAGCAGCGGCAGGCCTTGCCGCAGAACGTCGTGCACGTCGCGGCGAGTGCGCCCGACGAGCTCAGCTTCGACAGCAGCGCCCACGGTGGGTTTGCCACCGTGGCCTGGCGCGACTGCCTGCTCGGCGAGGCGCGCGACCTCGACGGCAGCGGCGCCATCACGGTGGACGAGGTGACACGCTGCGCGCAGGCGAAGATGAACCAGGCACTGGCCGGGCAGCCCGGCATCCTGGGCCAGACCCTCACGGTGGCGGGCAACCCGGCCTTCGTGCCGGCCTGGCTGGGCCCGGGCCCGGGCGCGATGGCGCCGCTGCCTGCCGCCGCCCGACCCAGCGAGATCCTTGCCGAGCTGCACGGCCAGCGCGACGGCACGCGCGGCGTCGTCGCCAGCGTGCGCCAGCCGCGCCTGCGCATCGGCGTGGATGCCTTGCAGCTGGACATCACGCCACAACGCGACGGCCATCTCTACGTGGCGCTGGCCGGCTCCGACGGCCGCAGCCTGTACCTGCTCTACCCCAACGATCTGGCCACCGACAACCGCGTGCAGGCGGGCCGGCGCGTCAGCCTGCCGGGCGCGGGCTGGGAGATCGTCGCCGGCGGGCCGCCCGGCACCGAGACGCTGCTCGTGATGGTCACCGACGCACCGCGCGACCTCGGCGGCCTCGGCCGCCAGAAAGCCGGGCCGTTCATGAAGACCCTGCTCGACGAGGCGGGGCGCACGCGGTTGCAGTCGGTGCTGGGCAACGGCACCCCGGCGGCGGCCTGCGGCCGGGTCGGCGCGCCGAGCTGTTCGGATGCCTTCGGCGCCGCGCTGCTGACGCTGGAAGCGGTGCGCTGAACGCCGCCGGCCGGGCGCGGCAGGTTCTCAGCCGGCGGCCATGGCGACGATCGTGGCCGCCGGCACCGCGCCTGCCTGCCGCTGCGATTCACGCCCGCCGTCCAGCCGCACCAGCGTCGGGATGCTGCGGATGCCGTAGCGCTGCGACAGCCCGGGGTTGTCGTCGCTGTTGACCTTGACCAGCAGCGCCCGCCCGGCCAGCTGGCGAGCGGCCTGCTCGAAGGCCGGCGCCATGGCACGGCAGGGGCCGCACCACGGCGCCCAGAAATCCACCAGCACCGGCAGCTGCGTGGCAGCCACGACGGCGGCAAAGTTGCCGTCCGTCAGTTCCAGCGGCTGGCCCTGCAGCAAGGCCTTGCCGCAGCGGCCGCAGGTGGGTGCTTCGTCGATGCGCGCGGCGGGCAGTCGGTTGGTGGCGCCACAAGCCGGGCAGGCAAGATGCAGGGTGTCTGTACTCATGAGTTCGACGTGGGGGCACGCCGCGGCGACTCAAGGGGCGAACGCGGGCCGGCGACGTCAAACGGCCGGCGACTCGGCCAGACGCGCGGCCACGGCGTCGCCGACGAACTGCATGAAGGCGCGCACGCGTGCCGTCTGTCGCAGGTCGGGGTGGGTCAGCATCCACACCGGCACGGCGAGCTCGGGCAGCGGCTCGGACACGGCCACCAGCGTCGGATGCTGCGCCTCCATGAACGTCGGCAGCACGCCGATGCCGACGCCGGTGCGCAGCACGGCCGCCGCGGCGTTGAAAATGTCCACGCGCACGCGCACCCGCACTTCGGGGCGGTCGAGATGGATGCGCATCCAGCGGTCGTAGACACGCTGCGTGGCGTCGCGCTCGAAAGCCACCCACGGCGCGTCGCGCAGCAGCAGCGGCAGCGGCGTCACCGCCTGCGGCAGCCCGGGCGCACCGCGCAGTGCGTAGACGCGGCATTGCGTCATGCCGAGTTGTCGGCCCACCAGGTGCTCGGCGACATTGGCCGACAGGCGCAGCGCGACGTCGGCTTCCTTGCGCGTCCAGTCGCTCGAGTCGTCGGTGTGCCGGCGCGACAGGTCGACCAGGATGGCGTTCTCGACCACTTCGACCTCGATGCCGGGGTAGGCGCGCGCGAAGTCGGCCAGCGGCTGCGGCAGCAGGTGCTCCATCACCACGAAGGCGGTGGCCACGCGCAGCGGCCCGGTGAGCTCGCGGTCGCGGCCGAGCACGCGGCGCTCGATCTCGTCGGCCTGGTCGGCCATGCGCCGGGCCTGCTCCAGCATCGCCGCGCCGGCTTCGGTCGGCTGGTAACCGCTGCGGGAGCGGTCGAACAAGCGGGCGCCGAGTCGTGACTCCAGTGCATCGAGCCGCCGCTGCACCGTGGTGGCGTTGACGCCGAGCTGCCGTGCTGCCCCGGCCAGGGTGCCGGCGCGTCCGATGGCCAGCGCGTGACGCAGATCGCTCCAGTCGAGATCGGGCACCGTCGGCTCCTTGTAGTCGATCAATAGCTGCATTTTTGCAGCTTTCATGTGCGCACAGACCACTTTTCTGCAAAGTCGCAATGACCTACAGTGCTTTCACTCGCGTTAACCCGCGCTTACCCAGGAGCTACGCATGAGCGCCATCAGCTTTTCCCCGACTGCGATGCCCGTTCCTGCCCGCGCCCGGCCGACTGCAGCGCCGCGGCAGCAGGCTGCCCTGGCGCCAGCCTCCTCGTCCGCACTACCCATGGGCTGGCTGGAACGCCTGGCCCTGTGGGCCGAAACGCAGCCTGTCCACCACCGGCTCGGCAGCTGGACGATGCTCGGCCGCTGAGCGCGCCCCCGCAGGGGGCGGAATAATGCGGGCTGGCCTGACGTAAGCCCGCTGTGGATGCCCCGCCCGCCTTTCGCCGCCAACTGCTGGCTTCGATTCCGCGCCTGCGCCGTTATGCGCGTTCGCTGAGTTTCGACGCCACGCGCGCCGACGATCTGGCGCAACAGGCCCTGGAACGCGCGCTGACGCACTGGCAGCAGTTCGACCCGCGGCGCGAGATGGGCGTGTGGCTGCTGTCCATCGCCCACAACGCGCACCTCGACACGCTGCGCCGCGACGCCCGGCTGAGCGTCACCGACCCCGAAGAACTGCAGCGTGTGCAGGACGCCGGCGGTGGTGATCCTGGCACCGACGTCGGCCTGCGCATCGACCTGAAGCTGGCACTGGCACGGCTGTCGCCCGAGCAGCGCGAGCCGCTGCTGCTGGTGTGCGTGGAGCAGCTCAGTTACGCCGAGGTGGCCGAAGTGCTGGCCATCCCGGTGGGCACGGTGATGTCGCGCGTGTGCCGCGCGCGCGCCACGATGCGGCGGCTCTTGGACGGCGGCGCCGCCAAAGAGGCTGCACCGGTGCCGGTGCTGCGACGGGTGGTCTGAAGATGGCTGAACGGCGTTTCACCGACGAGGAACTCAGCGCCTGGGTCGACGGCGAAACGGCCCCGGCCGACGCCGCGCGCATCCAGGCCTGGCTCGATGCGCACCCGGAGGACGCCGCGCGCGTGCGCCGCTGGGCGGCCGACCGCGACGAGCTGCGCGCTGCCCTGCGTCCAACCCTGGACGAGCCCGTGCCCGCTGCGCTCAGCGACCTGGTCATGCGGCGCGCCGGCCCGCCGCGCTGGGCGCTGGCCGCCGCGGCTGCCGGCCTGCTGCTGACCGGCGCGCTGGCCGGCGGCGGCGCGGTCTGGCAGTGGCAGCGCCAAGGTGGCGCGCCACAGCTGGCCGCCGCGCCGCAGGGCTGGGTGCAGCGCGCGGCCTACGCGCACAGCGTCTACGTGCCCGAGCCGCGGCACGCGGTGGAGGTCAAGGCCCAGGAAGAACACCTGGCACGCTGGCTGACGCGGCGCATCGACGTGCCGGTGAAGCTGTTCGACCTGCGCGAGCACGGCTTCGAACTCGTCGGCGGCCGCCTGCTGCCCGACGGCGCGGGCAAGAGCGCGCAGCTGATGTACCAGGACGGGCAGGGCCTGCGTGTCACCGTCTACCTGCGCAAGCCGGAAGCCGGCGCCGCCGCCGCCTTCCGCTACGAGCAGCAAGGCGACCTGGGCATGTTCTACTGGGTCGAGGCGGGCGCCGGTTACGCGCTCGTCGGGGCCCTGCCCAAGGCCACGCTGCTGGCGCTGGCCGAGTCGATCTACCGCCAGCACCCCGGGGCCTTGCCAGCCGGGGCGCCGCCGACGCAGGCGTCCGGCGGCGGCTGAGAGGGCCGCGGGCGCGGCGCGCCCGCCTCGCGCGGCCCGCCACAGCGGAACACGGCTGCGCCTGCCCACTGCGGGCGCGCAGGGGCGGCCTGCGCAGGCCGCTGCCTAGAATGCCCGCGATGCCCACACGCACCCGCCTGGCCGCGCTGCACCGCCTGTTCGTCGTCACGCTGCTCGGTTTTGCCTCTGGGCTGCCGCTGGCGCTGACCGGGCAGGCGATGCAGGCCTGGCTCACGGTCGAGGGCATCGACCTGGCGACCATCGGCTTCCTCAGCCTGGTGGGACTGCCCTACACCTTCAAGTTCCTGTGGGCGCCGCTGATGGACCGCTTCGAGCTGCCCTGGCTGGGCCGCCGCCGCGGCTGGCTGGTGCTGGCGCAGCTGGCGCTGGCCGGCGTGCTGCTGGCGCTGTCGTCGACCTCGCCCCAGGACGCCATCCGCGTCTTCGCGCTGCTGGCCGTCGCGGTGGCCTTCGTGTCGGCGTCGCAGGACGTCGTCATCGACGCTTACCGCACCGACCTGCTGCCCAGCGCCGAGCGCGGCATGGGGGCTTCGCTGGGCGTCATGGGCTACCGGCTGGCGATGATCCTGTCGGGCGGCATCGCGCTCATCTGGACCGACGCCACGCAGGGCGCCGGCTGGTCCTGGCCCGAGGTCTACCGCTTCATGGCCGGGCTGATGGCCGGTGCGGCGGTGCTGTCGGCGCTGCTGCTGCCGCGGCTGCCGGCGCTGGCCGTGCGGCCGCCGCCGGCGCGCAACGACCTGCTCGGTTTTGCCGCCGTGCTGGCCGCGGTGGCGGTGGGGGTCTGGCTGAGCGACCGCTACGGGCCGGGCGTGGCGCAGGCGCTGGTCGGGCCGCTGCTCGAAGGCAGCGCGATGCCGGCGCCGCTGCAGAAGCGCTGGGTCGACCTGGCGGCGCTGCTGCTGGGCATCGCCTTCACGCTGCCGCTGGCGGCGTGGGCGGCGCGGCGGGCGCGTTTTCACACCCTGCTGGGCGGACTGAACAGCTACTTCAGCCAGCGCGGCGCGGCGGCCTTCCTGCTCTTCATCGTGCTCTACAAGCTGGGCGACGCTTTTGCCGGCTCGCTGATGACGGCCTTCCTGCTCAAGAGCATGGCCTACACCTCGGCCGAGGTCGGCGTCGTCAACAAGGTCATCGGGCTGTGGCTGACGATCGGCGGCGCGCTGGTCGGCGGCGCGCTGATGCTCAAGCTGGGCCTGTGGCGCGCGCTCGTGTTCTACGGCGTGCTGCAGATGGTCAGCAACCTGGGTTTCTGGTGGCTGGCGGTGTCGGGCAAGGGCGTCATCCCGGGCACCGTGCTGCCGGCTTTCGACTGGGGCTTCGTCGCGCTGGCGGCACCGACGCCGGTGGACGGTGGCCTGCTGCTCGTGGTGGCTTTCGAGAACCTGTCCGGCGGCATGGGCACCGCGGCCTTCGTGGCCTTCCTGATGAGCCTGTGCAACCAGCGCTTCACGGCGACGCAGTACGCGCTGCTGTCGGCCTTTGCCTCGGTGGGCCGGGTCTGGGTCGGGCCGCTGGCCGGCGTGCTGGCCGAGAGCATCGGCTGGCCGGCCTTCTTCATCGTCAGCACGGTGGTCGCGGTGCCGGCGCTGGTGATGCTGTGGTGGCTGCGCGCGCCGGTGCGGGCGCTGGAGGTCGACCCGGCAATGGCGGGCCGGGCCGACGATTGAACCTAGAGTCGGCAGTTGACCACTCCTCACTCCTGATCAGCGATCGCGGCGAAGCGACAACGCCAGACCGGCGAGGCCGAGGCCGAGCAGGGCGAACGTCGACGGCTCAGGTACCGCTTGCGCACCCGGGAACCGGCCGGACGCCGACCGCACATCGAGCCCGGTGAAGTCGAAGGACAAGGCAGCCGTGTTGGCGAAATCGGCGTTCCATGAGCCGTTTGCGCTGGCATTGTTCACGTCTGCCTCGAGCCCCATCCAGGCGCGCAGCAGCGGGTTGACACCTGAGAGATTCAGGACGCCGGAGTACTCGATGACGATGGGACGCTGCGTGCCGTCATTGGTGACGGTGATCGAATCGACATGCTTGCGGATCTCACCCCCGCCGAAGAACAAGCCACTCGTGTTCAGCCAGTCGTCCTGGGTGAAGCTAGCCGTCGCATCGGTGAACCACAGCCAGGTGAACAGCTGCACCGTCGGATCGGTCGAGCCCGAGGCAATGTTCGCTCCGGTCCAGGTGCCTTCGAACCTTGCCGTGAACGGCAATTGAAGTGGTGTACCCGAGTAATCGCCAGTGAAGCGAAACGTCTCCAGGAACTCCGCGAAAAGGAAGGTCACCGTGTTTGACTGAATCCCTCCAGGCCCGCCGGTGCCCTGGTTCTGCACCCGCAACTGGCCGGTCGAAAGTCGAGCCGATCCATCCAAGTCGAAATCACGTCCGGTCGAGACGTCGGCAAAGGAGTCGGACGCGACCGCGGTCGTCGCTGCATCGAAGTAGGTTTGGTCGACGACCGATATCGGGCTGCCTCCGGTCGCCAGGGTGCTTCTCGCCCGGACCGCGTAGTCGAACGGAACGGCAGCGGCAAACACAGCGCCTGTTTCAAGCGCGCATGCAGCAACGACAAGCATCGCCTTGATCAAACCGTCGAGACGTCTCATCATGCCCTCCAGTCTGGCGAATGGATTGATGAGCGTGTGTGCAGCAAGGTCCATGCCATCGAATCAACCGATGGCTAGCAGGTCGATTCCGTTCCAGGTTCGGGCGGCCTCCTGGACGATGGGCAGGCCGCCGTTCGTGCCATTGAATCCCGTGCCGGTCGCCGTTGGCGCATTGCCTGTTGCCGAGGCTGGAGTTCAAGTTTCAGCAGCAGTCGACCGGCTGCCGTCGTCGCAGCTTCGCCCCTGTCGCCACGCCGATGGGCCATTTGCATCAGCGCTCGGGGGCCGCTGTGTCCTTCGGCGCGTCAAGTCTGGCGCTAGGGCATGTGTGTACCTGTGTTCCGTGTGCCGACATGAAGCATTCAAGCGCGCCGTTGCCGCCTGAGCGCAACGCGGCAGCGTTGGATGCGCGCGGCGACGCGGCGGAGCTTGCCGCGCCGAACCACCGATGGGGCGCCTCGCAGGCCGCCGTCAACGAGCTGATCGTCGGCCTGTACCGGTTCGGCCGCTCGGTGCCGATGGTCAGGTTCCAGGGGTGGGCGGTGGAACGACTGCGCGAGGTGGTCGCCTTCGATTCCGCGTTGTGGCGGACCAGCGGCGACCTGCCTGACGGCAGGGATTCGATCCACCTGTACCGGCAGCCCCGCGCGCTGATCGACGAGTACCGGCGGGACGGCTGGCACGACCAGGACTTCCTGCGTGCGCGATGCGCGGCGAGCCCAGGCGCGGCGCTGCGCATCACCGACGTGGTCGCCGCCGAGGGCTGGCAGCAGATGCCGATGTATCAGCGCTTCGCCCGCCGTTACGGCATCGAGTGGGCACTGTGTACGCATCACGTCGAGCCGATCCTCGCACTGCGAACCGTCATCTCCCTGTGGCGCGCCGAGAGGGCGCGGCCCTTTTCCGACGAGGAGCGGCGTCGCCTGCAACTGCTGACACCGCACCTCGTCGAGTCGATGCATCTGAACCGAACCTGGCACTTCGCGACCACGGCCAGGCCGGCGGCGCAGGGCTTGGCGATGGCGGTTTGCGGAGGCGACGGCAAGCTGCACGACTGCAGTCCGGGGTTCTCGCAACTGCTGCGCGCCGAGTGGCCCGACTGGGCCGCATCGACCATGCCCGCGGCGGTGGTTGCGAGGCTGGGGCAGGGACGATTCGAAGGCAAGCGCGTCGACATCGATTGCGCGGCGCTGGGCGACCTCTGGCTGCTGACGCTGCGTGCCGGCGGCGCTGCCAAGCAGCTGGGCGGGCGCGAGTTCCAGGCCGCAGGCCTGTATGCGCAGGGACTGACTTATCGCGCGATCGCCGAGCGGCTCGGCGTGTCGCCGTCGACGGTGCGCAACCAGTTGCGCAGCAGTTTCGCCAAGCTCGGCGTTTCGTCGAAGGTCGAGCTGGCGCGGCGGCTGGGTGCGAGCGGCTGATCGGCGGCCGGCGCTGCAGGCGTCGATCCGGCTGCCGCGGCGCCTGATGCCCGTCGGTTCAACGCACCGCCGCCGAAGGCCGCACTTTTCGGAGTCGGGGCTGCGGTGCGGCGCCGACATCGACGCGCTGTTTGCCGAAGCCGGAGTCGCGCGCTCCTAGAATGCCGCGGAACCCCTGCACCGCTGCCGGGGTCTGATGCCACCATGCCCAGCACCGAGACCCCGACCCCCACCGGCCACCCCGGCTGTTGCCTGTGCGCGCTGCACTCCCGGCGCCTGTTCACCGGGCTGCTGGCGGCCGGCGGCGTGGCCGCGCTGGTCGCGCCAGCGTGGGCGCAGGACGGCTTGCAGGCCGACGTCGGCAAGACCTCGCGCATGAGCAAGCTGGTGCCGGCCGAACAGGTGGAGGAGGCCGCCGCGCAACAGTACCGGCAGATGCTGCGCGAGGCGTCGTCCAAGCGCGCCCTCGGCCCGGCCGACCACCCGCAGGTGGTGCGGCTGCGCGCCATCGCGCAGCGCATCATTCCGCACGCCCTGCCGTGGAACAGCCGTGCCCGGCAATGGCAATGGGAGGTCAACCTGCTCGGCAGCCCGCAGGTCAACGCCTTCTGCATGCCCGGCGGCAAGATCGCGTTCTATTTCGGTATCCTGCAGAAGCTGCAGCTCAACGACGACGAGGTCGCCAGCATCATGGGCCACGAGGCCGCGCACGCCTTGCGCGAGCACGCCCGTGAACGCATGGCCAAGACGGCGGCCACGCGCATCGGCGCCGGGCTGTTGTCCAGCCTGTTCGGGCTCGGTGGCGTCGGCGACGCCATGCTGAACATGGGCAGCCAGTTGTTGACGCTGCGCTTCAGCCGCGACGACGAGACCGAGGCCGACCTCGTCGGCATGGACCTGGCGGCGCGCGCCGGCTACGACCCGACCGCCAGCGTGACGCTGTGGCAGAAGATGCTGGCCGCCAGCAAGGGCGCGCCGCCCGAGTTCATGTCCACCCACCCGGCGGGCGAGACGCGCATCCGCGACATCCAGGACAAGCTGCCCAAGGTGCAGCCGCTGTACGCCCAGGCGGCCAAGCCGTCACGGCGCTTTGCGCCGCCGGCCGCGCGATCCACGGGCTAGGAGTCCGCGCGGCAGAAGCCGCTC
>CAYJOA010000139.1:0-11178 GCA_964371495.1 uncultured Rubrivivax sp.
GCCCGGCGACGATGCCGGCGAAGATCAGGATCGAGATGCCGTTGCCCAGGCCGCGTTCGGTGATCTGCTCGCCCAGCCACATCAGGAACATCGTCCCGGCCACCAGGCTGACCACCGCGGTCATGCGGAAACCGAAGCCGGGCGCGAGCACCAGGCCCTGCGACCCTTCGAGCGCCAGCGCGATACCCAGGCTCTGGAAGATGGCCAGGAACAGCGTGCCGTAGCGCGTGTACTGCGTGATCTTGCGACGGCCGGCTTCGCCTTCCTTCTTCAAGGCTTCCAGCGTAGGCACCACGTGCGTCATCAGCTGCATGATGATCGACGCACTGATGTACGGCATGATGCCGAGCGCGAACACGGTGAAGCGCGAAAGTGCACCGCCGCTGAACATGTTGAACAGGTTCAGGATGCCGCCACTCTGGCCCTTGAAGAGCTCCTGCAGCGCCACCGGGTCGATGCCGGGCACGGGGATGTGCGCCCCGACACGGTAGACCACCAGCGCGAGCAGCAAGAAGACGACCCGCCTGCGCAGGTCGCCGAACTTGCCGCTCTTGGCCAGCTGGTTCGCGGAAGTAGCCACGCGCGCGCTTTCCTTCAGGCGTTCTTGCCTGCCGCGGCAGTCGCGGCATTGCCGGCCTTGCGGACAAGCTTGCCGGGCTTGGCTTCAGCCGCCTCGACGACCTCCACAGCGCCGCCGGCGGACTCGATGGCGGCCTTGGCGCCGGCCGTTGCAGCGATGCCCTTGAGCACCACCTTGCGCGACAGTTCACCCGACTTGATGACCTTGACGTGCTTGATGATCTGGCGCACCAAGCCGGCAGCCTTGAGCGTCAGCAGATCGACCTCGTCGGCGCCCAGGCGCTCCAGGTCGGTCAGCGTCACTTCGCCACAGTACTTCAGTTGCGCCGACTTGAAACCGCGCTTGGGCAGCCGGCGCTGCAGCGGCATCTGGCCACCCTCGAAGCCGACCTTGTGGAAACCGCCGGCACGGGACTTCTGCCCCTTGTGGCCGCGGCCCGCGGTCTTGCCCAGGCCCGAGCCGATGCCACGGCCGACACGGCGCTTGGCATGCGTGGAGCCGGTGCCCGGCTTGATCTTGTTCAGTTCCATCAGAGCACCTTCACCAGGAACGCAACCTTGTTGATCATGCCGCGCACGGCAGGCGTGTCTTCCAGCACGCGCTCGCTGTTGACCTTGCGCAGGCCCAGGCCGCGCACGGTGTCGCGATGCGACTGGCGCGTGCCGGCCACGCTCTTGACGAGCTTGACCGTGAGGGTAGTTTTGTCTGCCATCGGTGTTCTCCGCCAGCGCTTCAGTTGAAGAGGTCTTCGACCGACTTGCCGCGCTTGGCCGCCACGGCGGCCGGCGTCGTCGAGCGGCGCAGCGCGTCGAGCGTGGCGCGGACCATGTTGTAGGGATTGGACGAGCCCAGGCTCTTGGCCACGATGTCGGTGACACCCATGACTTCGAACACTGCGCGCATCGGGCCGCCGGCGATGATGCCGTCACCCGGCTTGGCCGGTGCCATCAGCACCCGGGCCGCACCGTGCTCGCCTTCCACCTTGTGGTGGATGGAGCCGTTCTTCAGGCTGACCTTGGTCATGTTGCGGCGCGCGGCTTCCATCGCCTTCTGCACGGCCACCGGCACTTCCTTGGCCTTGCCCTTGCCCATGCCGATGCGGCCGTCGCCGTCGCCGACCACCGTGAGCGCCGCGAAGCTGAGCGTGCGCCCGCCCTTGACGACCTTGGTGACGCGATTGACCGCGATCATCTTTTCCTTCAGGCCGTCTTCATTGCCTTCGGTCTGGGCGCGGGGAGTGAACTTTGCCATTGCTGATCTTCCTTCTTTGCCGTCGCCGTCAGAACTGCAGGCCGGCTTCGCGCGCCGCCTCGGCCAGCGCCTTGACGCGGCCGTGGTAAGCAAAGCCCGAGCGGTCGAACGCGACCTTCTCGATGCCGGCGGCCTTGGCCTTCTCGGCGATGCGCTTGCCGATGATCGAGGCCGCGGCAGTGTTACTGCCCTTGCCCGCCGCACCCAACTGCTCGCGCACTTCCTTCTCGGCGGTGGAGGCACTGGCCAGCACACGGGCGCCGTCGTCGGAAATGATGCTGGCGTAGATGTGCAGGTTGGACCGGTGCACCGCCAGGCGGGCCGTCTGCTGCAGCGCGATGCGCACCCGCGTCTGGCGCGAGCGGCGCAGGCGTTGTTGTTTCTTGGTCAGGCTCATCTCGGTGCTCCTTACTTCTTCTTCGTCTCTTTCAGCACCACGCGCTCGTTGGCGTAGCGGATGCCCTTGCCCTTGTAGGGCTCTGGGGGACGGAAAGCACGCACCTCGGCCGCCACCTGGCCGACGACCTGGCGGTCGGGGCCCGAGATGAGGATCTCGGTCTGCGTCGGCGTGGCCACCTTGATGCCGGCAGGCATGTCCTTGACCACCGGGTGCGAGTAGCCGATCTGCAGGTTCAGCTTCTGCCCCTGCGCCTGGGCACGGAAGCCGACGCCCACGAGCGTGAGCTTGCGCTCGAAGCCCTTGCTGACGCCGCTCACCATGTTGGCCACCAGCGCCCGCAGCGTGCCGCTCATCGAATCGGCGGCCGAACTGTCGCTGGCCGGGATGAAGGTGAGGGTGCCGGCGTCGTTCTTCACGTTCACCAGCGGGTGCAGCTTGCGCGTGAGCGTGCCGTTGGCACCCTTGACGGTGATCTGTTCGCCCGTGATCGCCACGTCCACGCCTTGCGGCACGGCGATGGGCATTTTTCCTACGCGTGACATGTCGGTTTGCCCCTTTAAGCCACGTAGCAGAGGACTTCGCCGCCGACGCCGGTCTGGCGCGCCTTGCGGTCGGTCATCACGCCCTTGGGGGTGGTGACGATGGCCACGCCGAGGCCGTTCATGACCTGCGGAATGGCGTGGCGGCCCTTGTAGATGCGCAGGCCTGGGCGGCTGACCCGCTCGATGCGCTCGATCACCGGCCGGCCGGCGTGGTACTTGAGCGCGATCTCGAGTTGCGGCTTGCCGTCCTCGTCGCGCACCTTGTGGCCGTCGATGTAGCCCTCGTCCTGCAGCACCTGCGCGATCGCGATCTTCAGCTTCGACGACGGCATCGTGACGACCGCCTTGTCCACCGCTTGCGCGTTGCGGATGCGGGTCAGCATGTCGGCGATGGGGTCACTCATGCTCATGGCATATCTCCTGATCTTCTCGCCGGACTACCAGCTGGCCTTGACCATGCCCGGGATCTCGCCCTTGAAGGCGAGTTCGCGAATCTTGTTGCGGCCCAGGCCGAACATGCGGAAGGTGCCACGGGCGCGGCCGGTGATGGCACAGCGGTTGCGCAGGCGCGTCGGGTTGGCGTTGCGCGGCAGCTTCTGCAGCTCCAGGCGGGCGGCGTAACGCTGCTCGTCGGAATGCTTGGCATCGTCGGCCACGGCCTTCAGCTCGGCGTACTTCTTGGCGTACTTGGCGACCAGCTTCTCGCGCTTCAACTCGCGCTGCTTGAGGGATGTCTTGGCCATGTCCTGCCTTCAGTTCTTGAACGGGAATTTGAAGGCGGCGAGCAGTGCCTTGCACTCGTCGTCGTTCTTCGCACTCGTGGTGATGCTGATGTTCATGCCGCGGATCGCGTCGATCTTGTCGTACTCGATCTCGGGGAAGATGATCTGTTCCTTGACGCCGATGTTGTAGTTGCCACGGCCGTCGAAGCTGCGCCCCGAAATGCCGCGGAAGTCGCGCACGCGCGGCAGCGCCACGGTGACGAAGCGGTCCAGGAATTCGTACATGCGCACGCCACGCAGCGTGACCATGCAGCCGATGGGCACGTTCTCGCGGATCTTGAAGCCCGCGATCGGCTTCTTGCTCTTCGTGACGACGGGCTTCTGGCCGGCGATCTTGGTCAGGTCACCGACGGCGGCGTCCATCACCTTCTTGTCGGAGACGGCTTCGCTGACACCCATGTTGAGCGTGATTTTCTGCAGGCGCGGCACCTGCATCACCGAGGTGAAGCCGAACTTGGCCATCAACTCGGGGACGATCTTCTCGCGATAGATGGCGTGCAGGCGGGCCTGGGGCACAGGGCCCTGGGCTGCGGCAGCTTGTTGCTTCTTGGCCATGGTCGATTACGCCTTGATCTCTGCGCCGGTGGACTTGTAGATGCGCACACCGTTGTCGCGCGTCTTGCGGGCCGCCTGCTCTTCCTTGCTGAGCAACTTGATGCCGACCTTGTCGGCCTTGCCGGCAGCAGCATTCCAGATCGCGACGTTGCTCTGGTGAATGGGCATGGTCTTGTCGAGGACGCCACCGGTGGTGCCCTTCAGCGGGTTCGGCTTGACGTGCTTCTTCACGACGTTGACGCCTTCGACGACGATGCGTTCCTCGTCGACGCGCTGCGTCACGGTGCCGCGCTTGCCCTTGTCGCGACCGGTGGTCACGATGACCTGGTCGCCTTTGCGTATCTTGTTCATGGTGGGTCCTGACGGGTCGGGAGTCAGAGCACTTCGGGTGCCAGCGAGACGATCTTCATGAAGCGCTCGGTGCGCAACTCGCGCGTCACCGGGCCGAAGATGCGCGTGCCGATGGGCTCGAGCTTGGCGTTCAACAGCACCGCGGCGTTGCCGTCGAACTTGATCAGCGAACCGTCCTGGCGGCGCACGCCCTTGGCAGTGCGCACGACCACCGCGCTGTAGACCTCGCCCTTCTTGACGCGGCCACGCGGCGCGGCTTCCTTGATGCTGACCTTGATGATGTCGCCGATGCCGGCGTAACGCCGCCTGGAGCCGCCGAGCACCTTGATGCACATGACGGACTTGGCGCCCGTGTTGTCGGCCACGTCGAGCCGAGACTGCATTTGGATCATGTTCTGTCCCCAACTTGTACCGCACCGGCCGTCGAGTGACGGCGCTGCACGATCAGTCTTGGGCCCGTGGATGGGTGGATCCGGCCCGGCCGCTCGCGTTGTTCCTGCAAGCCGCCTAGACCGGCGAAGCCTCGAATTATGCCCCACTAGCGACAGGCGCGTCAAGCGCTGCGCCTGTGCTGCGCCGACATTCAGCCGAGATGCGCCTTGGCTTGTGCCAGCATCGTGCCGGCATCACTGACCTCGAACTTGCCTGGCGCCTCGATGTTCAGCGACTTGACGACACCGTCGACGACAAGCATCGAGTAGCGCTGCGAGCGCAGGCCCATGCCGCGCGCGCCCAGGTCCAGCGTCAGGCCGGTGGCCTTGGTGAATTCGGCGCTGCCGTCGGCCATCATGCGGACCTTTCCGCCGGTCTTCTGGTCGCGGCCCCAGGCGCCCATCACGAAGGCGTCGTTCACCGACACGCACCAGATCTCGTCGATGCCGGCCGCCTTCAGCGCATCGGCCTGCTGCACGTAACCCGGTACGTGCTGGGCCGAACAGGTGGGCGTGTACGCGCCGGGCAGCGCGAAGATCGCGATCTTCTTGCCCGCAGTGGACTTGTCGACGTCGAAGGTGTTGGGGCCGAGCGAACAGCCGTTGCCTTCGACTTCCACGAACTCCTGCAGGCTGCCCGCAGGCAACTTGTCTCCGACTTTCAGCATGGATGCACTCCCTCGGGATGAAACAAGGCGACCGGAGGCTGGAGTTTCCAGCCTGCGGCCGCCTTGTGCAGGATCGGGGTCTTTCGACCCCGGAATTGAATCAGACCAGCTCGGCCTTCTCGATCAGTCGTGTCACGACCCAGGACTTGGTCTTGCTGATCGGTCGGCCCTCGGCGATCTCGACGACGTCGCCCATCTTGTATTCGCCCTTTTCGTCGTGGGCGTGGTACTTGCGGGAACGGGCGACGATCTTGCCGTACAGCTCGTGCGGCGTGCGCCGCTCGACGAGCACGGTGACGGTCTTGGCGCGCTTGTCGCTGACGATGCGGCCGACGAAGGTGCGCGTGTTCTTCAACTGGGCAACCGGGGCAACGGCAGACGTGTCGACTTGGGCTTCGCTCATTTGGCGGCTCCCTTCTTCTTCTCGGTCAGGATGGTCTTCACGCGGGCGATGTCGCGCCGGGTCTTGCCCAGCTGCGAGTTGTTGGCCAGCTGCTGCGTGGCGCGCTGCATGCGCAGGCCGAAGTGGGCCTTGAGCAGATCGGAGACTTCCTTCTCCAGCGCGGTCACGTCCTTGGTTCGCAGTTCAGGTGCTTTCATGCTTGTCTCTTTCGATCACGCGCCGACCTGGCGGGCGACAAAGGTGCAACGCAGCGGCAGCTTGGCCGCGGCCAGCGTGAAGGCCTCGCGCGCCAGCGCCTCGGGCACGCCGTTCAGCTCATAGAGCATCTTGCCGGGCTGGATCTCGGCCACGTAGTACTCGGGGTTGCCCTTGCCGTTGCCCATGCGAACTTCGGCCGGCTTCTGCGAGATCGGCTTGTCGGGGAAGATGCGGATGAAGACACGGCCGCCGCGCTTGATGTGACGGCTGATCGCCCGGCGCGCAGCTTCGATCTGGCGTGCCGTGATGCGGCCGCGCTCGGTGGCCTTGAGGCCGAATTCGCCGAACGACACCTTGGCGCCACGCGTGGCGATGCCGGTGTTGCGGCCCTTCTGCTCCTTGCGGAACTTGCGACGTGCGGGTTGCAGCATCGTTATTCTCCTTTGGTCTCGCCGCCAGCCGCCGCTGCCGGCGGGGCGGCGCGGCGCACGCGCTTGACGGCCGGGCCCTTGGGGCCGGTCGGGGCTTCGCCTGCCGGGCGGTCGCCGGCGGCTTGAACGATGTCGGTTCGCGGCATCGGAGGGCGATCGGCCCCGGGACGACCACGGCCGCCGGGAGCCCCGGGGCCACCAGGACGCGGGCCACGACGATTGCGGCGGTCTTCGTCGGCACTGCCGTCGCCCTTGCCCAGCGTCGGCGCCTCGCCGTTGGCCAGGCGGTCACCGCGGTAGACCCAGACCTTGACGCCGATGACGCCGTATGTGGTCTTGGCTTCGGAGAAGCCGTAATCGATGTCGGCACGCAGCGTATGGAGCGGCACGCGGCCTTCTCGGTACCACTCGCAACGCGCGATCTCGATGCCGTTCAGGCGGCCCGATGACATGATCTTGATGCCCTGCGCGCCCAGGCGCATGGCGTTCTGCATCGCGCGCTTCATGGCGCGGCGGAACATGATGCGCTTCTCGAGTTGCTGGGTGATGCTGTCGGCGATGAGCTGTGCATCGACCTCGGGCTTGCGCACCTCTTCGATGTTCACGGCCACCGGCACGCCCAGGCGGCGAGTCAGCTCGGCCTTGAGGTTTTCGATGTCCTCGCCCTTCTTGCCGATCACCACGCCCGGACGCGCCGAGAAGATCGTGATGCGCGCATTCTTCGCCGGACGCTCGATGAGGATGCGCGAGACGGCGGCGCTCTTCAGCCGCGTCTTCAGGTAGTCGCGGACCTGCAGGTCCTCGGCCAGCATGCCGGCGAAATTGCGGCTGTTGGCGAACCAGCGCGACGACCAGGCACGGGTGACCGCGAGGCGGAAGCCGGTCGGGTGGATTTTTTGTCCCATGTGTCTTTCCAGTGGCTCAGTTGCCGACGGTGACGTAGATGTGGCAGGTGCCCTTGCTGATGCGCGCGCCACGGCCCTTGGCCCGCGCCGAGAAGCGCTTCAGCACCGCACCCTGCTCGACGTAGATCGACGTGATCTTCAGTTCGTCGATGTCGGCGCCGTCGTTGTGCTCGGCATTGGCCACCGCCGAGTCGACGGCCTTCTTGATGATGCCGGCGGCCTTCTTCTGCGTGAACTGCAGGATGTTGAGGGCCTGGTCGACCTTCTTGCCACGGATCATGTCGGCCACCAGCCGGCCCTTGTCGGCCGACAGGCGCACGCCGCGCACGATTGCTTTGGTTTCCATTGCCGCGGCTCCTACTTCTTGGCCTTCTTGTCCGCGGGGTGACCCTTGAACAAGCGGGTGAGGGCGAATTCGCCGAGCTTGTGGCCGACCATCTGGTCGGTCACGTACACCGGCACGTGCTGCTTGCCGTTGTGCACGGCCACCGTCAAGCCGATGAATTCGGGCAGGATGGTGCTGCGGCGCGACCAGGTCTTGATCGGCTTCTTGTCCTTGGTGGCAGAGGCCTTCTCGACCTTGGCCATCAGGTGGTGGTCCACGAAAGGACCCTTCTTGAGTGAACGCGTCATGGTGGCTTTCCCTCGGGCCTTACTTCTTGCGACGCGAGACGATCATCGTCTGCGTGCGCTTGTTGCTGCGGGTACGGTAGCCCTTGGTCAGGGTGTTCCACGGCGACACCTGCGGCTGGCCCTCGCCGGTGCGGCCCTCGCCGCCGCCGTGCGGGTGGTCGACCGGGTTCATGGCCACGCCGCGCACCGTCGGGCGGATGCCGCGCCAGCGTGTCGCACCGGCCTTGCCGTACTGCTGCAGGCTGTGTTCTTCGTTGCTGACCTCGCCGATGGTGGCGCGGCAGTCGATGTGGATCTTGCGCACTTCGCCCGAACGCAGGCGGACCTGGGCATAGATGCCTTCACGCGCCATCAGGGTCACCGAGGTGCCGGCCGAACGCGCGATCTGCGCCCCCTTGCCCGGCATCATCTCGACGCAGTGGATGATCGAGCCCACCGGGATGTTGCGGATCGGCAGCGTGTTGCCGGCCTTGATGGGGGCCTCGGCACCGCTCAGCAGCGTGGCGCCGGCATCGACGCCGCGCGGCGCGATGATGTAGCGGCGCTCGCCGTCGGCGTAGCACAGCAGCGCGATGTGGGCGGTGCGGTTGGGGTCGTACTCGATGCGCTCGACCTTCGCCGGGATGCCGTCTTTGTTGCGCACGAAGTCGACCACGCGGTAATGGTGCTTGTGACCACCGCCCTTGTGGCGCATCGTGATGTGGCCGTTGTTGTTGCGGCCGGCATTCTGCTTCTGCGGCTCGAGCAGCGAAGCCTCGGGCGCGCCCTTGTGCAGGTGCTTGTGCACCACCTTGACCACGGCACGGCGGCCGGGCGAGGTGGGTTTGACTTTGACGACGGCCATTTAGGAGGCCTCCCCGGAGAAATTGAGCTCCTGGCCGGCCTTCAGCGCCACGAACGCCTTCTTGACGTGATCGCGGCGGCCGATGGCGCGCCCGAAGCGCTTGACCTTGCCTTTTTGCACCGACGTGGTGACCGCAGCCACCTCGACCTTGAACATCAGTTCGACAGCCGCCTTGATCTCGGGCTTGGTGGCGTCACGCAGCACCTTGAACATGACCTGGTTCTGCTTCTCGCCGATGCGCGTGGCCTTCTCGGAGATGATCGGCGCCACCAGCACCTGGGCCAGGCGGCCTTCGTCGAACTTCTGCGGCGTGGGGTTGATACGGCTCATGCGTACATCTCCTTGAGCTGCTCGATCGCGCCCTTGGTCACCAGCACCTTCTTGTAGAAGACGAGCGACAGCGGATCGGCGTAGCGCGGTTCGACCACCAGCACGTTGGCCAGGTTGCGCGAAGCCAGCGCCAGGTTGTCGTCGATCTCGTCGGCGATGACCATCACCGAGTCCAGGCCCATGGCCTTGAATTTGGCGGCCAACAGCTTGGTCTTGGGGGCGTCGACGCTGAGCGAGTCCACCACCGCCAGGCGGCCGTCGCGGACCAGCTGCGACAGGATGGCGGCCATGCCGGCGCGGTACATCTTCTTGTTGACCTTCTGCGAGAAGTTCTCGTCGGGCCGGTTCGGGAAGATGCGACCACCCCCGCGCCACAGCGGCGACGAGGTCATGCCGGCGCGCGCGCGGCCGGTGCCCTTCTGGCGGAACGGCTTCTTGGTCGAGTGCTTGACTTCGCCGCGGTCCAGCTGCGCCCGGGTGCCCTGGCGCGCGTTGGCCTGGAAGGCGACCACGATCTGGTGCACCAGCGCTTCGTTGTAGTCGCGGGCGAAGACAGTGTCGGGCGCGTCCACCTTGGAGGTGGCCTGGCCCTGTTCGTTGAGGAGCTCGAGCTGCATGCTTAGGCTCCCTTCTTCAGTTTGGCCTTGACGGCAGGCCGCACGACGACGTGGCCGTTCTTCGAGCCCGGCACCGCGCCACGCACCAGCAGCAGCGAGCGCGCTTCGTCGACACGCACGATGTCCAGGTTCTGCGTCGTGACGCTCTCGTCGCCCATGTGACCGGTCATCTTCTTGCCCGGGAATACGCGGCCCGGGTCCTGCGCCATCGAGATCGAGCCCGGTACGTTGTGCGAACGGCTGTTGCCGTGCGACGCACGCTGCGACTTGAAGTTGTGGCGCTTGATCGTGCCCGCGAAGCCCTTGCCGATCGAGGTGCCCTGCACGTCGACCTTCTGGCCGGTGGCGAACACGCTCACCGGCAGCACGGCGCCCGGCGCATACTGGCCAGCGACCTCGGCGGTGACGCGGAATTCCTTGAGGATTTCGCCGGCTTCGACACCGGCCTTGGCCAGGTGCCCGGCAGCAGGCTTGTTGACGCGGCTCGCCTTGCGGGTACCGAACGCGACTTGCAGCGCGTCGTAGCCGTCGGTGGCGGTGGTCTTGACTTGCGTGACGCGGTTGTTGGACACGTCGAGCACGGTCACGGGAATGGCGTCGCCATCGTCCGTGAAGATGCGCATCATGCCCACCTTGCAGCCCAACAAGCCGAGCTGTTCGCTCAAACTCATGGTTTTTCTCCAGCTCCCCACGTCTGATGGAGGGAGCCTTTGTTCACGATCCCGACATCGATTGGTCGGGGTGGTTTTCACCCGCCTGTCCCGTCTCGATGAGACGCGTCAGGGAGGTGGATCCCCGGCCCGGAACTGGTCCGAGCCGGGAAAAGCCTGTGATTGTAGCAGTTGCGGCCTGCCCCGCAAGCGAAGGTTGGCCTTTACTGCAGCTTGATCTCGACGTCGACGCCGGCCGGCAGGTCGAGCTTCATCAGCGCGTCCACGGTCTTGTCGGTGGGATCGACGATGTCCATCAGGCGCTGGTGCGTGCGGATCTCGAACTGGTCGCGGCTCGTCTTGTTGACGTGCGGCGAGCGCAGGATGTCGAAACGCTGCATGCGCGTCGGCAAGGGCACGGGGCCCTTGACGATGGCGCCGGTGCGCTTGGCGGTATCGACGATTTCCAGCGCCGACTGGTCGATCAGCTTGTAGTCGAAGGCCTTGAGGCGGATGCGGATCTTTTGTTTGGTGGACATGGAAAATCCTTATTCGATGATCTTGGCCACGACGCCGGCACCGACGGTGCGGCCGCCTTCGCGGATGG
>CAYJOA010000140.1:0-10825 GCA_964371495.1 uncultured Rubrivivax sp.
CGCCGGGTCGGCGCGCAGCTTGTCCAGGCGCAGCACGACACCCTTCAGGTAACGCGGCAGGTGCTGCAGCGCCGGCCACGGCGTCTGCAGCAGGAAGTGCTTGCCGACCAGGCGTTGCAGCTGGGCCTGGATGTCGTCGGCCACGTCGCGCGGCGGCTTGCTGTCCTTGAGCTTGCGCAGCGCCGCGGCGTGGTCCAGCAGCACGGTGGCGGCCTGCCGCGCCACTTCCTGGGCGATCAGGTTCAGGCGCGCGCGTCCCTCCTCCAGCCGCGCCTTGAAGCTGCGCTCGTCGCTGGGCAGCGGGTCGGCCAGGAAGGCACGCTCCAGCGCCACGTCGATGATCTGTTGGCGCAGTTCTTCCAGCGTGCCCAGGCTCAGGTAGGCCGCCGCCATCGTGCTCAGCTCGGGGATGTTCCTTTCCAGGTACTTCAGGGGCTCGCGGATCTGCAGCGCCACCAGCCGGCGCAGGCCGGCGCGGTGTTTGGCGGCGGCGATCTCGGGTTCGTCGAAGACCTCGATCTCGACGCCGCTGCCGCGGTCGATGAGCGCCGGAAAGCCGATCAGCACCTGCGTGCCGCGGCGCAGCTCCATCAGTTCGGGCAGTTCGCCGAAGGTCCAGGCGGTGTGCAGCACCGGGGTGGGGGTGGGGCCAGAGCTGGGGAGACCCTCACCCCGGCCCACACCCGCCCGCCGGAGACGGAGAGCAGCAGAACCGCGGGTCTGGCCCCCTCTGCCGCCTGCGGGAGAGGGCTGGGGTGAGGGTGCATCCGCCTTCGGCGCCGGCACAGCCGTCGCCGCCACCTTCAGCGCCGCCAGCGCCTGGAAAGCGCTGCGCGCCTGCGCTCCGAGTTCGGCCTTGAGCCCGGCCAGGTCGCGCCCGCTGCCAAGCTGGCGGCCGTGTTCGTCGACGACGCGGAAGTTCATGAACAGGTGCGGCTGCAGCTGTTCGAGCTTGAAGTCGTTGCGCTGCACGTCGAGCTGCGTGCGTTCGCGCACCGCCTTCAGCAGGGAATCGACCAGGCCCCCGTGCGCAAACGGCACGCCGGCGCAGAACTCGGCGGCGAATTCGGGCAAGGGCACCAGCCGCGAGCGCGGACGCTGGTGCAGGCTCTTCACCAGCGCCAGCACCTTGTCGCGCAGCATCCCGGGCACCAGCCATTCGCAGCGCTCATCGACGACCTGGTTCAGCGCATAGATCGGCACCGTCACCGTGAGGCCGTCCTTGGCGTCGCCCGGCTCGTGCAGGTAGCTCGCGGCACAGTCGATGCCGCCCAGCCGCACGGTCTTGGGGAACGCCGCGGTCGTGATGCCCGCGGCCTCGTGGCGCATCAGCTCCTCGCGCGTGAGCTGCAGCAGCCGCGGCTGCGTCTTCACCTCTTCGCGGAACCAGCGTTCCAGCGTTGCCCCGGAGCACACATCCCGCGGCAGGTGCTGGTCGTAGAAGGCGTGGATCAACTCGTCGTCCACCAGCACGTCCTGCCGGCGCGACTTGTGCTCGAGTTCGGCCACCTGCTGCAGCAGCTTGCGGTTGTGGGCCAGGAAGGGCAGCCGGGTGTCCCAGTCGTCGCCGACCAGCGCCTCGCGGATGAAGATCTCGCGTGCCGCCGCCGGGTCGATGCGGCCGAAGTTCACGCGCCGGTTGTTGTAGATGACGATGCCGTAGAGCGTGGCGCGCTCCAGCGCGATGACCTCGGCGGCCTTCTTCTCCCAGTGCGGTTCGAGCAACTGCGTCTTCAGCAGGTGGCCGGCCAGCGGTGGGATCCAGGTCGGCTCGATCGCCGCCAGGCTGCGGCCATACAGGCGCGTGGTCTCGACGAGTTCGGCCGCCACCAGCCAGCGCCCGGGCTTCTTGCTCAGGTGCGCGCCGGGGTGACGCCAGAATTTGATGCCGCGCGCGCCGAGGTACCACTCCTCGTCGTCGTTCTTGCAGCCGACGTTGCCCAGCAGCCCGGCCAGCATCGAAACGTGGATCTGCTCGTAGGTGGCTGGCGCCGTGTTCAGCCGCCAGCCGTGTTCGGCGACGACGGTGTGCAGCTGCGAGTGGATGTCGCGCCACTCGCGCACGCGCCGCGGGCTGACGAAGCTGCCGCCCCCCGGCTGCGCGTGGGGGGGGTGGGGCTGCTGGGGCGGGCCGCCGGCGCGGCGGGGGGCCCCGCGCCCCGCCCCGGGTGCGCCAGCAGGCCTGGGCCGGCCCGGCGCTGCCTTGGGCATCGGCAAGGCTTCGGCGTGGCCGCGCCCTTCCTCGACCCATTTCCAGAGCTTGAGCACGCCCATGAATTCGGACTTCTCGTCGTCGAACTTCTTGTGCTTCTCGTCGGCCGCGGCAGCGGCCTCGAGCGGGCGGTCGCGCACGTCCTGGCCGCTCAGCGCCGCGGCGATGATCAGCACCTCGCTCAGCGCCTCGCGCTGCCGCGCTTCCAGGATCATGCGGCCGATGCGCGGGTCCAGCGGCAGCTTGGCGAGCTCGCCGCCGATGGCCGTGAGTTCATTGCCTTCGTCGACCGCGCCGAGTTCGCCGAGCAGCGCATAACCGTCGGCGACGGCCTTCTTCGGCGGTGCTTCCAGGAACGGGAATTCCTCGATGCCGCCGAGGTGCAGCGACTTCATGCGCAGGATCACGCCGGCCAGCGACGAGCGCAGGATCTCGGGGTCGGTGAAGCGCGGCCGGCCCTGGAAGTCGTCCTCGCCGTACAGGCGGATGCAGACGCCGTTGGCGACGCGTCCGCAGCGCCCGGCACGCTGGTTGGCCGCCGCCTGGCTGATGGCCTCGACCTGCAGCTGCTCGACCTTGCTGCGGTAGCTGTAGCGCTTGACGCGCGCCTGGCCGGTGTCGATGACGTAGCGGATGCCGGGCACCGTGAGCGAGGTCTCGGCGACGTTGGTGGCCAGCACGATGCGCCGGCCGTTGCCGGCCTCGAAGACGCGGTCCTGCTCGGCCTGCGACAGGCGCGCGAACAGCGGCAGGATCTCGGCCAACGGGCCGGTGCGATGGGCCCGCGCCAGGTGGCGGCGCAGGTGGTCCGCGGCCTCGCGGATCTCGCGTTCGCCCGGCAGGAAGACGAGGATGTCGCCCGGCCCCGCAGCAGCCAGGCCGCTGCTGCCGGCGCCGCGCCAGAGTTCGTCGACGGCGTCGGCGATGGCGTCGTAGAGGTCGAAGTCGCGCCTTTCCTCGAACGGCCGCCAGCGCTGTTCGACCGGAAACAGCCGCCCCGAAACCATGATCACCGGCGCCGGGCCGTGCCTGGATGCGAAGTGCTGGGCAAAACGGTCGGCGTCGATGGTCGCCGAGGTGACGACGATCTTCAGGTCGGGCCGCCGCGGCAGGATCTGGCGCAGGTAGCCGAGCAGGAAGTCGATATTCAGGCTGCGCTCGTGGGCCTCGTCGATGATCAGCGTGTCGTAGGCCTTGAGCAGCGGGTCGGTCTGCGTCTCGGCGAGCAAGATGCCGTCGGTCATCAGCTTGACCGACGCGCCGGGCTGCAGCCGGTCCTGGAAGCGCACCTTGTAGCCCACGACGTCGCCCAGCGGCGACTTCAGTTCGTCGGCGATGCGCTTGGCCACGCTCGACGCCGCGATGCGCCGCGGTTGCGTGTGGCCGATGAGGCCGCGGCCGCCGGCGCCCCAGCCGCGGCCGAGCTCGAGCGCGATCTTCGGCAGCTGGGTGGTCTTGCCCGACCCCGTTTCGCCGCAGACGATGACCACCGGGTGCGTGGCGATGGCGCGCGCGATGTCGCCGCGCCGGCCGGAGACCGGCAGCGATTCGGGGTAGGTGATGGGCGGAACGGGGTTCGCCGGGCGGGCCGGACGCGCCGCACCGGCAGCAGGGGGACGAGGGATCACGGGTCGCGGATTATCCGCAACCCCCGGGCCGCCCGGTGCAGCCCTAGGCGGCGCTGTACTGCATCACGCTCAGCGCGGCCCCTTGCGGGTCGGCGATGACGGCCATGCGGCCGACGCCGGGCACGTCCATCGCCGGCACCACGACCTTGCCGCCCAACGCCGTGGCCTGGGCCACCGTCGCGGCCACGTCGGCCACCGTGACGTAGCAGCCCCAGGCCGGCGGCATGGCGCCGGACTCGGCGGGGCTCTTCATGATGCCGCCGACGGCGGCGTCGCCGACCTTCAGCACGTGGTAGGGGCCGCCACCCATGTCCATGGTCTCGATGCGCCAGCCGAACAGCGGGCCGTAGAAGGCGGCGGCGGCCGTGGGGTCGCCGGTCATCAGCTCGCTCCAGCTGAACGCGCCGTGGGTCTTGAAAACGTCCATGACGGTCTCCTGCACAGTTGAGAACGCGGGGAGGGGGCGGACATGCTGCGGCACAATGCCGCGCAGCATGAGCCTCGTTTTCCCGCACACCTTCGTGCCCTGGTTTCGCGCCGTGGCGCCGTATATCCACGCCTACCGCGGCAAGACTTTCGTGGTGGCGCTGGCCGGCGAGGCCATCGCTGCCGGCAAGCTCAACACCTTCGTGCAGGACCTGTCGATCCTGCACGCCATGGGTATCAAGCTCGTGCTCGTGCACGGCTTTCGGCCGCAGGTCAACGAACAGCTCGCCGCCAAGGGGCACGTGTCGCGCTTCGCACGCGGCATCCGCATCACCGACCCGGTGGCGCTGGACGCGGCGCAGGAAGCCGCCGGCCAGCTGCGCTTCGAGATCGAGGCCGCGTTCTCGCAGGGCCTGCCCAACACGCCGATGGCCAACGCCACCGTGCGCGTGGTCTCCGGCAACTTCCTCACCGCGCGGCCGGTCGGCATCGTCGACGGCGTCGACTTCATCCACAGCGGGCTGGTGCGCCGTGTCGACCAGGCCGCCATCCGCCGCGCCATCGAATCCGGTGCGCTGGTGCTGCTCAGCCCCTTCGGTTTCTCGCCCACCGGCGAGGCCTTCAACCTGACGATGGAAGACGTGGCGACGGCCGCGGCGATCGCGCTGCAGGCCGACAAGCTGGTCTTCATGACCGAGATCCCCGGCATCCACGAGCGCCCCGACGACACCGAGAGTGCCATCGACACCGAGCTGGCGCTGGCCGACGCCGAACGCCTGCTGGCGGCCATGCCGCCGCCGACGCAACCCACCGACACCGCGTTCTACCTGCAGCATTGCGTCAAGGCCTGCGAAGGCGGCGTCGAGCGCTCGCACATCCTGCCCTACGCCACCGACGGCGCGCTGCTGCTGGAGGTCTTCACGCACGACGGCGTCGGCACCATGGTCGTCGACGAGAAGCTGGAGAGCCTGCGCGAGGCGAGCTCCGACGACGTCGGCGGCATCCTGCAGCACATCGAGCCGTTCGAGCGCGACGGCACGCTGGTGCGCCGCGAACGCACCGAAATCGAACGCGACATCACCAACTACACGGTGATCGAGCACGACGGCATCATCTTCGGCTGTGCCGCTCTGTACCCCTACCCCGAGGCGCGTACCGGCGAGATGGCCGCGCTCACCGTCTCGCCGCTGTCGCAGAGCCAGGGCGACGGCGAGCGGCTGCTCAAGCGCGTCGAGCAACGCGCCCGGCAGGCCGGTCTGGACAGCATCTTCGTGCTCACCACGCGCACCATGCACTGGTTCATCAAACGCGGTTTTGCCTCGGTCGACCCGGAATGGCTGCCCGAGGCGCGCAAGCGAAAATACAATTGGGACCGGCGCTCGCAGGTGCTGGTCAAGAAACTCGTCTAACCCTGCTGTCACGGCCCCGCCCGAGTTTGCCTCGGCGACATCGAACTGGAGAATCTCATGACCCGCATGGTGCACTGTGTCCACCTCAAGAAGGAAGCCGAAGGCCTGAGTTTTGCCCCCTATCCGGGCGAATTGGGCAAGCGCATATACGACAACGTCAGCAAGGAAGCCTTCGAGCTCTGGAAGAAACACCAGACCATGCTCGTCAACGAAAACCGCCTCAACCTCGCCGATGCCCGTGCGCGCCAGTACCTGGCGCGGCAGATGGAGCAGTTTTTCTTCGGCGCGGGAGCCGAGCAGCCGATGGGTTACGTACCGCCCGGGGGCTGATACGCGCTACGGGTTTGTTTCCTGGCATCGGGCAGTCGCCAGCGCTATATTCGACGCGTTGAATGCCCTCCAAGGAAACTAACCATGAGCAAATCCTCCATCACCGACCTGCTGGCGCAGAAGGCGGCTCTCGAAAAGCAGATCGCCGACGCCCAGCGCGAGCAGCGCAGCGAAGCCATCGCACGCATCAAGGCGCTGATGTCGGAGTATGGCCTGACGCTGGCCGATATCGGCACCCGGGCCGCTGCAGCGCCACGGCGCAGCAGCGGCAAGGTCGCGGCCAAATACCGCAACGCCGCCACCGGCGAAACCTGGTCGGGTCGCGGCCTGCAGCCCAACTGGCTGAAGGCGGCCATCGCGGCGGGCCGTTCGCTGTCGGACTTCGCGGTGTGATCGTCGCCCGCCGAGCCGCCGCCGTCTGAGCGGGCAAGGACTCCCGATGACCCTGGGTCCGTCTTGATCGACCCTGTCGCCAATTCCTGGCGCGACTTCGTCGGCGCCTGGCACGAATCCGCTGCCGCAGGCCTGCGCGCTGCCGCAGTGGGCCTGGCGGCGCTGGCCCTGGCCTACGCCGGCACTTTCAGCCTGGCACTCAGCCCGTGGAACGCGCTGGCGCTGCCCGGCGGCCTGGCCATTGCGGCCGCCTGGCGCTGGGGCCGCCCGGTGCTGGCCGGCGTGGCCGCCGGTGTCTTGGTGGCGCTGCTCGGGCTGGGCCTGCCGTGGCCGACCGCAGCGGCGGGTGCCGTGGTCCTGGTGCTGGCGGCGCTGTCGGCGCATGCGGCCTTGTCGTGGGCAGCCTTCGACTCCCGGCTGGAACGCGCCGGCGACGTGCTGGCGCTGGCCCTGGCGGTGGTGCTGGCGGCCGCGCTGCCGGCGGCGCTGGCGCTGGCCGCCTGGCTCACGGCCAGCGCAGGCAGCCTGCCGCTGACGGTCTTCGGTTCGGGCTGGGCCGCCCTCGGCCTGGGCATGCTGGGCGCCGCCGTGGCCGTGCTGGCCTTCGACCGCAGCGTGCTGCACGCCTTGCAGCCCGACGCCCCGTGGCGCGGCCGCATCGCCGGCGCCACGCTGGCGGCCTGCACCCTGGTGCTGCTGGCATGGGCCGCCAAGCAGGGTCTGACGGTGCTGGTGCTGGCCTTGTTCCTGCCGCACGTGGTGGCCACCGCCCTCGTGCTGAGCGGCCACCTCGCGGTGGCGGCCAGCTTCCTGCTGCTGGCGGCGCTGCTCACCGCCGGCAGCGTCGTCAACGTCCTGTCGCCGTGGCTGACGGGGGGCAGCGCGCACGTCGCCGTCGCCAGCTGGTGGGGCTCGGCACTGGCGCTGATGCTGCTGGCCCACGCCGCCACGGTGGACTGGCGCAGCCGCTCGCAACGCTGGGAATGGGCGCTGGACGGCTCGCGACTGGGCGTCGCCGACTGGCACCTGCTGCGCGACGACCGCTTCGCTTCGGCCGGCTGGCGCACCCTCAGCGGCCACACCGCAAAGTCCTGGAGCCCGGCCGACTGGCAGGCGCAGGTGCACGCCGAGGACCGCCCGGCGCTGTCCGCCGCCATCGCCTCGCTGACATCCGGCGACGCCGGCCGGCGCCAGCTCGAACTGCGCGTGCCGCAAGGTGAAGGCTGGCGCTGGGTGGAGGCCACGCTGATGGTCATCGAGCGCAGCGCCGACGGCCAGCCGGTGCGCCTGCTGGCCACGCTGGCCGACGTGCAGGAGCGGCACGACGCGCTGGAACGCCAGCGCATGTCGGCCAGCCTGTTCCAGCACCTGCACGAAGGCCTGCTCATCACCGACGCCGAACTGCACGCACTCGACGTCAACCCGGCCTACACGCAGATCCTGGGCGTGCCGCGCGAGGAACTGCTGGGCACCGTGCCGCTGCTGCTGCGGCCGACGCCGGCCGACCCGGTGGCGCGACAACAGCGCGCCGCCATGTGGGCCAGCCTGCGCGACACCGGCAGCTGGCGCGGCGAGCTGCTGGAGCGGCGGCGCAACGGCGAGCTGTGCACGCTGCAGGCCACCATCTCCACCGTGCGCGGGCCGGCGCAGGACCTGCGCTACCACGTGCTCGTCATCTCCGACATCACCGAACAGCGCCAGCAGCGCGAGCAGCTCGAGCGCCAGGCCCATTTCGACGAACTGACGCGACTGCCCAACCGGTCGCGCCTGTCGCAGCTGCTCGACGACGGCATGCGCGCTGCCGACCGCGACGGCTACCTGCTCGTCGTCTGTTACCTCGACCTCGACCGCTTCAAGCCGGTCAACGACCGTTATGGCCACGCCGCCGGCGACCGCCTGCTCAGCGAACTCGCCGGCCGCCTGCGCAGCGAGCTGCGCAGCCGCGAAAGCTGGGCCGACGCCGCGGCGCGGCTGGGTGGCGACGAATTCGTGCTGCTGCTGCGCGCCGGCACGCTTGAAGAGGCGCGCCTGGCGGTGGAGCGTGTGCTGCGCGTAGTGGCCCTGCCCTATGTCGTCGACGCCGCGCAGGACCCGGTGCAGGTGACGGCCAGCATGGGCGCTACCGTCTACCCGATCGACCGCAGCGACGCCGACACCCTGCTGCGCCACGCCGACAACGCGATGTACGGCGCCAAGCAGGCGGGCCGCAACGGCTACCTCTTCTTCGACCCCGAACACCGCCGCCGCACCGAGGAACGCGTGATGGCCATCGGCCGTGTTCAGGAGGCACTCGACCAGCAGGAGTTCGTGCTCTATTACCAGCCCAAGGTCGACATGCGCAGCGGCCGCGTGCTCGGCTTCGAGGCCTTGCTGCGCTGGGAACACCCGGGCCAGGGCCTGATCGCGCCGCTGCAGTTCCTGCCGCTGATCGAAAACACCGGCCTGTCGTCGCGCATCGGCGACTGGGTCATCTCGCAGGCGCTGGACCATCTCTCGCAGTGGCGTCGCGACGGGCTGGACATCTCCGTCAGCGTCAACGTCTCGGCGCGCCACCTGCAGGAGTCCGACTTCGCGCAACGCCTGAGCGAACTGCTGGCGCGCCACAGCGACCCGCTGGCGACGCATCTCGAGCTGGAAACGCTGGAGACGGCAGCGCATGCCGACATCGAAGCCACCTCGGCGCTGCTGGCACGATGCCGCAGCATCGGCGTGCGCTTCGCGCTCGACGACTTCGGCACCGGTTACTCCACGCTGACCTACCTCAAGCGCCTGCCGGTGGACGTGCTCAAGATCGACCGCTCCTTCGTGCACCACATGCTCGACGACGCGCAGGACCGCGCCATCGTCGAGGGCGTGATCGGACTGGCGCGCACCTTCGGCTGCGTCGTCGTCGCCGAAGGCGTGGAGTCGCCGGCGCAGGCGCGCACCTTGCTGGACCTGGGTTGCGACATCGGCCAGGGCACCGGCATCGCGGCGCCGATGCCGTCGGCCCAGGTGGCCAACTGGGTGCGCAACTACAAGGGCATGTTCGCGCTGGCGCCGGCCGACGCCGGCACCGCGGCGGCGAAGGTCGGTTAGCGGCCGAGGGCTAGACTCCTGCCGGTGATCCCACCGGGTTTCGTGCAGGAGCTGCTCTCGCGCGTCGACATCGTCGACGTCGTGGGCCGTCACGTCGAGCTCAAGCGCGCCGGCGCCAACCTGATGGGGCTGTGCCCCTTTCACGGCGAGAAGTCGCCGAGCTTTTCGGTCAGCCCCAGCAAGCAGTTCTATTACTGCTTCGGCTGCGGCGCCAGCGGCGACGCCATCCGCTTCCTCACCGAGCACCTGGGACTGAGTTTCGTCGAGGCCGTGCGCGACCTGGCGCAGGGTGCCGGGCTCACCGTGCCCGAGGACCAGGCCAGCCCCGAGGAACGCGAACGCCGCGACACGCTGCGCCAGCGCCGTCTGTCGGCCACGGCGGTGCTGACGCGCGCCGCCGAGTTCTACCGCGCGGAACTGCGCAAGCACCCGCGCGCCATCGACTACCTCAAGCAGCGCGGTCTGACCGGCCAGGTCGCCGCGCGCTTCGGCCTGGGCTACGCACCCCCGGGCTGGCGCACGCTGGCCGGCGTGTTCCCCGACTACGACGACCCGGCGCTGGAAGAAGCCGGCCTGGTGCGGCAGCGCGAGGCCGAAGACGACGGGCACGGCAGCGAGAAGACCGACGGCGACCGCGGCCGCTACGACTGGTTCCGCGACCGCATCGTGTTCCCGATCCGCGGCGTGACGGGCGAAGTCATCGGCTTCGGCGGCCGCGTGCTCGACGACAGCAAGCCCAAGTACATCAACTCTCCCGAAACACCGGTCTTCAGCAAGGGCCGCGAGCTCTACGGTCTGTTCGAGGCGCGCCAGGCGCTGCGCGACAAGGGCTACGCGCTGGTCGTCGAAGGCTACATGGACGTCGTCGCGCTGGCCCAGGCCGGCTACACCAACGCCGTGGCCACGCTCGGCACCGCCTGCACGGCCGAGCATGTGCAGAAGCTGTTCCGCTTCACCGACGTGGTGGTGTTCAGCTTCGACGGCGACGCCGCCGGCCGCCGCGCCTCGGCACGCGCGCTGGAAGCCGCCCTGCCCCATGCCGGCGACCTGCGCACCGTACGCTTCCTGTTCCTGCCCCCCGAACACGACCCCGACAGTTACGTGCGCGAGCTCGGCGCGGCGGCCTTCGAAGCGCAGGTGACGGCGGCCGTGCCGCTGTCACGCCAGCTCGTCGAACAGGCCGCCGAGGGCAGCGACCTCGCCACCGCCGAGGGCCGCTCGCGCATGCTCGCGCAAGCGCGGCCGCTGTGGAGCGCGCTGCCCGACGGCGCGCTCAAGCGCCAGCTGCTGCCCGAACTGGCGCGGCGCGCGCAGCTGGAGCTGGCCGACCTGTCCGCGCTGTGGGGCGG
>CAYJOA010000141.1:0-10698 GCA_964371495.1 uncultured Rubrivivax sp.
CCTAGATCGCCAGCGGGTCGACGTCCACCGCCCAGCGCAGCAGGCCCTTGTGCCGGGCCCGCAGTTCGTGCAGGCCCGGCAGCCAGGCTGCCAGCATGCGCTGCAGCGCCACCCGCGAAGCCGACTCGACGAGCATCTGCAGCCGCTCGACGTCGGCCACCTTGGACACCGGCGGCGGCACCGGCGGATAGACCGTGACACCCGCATGCAGCGCCGCCAGCGCCGACGCGTCGTGCAGGAAGCCGCTGGCCGCAGCGACCGTGCGCGCCTCGGCGCGCAATAGCGCCAGGCTGGCGAACGGCGGCAGCCCGGCGGCGCGGCGCTCGGCGAGCTGCGCTGCGGCGTAGGCGGCGTAGTCGTGGGCCTGCAGCGCGGCGTACAGCGGATGCCGCGGGTGCCAGGTCTGCACCCACATCTCGCTGCGCGCGGCCTGCGCGGCGTCGCGACCGGCGCGGCCGGCGGCCTGCATGAGCAGCGCGAACAGGCGCTCGGGGGCACGGAAGTCGCTGCTGAACAGCGCCGCGTCGGGGTTCACCGCGGCCACCAGCGTGACGCGGCGGAAGTCGTGCCCCTTGGCCAGCATCTGCGTGCCGACCAGCACGTCCACCTCGCCGGCGTGCACGGCGCCCAGCTGCTGCTGCAGTGCGCCGGCGCCGCGTGTGCTATCGGCATCGAGCCGCGCCACGCGCGCGCCCGGCAGCAGCGCGGTCAGTTGTTCCTGCAGCTTTTCGGTGCCGCGGCCGAGCGGCGCGATGTCGAGGTTGCCGCAGTCGGGGCAGGCCCGCGGCACGCGCTCGCTCAGGCCGCAGTGGTGGCAGCGCAGCGTGCGGTCGGCCTTGTGGAAGACGCGCCAGGCGCTGCAGTGCGGGCAGCCGCTTTTCCAGCCGCAGGCGCTGCAGTGCAGCACCGGCGCGTAGCCGCGTCGGTTGAGCAGCAGCAGGCTCTGCTCGCCGCGCCCGATGCGTTCGGTGATGGCCGCCAGCAGCGGCGGCGCCAGTACACGTTCGTGCTGCGTCTCGCGCGGCAGCCGCGTCATGTCGACCAGCCGCACCGCCGGCATGGCGCCGCCGCCGATGCGGCGGTCCAGCGCCAGCCGCAGGTAGCGGCCTTCCAGCGCCCGCTGCCAGGTTTCCAGCGACGGTGTGGCCGAACCCAGCAGCACCGTCACGCCCAGCCGGTGGGCGCGCCACACCGCGAGGTCGCGCGCCGAATAACGGGCGCCTTCCTGCTGCTTGAACGACGGGTCGTGCTCTTCGTCGACGACGATCAGCCCCAGCCGCGGCATCGACGCGAACACCGCCAGCCGCGTGCCCAGCACCAGGTCGGCGCGCCCCAGGTGCGCCAGCAGCCAGTGGCGCAGGCGCTGCGCCGGCGTCAGGCCGCTGTGCAGGCTGACCATGACATGGCCCGGAAAGCGCGCCGCGAAGCGTGCCTCGAGCTGCGGCGTGAGGTTGATCTCGGGCACCAGCACCAGCGCCTGCCGGCCCTGCTGCAATGCCGCCTCGGCGGCGCGCAGGTAGACCTCGGTCTTGCCGCTGCCCGTGACGCCGTGCAGCAGCACCGGCTGGTCGGCGGCGGCGATGGCGGCCAGCGCCGCCGCCTGCTCGGCGTTGAGTTCGGGGCGCGCCGGCAGCTCGGCGGCGGGGTTCGCCGTCACCGCCGGTTCGCGTTGCAGACGTTTCAGGCGGCGCGCCAGACGGGTGTCGTCGAGCTTGCGCAGGTCCGGCGGCAGCACCGCCAGCGCCAGTTCGCCGACACCGCGCTGGTAGTAGGTGGCGGCAAAGTCGACCAGCTCTCGCCACTCGGCAGCCAGCGGTGGCAGCGACGCCAGCACCGCCGCCAGCGGGCGCAGTTCGGCCGGTGGTGGCGCCGCGTCGGCGGCGCGTTGCCAGACGATGCCGGGCATGTCGCGGCGGCCCAGGGGAACACGGACCAGCGTTCCCGGGGCAAGCGACTGCTCACATGCATAGTCCAGCAAGCCACCCACGGCCGAGTAGCGGGGCGTCTCCACGGCCACCGACAGGGTGGCGGCGTCAGTCATGCCGGCGGGGTGTGAAGTTGCACACGAAACCTAGGATGTGCCTCAAGGAAAGGCCGCAAGTACATGATCGGAAAGGACTTTTCGAACTGTCCACCCAATCTGTGGATAACTTTGTGGGGAAACTGCGGCAAGCTGCGCCAAGTGCTTGATTTTGCATGCGCCGGTGGCTGCTGCCCGATTTGGTGGCATGGCGCAGAATTCATGCAAATCAACGACTTAGCACGTATCGACGAGAAATTCGCCAGGGTCGGACCCCTGAAGAGCGGCTGCCGCGCCGCAGCATCTTTCTTGGGGATAAGTCAAGCCCTGAGTGCTCACTTACCGCATACGGCCGGCCTGTGGCGCGGCCCGCGTGGGGGCCGCCTTTCAGACAGGCGAGCGTTGGCGTCGGGAATGGCTGTGCACGGCCTCGACCAGCGTGGCCACGCGCTCGGGATCGGTGTGCTGGCTGATGCCGTGGCCCAGGTTGAAGACGTGGCCGTCCCAGCGGCCGTCGGGGCGCTGCGGGCGGCCGAAGCTGTCGAGCACGGCCACCGCCTCGCGTGTGACGGCCTCGTCGGGCGCGAACAGCACGTTCGGGTCGAGGTTGCCCTGCAGCGCCACGCGGTCGCCCGCCAGCTGCCGCGCGCGGCCCAGGTTGACGGTCCAGTCCAGCCCCACGACGTCGGCGCCGATCGAGGCGATCTCGTCCAGCCACGGCCCGCCGCCCTTGGTGAAGACGATGCACGGGATGCGCTGGCCGTCCTTCTCGCGTTGCAGTCCCTGCACGACCTGGCGCGTGTAATCCAGGCTGAAGCGCTGGAACGCGCCGTCGGCGAGCACGCCGCCCCAGCTGTCGAAGACCATCACGGCCTGCGCGCCGGCATCGATCTGCGTGTTCAGGTAGGCCGTCACGGCGGCGGCGTTGATGGCCAGGATGCGGTGCATCAGGTCGGGCCGGCTGTAGAGCAGGGTCTTCACCAGGCGGTAGTCGTCGGAGCCGGCGCCTTCGACCATGTAGCAGGCCAGCGTCCAGGGGCTGCCGGAAAAGCCGATCAGCGGCACGCGGCCATCGAGCGCGCGGCGGATCGATGTCACGGCATCGAAGACGTAGCGCAGCTTGTCCATGTCGGGCACCGCGAGCCGCGCCACCGCGGCCTCGTCGCGCACCGGGTGCGCAAAACGCGGGCCTTCGCCGGCGCCGAAGCTCAGGCCCAGGCCCATCGCGTCGGGCACGGTCAGGATGTCGGAGAACAGGATCGCGGCGTCCAGCGCGTAGCGCTCCAGCGGTTGCAGCGTCACCTCGGTGGCGTACTGCACGTTGGTCGCCAGCGCCATGAAGCTGTTGCCGGCCTGCACGCGCGTGGCCTTGTACTCGGGCAGATAACGCCCGGCCTGGCGCATCAGCCACACGGGCGTGTAATCGGTGGGCTGGCGCAGACAGGCGCGCAGGAAGCAGTCGTTCTGGAGGGGGGGCCACATGGCGGCGGATTATGGCCGGCGGGCGGCCGGCGCCGGCCTTGAAGCGCGATCGTCGTGCCCCACCTCACGGCAGGGGTAGCATGTGCCTGCCCACTTGGAGGAGATCGACGATGAAACTCGCATCCTTGGCCGCGCGCCGCGCCTGGACGATCGCCGCGCTGCTGGCGGCCAGCCTGCTTTCGGGCTGCGGCTACAACGACTTCCAGCGCCTGGACGAACAGGTCAAGTCGGCCTGGTCGGAGGTCGTCAACCAGTACCAGCGCCGCAGCGACCTGATCCCCAACATCGTCGCCACCGTCAAGGGCGAAGCCAACTTCGAGCAGGAAACGCTGACCAAGGTCATCGAGGCCCGCGCCCGCGCCACCAGCGTCCAGGCCACGCCCGAACTGGTGAACAACCCCGAGGCCTTCGCCAAGTTCCAGGCCGCCCAGGGTGAGCTCTCGGGCGCGCTCAGCCGGCTGCTGGTGACGGTGGAGCAGTACCCCAACCTGAAGGCCAACCAGGGTTTCCAGGACCTGCGCGTGCAGCTCGAAGGCACCGAAAACCGCATCACCGTGGCGCGCAACCGCTACGTCAAGGCGGTGCAGGAATACAACGTGCTCGCGCGCAGCTTCCCCACCAACCTGACGGCGATGCTCTTCAGCTACGACGTCAAGCCCAACTTCACGGTGAGCAACGAAGCGGCCATCGCGGTGCCGCCCAGCGTGAACTTCGACAAGCCGGCGCCGCCGGCGGCCGCGGCGTCACGGTGACGCGCGCAGCGGCGCCGGCCTGATGCGCGCGCTGTCGTCGACGGGGCTGCCGGCGGTGGTGCCGACGATCTTGCGCGCCGTCGCGCTGGCCCTGGCCTTGCTGGGCGCCGCGCTGGCGCAGGACGTGTTGCCGGTGCCGGCGCTGACGGCGCGTGTCATCGACCAGACCGGCACGCTGCCGGCCGAGCAGGCCACCGCGCTGGAGGCCAGGCTGGCCGCCTTCGAGGCCGAGGCCGGACCGCAGATCGTGCTGCTGCTGGTGCCGGCGACGGCACCGGAGGACATCGCCGCCTATGCGCAGCGCGTGGCCGACAGCTGGAAGATCGGCCGCCGCGACGTCGGCGACGGCGTGCTGGTGGTGGTGGCCAAGGACGAGCGGCGCGTGCGCATCGAGGTCGCCAAGGCGCTGGAGGGCGCGATCCCCGACCTGGCGGCGCGGCAGATCATCGACAACGCCATCCGCCCGGCCTTCCGCGCCGACGACTACGCCGGTGGCCTGAACGCCGCGGTCGACCAGCTCATGGCCCGCATCAAGGGCGAGGCCCTGCCCGCCCCCGCGGCGCGCGGCGGTGCGCGCCCGGGGTTGCAGCTCGACGAGCTGGCGATGTTCTTCTTCGTCGCCGTGCCCATCGTCGGTGCCGTGCTCACCGGCATCTTCGGCCGCAAGTTCGGCTCGGTGCTGACGGCCGGCGCCGCCGGTGGCGTGGGCTGGTGGGTCACGGCCAGCATGCTGGCCGGCCTGGGCGCGGCGGTGGTGGCGCTGCTGCTGGTGGGCATCTTCGGCATCGGTTCGGCGATGCGCCGGGCCGGCCGCGGGAGCAGCCTGCCGCACGTCGGCGGCTGGGGCGGCGGCGGCGGTTTCGGCGGCGGGGGTGGCTTCGGCGGCGGCGGCGGATTTTCGTCGGGCGGCGGCGGCGACTTCGGCGGCGGCGGGTCCTCGGGGAGCTGGTGAGATGAACCGCTGGCTGCGCATCTTCAGACACCGCTGGCTCGACGAGACCGACACCGCACGCGTGCTGGGTGCCGAGGCGCTGGCGCGGCTGGAAACACGCGTCGCGGCCAGCGAGCGCCAGCACAGCGGCGAGATCCGCGTCGCCGTGGAAGCCGGGCTGCCGCTGTCCTACCTGTGGCGCGGCGCCACGCCGCGGCAGCGCGCGATCGCCCTGTTCGGCAAGCTGCGCGTGTGGGATACCGAAGCCAACAACGGCGTCCTGATCTACCTGCTGCTGGCCGAGCATGCGATCGAGATCGTCGCCGACCGCGGCCTGGCGCGCCACGTGCCGCAGGCGCACTGGGACACGCTGGTGGGCGGCATGCGCGAGGCCTTCCGCGCCGGGCGCTTCGAAGACGGGCTGGCGCAGGCGGTGGACGCGGTGGACGCGATGCTGGTGCGCCACTTCCCCTTGGCCGACGGGCAGCACAACCCGAACGAACTGCCCGACCGCGCCCACTTGCGCTGAGCCGGGGGCGGGTCTGTCAGGGATAGGCACAGTTGCTGCTTGCAGTCATTGCCGCTACCGTCGTGCAGGCTTTCATGCCCGCACACGACGTGCGAACCAACACATTCCAGGAGTGACTCGATGACTCAGAAACTGTCCCGGCTGGCCCTCGGCGCGCTGCTCGCCGTCGGCGCGCTCGCCACCGTCCCGGCGTTTGCCGGCAAGGATCTCGATGCGATCAAGTCGCGCGGCGCGCTGGTCTGCGGCGTCAACACCGCGCTGGCCGGGTTCTCGGCGGCCGACAGCCAGGGCAAGTGGTCGGGCATGGACGTCGACTACTGCCGCGCGCTCGCGGCGGTCATCCTGGGCGACGCCAACAAGGTCCGCTTCTCGCCGCTGACGGCGCAGCAGCGCTTCACGGCACTGCAGTCGGGCGAGATCGACGTGCTGTCGCGCAACACGACCTGGACACTGACCCGCGACGCCTCGATGGGCATGCACTTCGTCGGCGTGGTCTTCTACGACGGCCAGGGTTTCATGGTGCCCAAGAGCCTGAAGGTCACCAGCGCCAAGCAGCTCAAGGGGGCCACCGTCTGCGTGCAGTCGGGCACCACCACCGAGCTCAACCTCACCGACTTCTCGCGCACCAACAACCTGCAGATGAAGCCGGTGGTGTTCGAAAAGGTCGAGGCCGCCACCGGCGCCTACTTCTCCGGTCGCTGCCAGGTCTACACGACCGACGCCTCGGGGCTGGCTTCGGTGCGCGGCAAGGAGGCGGCCAAGCCCGACGACCACGTCATCCTGCCCGAGCTCATCTCCAAGGAGCCGCTCGGCCCGGCCGTGCGCCGCGGTGACGACGACTTCTTCGCCATCGCCAAGTGGACGCTGAACGCGCTGCTCGAGGCCGAGGAGTACGGCATCACGCAGGCCAACGTCGACCAGGTGAGGAAGGACAGCAAGAACCCCGGCGTGATGCGGCTGTTGGGCGCCGGCACCGAAGACCTCGGCAAGCCGCTGGGGCTGGACAAGGAGTGGGGCTACCGCGCCATCAAGGCGGTGGGCAACTACGGCGAGATGTTCGAGCGCCATGTCGGTCCCAAGACCGCCATCGGCCTGCCGCGTGGCAGCAACAATCTGTGGACGAACGGCGGTTTGATGTACGCACCGCCGGTGCGCTAAGGGCGCCATCGTGATGTCTGGCCGCGCGCGCCGCTGAAGCGCGCGCGGGCCGTTGCGCCTTGCGCCGAACCCGAGTCGCCGTTGATGGAACGCGTACCACCCAAGAAGCGCGCCTGGTCGTGGCGCAGCCGTGCCGCGCGCGGCCTGCTGTACCAGGTGCTGGCGCTGCTGGCAGTGGCCGGCGTGGCGGGCTTCCTGGCCCACAACACGCAGGTCAACATGCAGGTGCGCGGCATCCAGAGCGGCTTCGACTTCCTCGGCCAGGCCGCGGGCTTCGACATCGGCGAGACGATGATCGCCTACGACCCCAGCCAGTCCTACGGCCGCGCGCTCTGGGTCGGCGTGCTCAACACCCTGCGCGTGGCCGTCATCGGCATCGTGCTGACCACGGTGCTGGGGGCACTGGTGGGGGTGGGCCGTTTCTCGCGCAACGCGCTGGTGCGCGGGTTGTGCTACGGCTACGTCGAGCTGTTCCGCAACGTGCCGATCCTGCTGCAACTGCTGATGTGGTACCTGTTCTTCGTCGAGGTGCTGCCGCCGCCGCAGCAGGCCTGGAACGTCGCCGACCTGTTCTACCTGAGCAAGGGCGGCTTCGCGCTGCCGGTGCCGGTGTGGGCCGTGGGGCACGCCTGGATGGCCACCGGGGCCGTCGCCGGCATCGCCGTCGGCTGGTGGTGGCGCCGGCGTGCGCAGGACTTGTTCGAAGCCACCGGCGTCGATCGCAACCGCTGGGCGCTGCCGTTGCTGGCGGTGCTGTCCCTGGCGCTGGTCGGCTGGGCCGCGGGCGGAGCGCCCACCGCGTGGTCGGTGCCGGAACAGCTGGCCTTCATGGTCGACGGCGGCATCAGCGCCACGCCCGAGTTCATGGCCGTGCTGGTGGGGCTGGTGATGTACACGGCGTCCTTCGTCGCCGAGGTCGTGCGCGGCGGCATCCAGTCGGTCAGCCATGGCCAGACCGAGGCGGCCAGCGCGCTGGGCCTGTCGCGAAGGCAGCAGATGCGGCTGGTGGTGCTGCCGCAGGCGCTGCGCGTGATCATCCCGCCGCTCACCAACCAGTACCTGAACCTGACCAAGAACTCGTCGCTGGCGGTGGCCATCGGCTACCCCGACGTCGTCTCCATCGCCAACACCACGCTCAACCAGAGCGGGCGCGCGGTGGAGTGCATCGCCATCATCATGGTCGTCTACCTGTGCACCTCGCTCGGGACCTCGGCGCTGATGAACTGGTACAACAAGCGCGTCGCCATCATGGAGCGCTGATCGCATGGCCGACATCTTCCAGTCGATTGCCCCGCGCCCGGCGCCGGTGCGCACCGAGGGCTTCGGGCCCTGGGTCAGGCGCAACCTGTTCGCCGACTGGAAGAACGGCGCCACGACCGTGCTGCTGGTCGCGCTGGCGCTGTATCTGCTGCCCGGGCTGGGCCAGTGGGGGCTGCTGCAGGCCGTGTTCGCGCCCGACCCCAACGCCTGCCAGGCGGCGCGTGGCAGCGGCGCCTGCTGGGGCGTGATCGCCGAGAAGTGGCGCGTCATCATCTTCGGCCGCTATCCGTTCGAGCAGCAGTGGCGCCCCGAGATCGCCACCGTGCTGATGGTGGCCGCGCTGGGGATCAGCTGCGTGCGCTGGTTCTGGAAGCCGTGGCTGGCGCTGGTGTGGGTGGCCGTGCTGGCGGTCTTCTTCGGCCTCATGGGCGGCGGCGTGCTGGGGCTGGAGGCGGTGCGCACCGACCTCTGGGGCGGCCTGCCGCTGACCGTGATGCTGGCCACGCTGTCGATCTTCCTGGCCTTTCCGCTGGCCGTGCTGGTGGCCTTGGGCCGCCGCAGCAAGCTGCCGGCGATCCGCACCGTGTGCATCGTCTACATCGAGCTGATCCGCGGCGTGCCCTTGATCAGCGTGCTGTTCATGGCCAGCTTCATGTTCCCGCTGTTCATGCCGCAGGGCATGTCGATCGACGTGCTGGTGCGCGTGCTCGTCGGCATCACGCTGTTCGCCGCCGCCTACATGGCCGAGATCGTTCGCGGCGGGCTGCAGGCCATCCCCAAGGGCCAGCTCGAGGCGGCCGACACGCTGGGCCTGAGCTACTGGCAGACGCAGCGCAAGATCGTGCTGCCGCAGGCGCTGGCGATGGTGGTGCCGAGCATGATGAACAATTTCATCAGCATCTTCAAGGACACCTCGCTGGTGACCATCGTCTCGCTCTACGAGCTGACCGGCGCGCTGAGCCTGGCGCTGAATTCCGACGTCGAATGGCGGCCGTTCAAGATCGAGGCCTACCTGTTCATCACCGCGATCTACTTCACCTTCTGCTTCGCCATGTCGCGCTACAGCCTGTGGGTCGAGAAGCAGGTCAGCGTGGCCAAGACACGCTGACCGCCAAGCCGCGAGAGCCCCTCAACATGAGCGACGCCATCGTCAGTTTCGAGAAGGTCAACAAGTGGTACGGCAACGCCTTCCACGTGCTGCGCGACATCGACCTCACGGTCGCGCGCGGCGAGCGCATCGTGATCTGCGGCCCTTCGGGTTCGGGCAAGAGCACGCTGATCCGCTGCATCAATGCGCTGGAGGAGTACCAGGAGGGCCGCATCACGGTCGACGGCACCGTGCTCAGCGACGACGTCAAGGCCATCGAAGCGGTGCGCAAGCAGGTCGGCATGGTGTTCCAGCAGTTCAACCTGTTCCCGCACCTCACGGTGCTGGAGAACCTGACGCTGGCGCCGATGTGGGTGGGCCACCTGCCCAAGGCCGAAGCCGAGGAACGCGCGATGCAGCAGCTGCAGCGGGTGCAGATCTCCGAGCAGGCGAAGAAATACCCGCTGCAGCTGTCGGGCGGCCAGCAGCAGCGCGTGGCGATCGCGCGCGCGCTGTGCCTGACGCCGAAGATCATGCTCTTCGACGAACCGACCTCGGCGCTGGACCCGGAGATGATCAAGGAAGTGCTGGACGTCATCAGCGAGCTCGCCGGCCAGGGCATGACCATGCTGTGCGTCACGCACGAGATGGGCTTTGCCAAGGCCGTGGCCGACCGCGTGATCTTCATGGACCAGGGCCAGATCGTCGAACAGAACTCGCCGCAGGAGTTCTTCAACCACCCGAAGAGCGAACGGACGAAGGACTTCCTGTCGAAGATCCTGGGGCACTGAGGTTGAGAGGCAATCTAGAAGCGCTGGCTCCAGCGCGCGTTGAGCAGGACGCTGCGCCCCGCCGCCGGCTCGAAGTAGCGCTGGTTGCCGTCGTTGACGATGACGCTGCCGGCGACGCGGCGGTCGGCGAGGTTGTCGACGCGGCCCTGCAGTTCGAGCTGGCCGGCGCCGAGGTCCAGCCGCCAGAGCGCGCGCAGCGCGAGCAGGCCGTAGCCGGCGGCGAAGTCGCTGTTGGTGTCGTTCACCGCCTGTCGGCCCTGCGCGCGTGCTTCGATGCCGAACTCGGCCGCGCCCGGCGCCCACACCCATTCCGCGTAGGTGCTGCGCGCCACCGTACCGGCGATGCGGTTGCCGGCCGGCACCGGCACGTCCGGTGGCAGGCAGGGCACGGCGCTGCAGACGAAGAAGCCCTGGGCATAGGTCGCCCGCAGCCAGGTGACGGCGAGCTGCGCGCGCCACGCGCTGGTGATTCGCCAGCGCAGGTCGACCTCGGCGCCGCGGCGCTGCGTGCGGTCGACGTTGCGGAAGGTCGCACGGCCCCCGCGGTTCGTCGCCACGCGGTTCTCGTCGTCGGTGCGGGAATCGGGGGAATGCAGGCATCGCTCGACCTCGCGGAAGCCGGGTTCAAGGTCTATCTGCTCGATCGAGCTCCCGCTATCGGCGGACGGATGGCGCAGCTCGACAAGAC
>CAYJOA010000142.1:0-10671 GCA_964371495.1 uncultured Rubrivivax sp.
CGTCGCCGCCCAGGCGCCGCGCGATGTCGGCCATGCAGTCCGGCGCTTGCGCGTTGCGCAGCCCGGCGACCCAGGCGCCGAGCTGGCCGGTCAGATAGGCGCGCGGCAGTCCCAACAGTCCGGGCGTGGCTGGCAGCGCGCCGGTCAGCGCCGCACCGTGGCACGCGGCGCAGGCGGGCAGCCCGCGTGCGGCGTCGCCCTGCAGCGCCAATTGGCGGCCCCGCGCCAGCGCCGCGCCTGCGGCAACGGTGGGCACCGGCGCGGCATGGGGCAGGTCGAGGGCGGCGAAATACTGCGCGATCTCCCACAGGTAGGCGTCGGACAGCGGGGCGACCAGCCGCGCCATCGGCCCGTAGCGGCGGCGGCCGTCGCGGAAGTTCAGCAGCTGGTGGAACAAGTAGGCGGCCGGCTTGCCGGCGATGCGCGGGTGGTAGCCGTCGGGCGCGGCGCGGCCCTGGTCGCCGTGGCAGACGGCGCAGGCGGCCAGACGCTGGGCCAGGCTGTCGTCGACACGCGCCGGCGCCGCGAAGCCGCGTTCACCAGCGCACAGCAGTACCAGGGCCAGCACTCGAATCCACGCCATGCCGGCGATTGCACCATGGCTGCGCGGCCATGAAGAGGACAGGCCCCGGATCGCGGCTGCGGCAGCTCGGCGAATGTTGGGCTGTGCGACCGCCAGCTTTCGCCGCGCCGACAGGCCCCTGGCCGCACCGCCGTGCGAACATCGGCCGCATGCACGCCGCCGCCGCCCCCGACCGCCAGCGCCGCGCGCCGCGGTCACTGCGGCGGGCCGCCCTGAGGGTCGTGGTGGCCGCGCTGCTGTGCGCCCAGGCCACCGGTTGCGCGGTGGTGGACTACGAGCAGCGGCGCTGGCTGTTCCAGCCGACGAAGCAGACCTGGGCGCCCGGGCTGGCGGCGGCCGTAGGCATGGACGACGTCTGGATCGACTTCGTGTCTTCGCACCCGGAGCAGCGCGGCGAGGCGGTACGCCTGCACGGCTTGTGGCTGCCGCAGTCCGAGGCCGCGGCACCGGCGCTGCTGTTCCTGCACGGCCTGCGCTGGGACGTGCGCGCCAGCGCGCTGCGCATGCGCCGCCTGCACGCGCTGGGCTTTTCGGTGCTGGGCATCGACTACCGCGGCTTCGGCCGCAGCAGCGACGCCATGCCGTCCGAAATGCTGGCGGCCGAGGATGTGCGCGCGGCCTGGGACAGGCTGGCGCGCCTGCAGCCGCGGGCGCAGCGCTATGTCTTCGGGCATTCGGTGGGTGCCGCCTTCGCCGTGCGGCTGGCCACCGAGGTGGACGACGAGGCCGGGGTCATCGTCGAGGGCGCCTTCACCTCGTCTGCCGAGCACTTCCGCAGCCTGCGCTGGGGCTGGCTGCCGATCACCGGCCTGATCACGCAGCACTTCGACGCCGGCTCGCGCATCGCGCGCATCGGCTCGCCGGTGCTGGTCGTGCACGGCAGCGAGGACAGCATGATCTCGCCGCAGATGGGGCGCGAGCTGTACGAGCGTGCGCTGCCGCCCAAACGCTTCCTGCTCGTCGAGGGCGGCGTGCACGAGGACACCGACCAGGTCGGCCACGACCAGTACCGGCAGGCGCTGCAGGAACTGTTCGGGCTGGGGCGGCCGCGGTAGCTGCGCCTGTGGCGCGAAGATTCGGTCACTGCTCGGGGTGGCGCAGCAGCGCCCTGAACGGCCCGAACAGCCACGAGCGCATGCCGATCACCACCGTGTAGGCGCGCTTGTCGGCGGCCGGCAGCCTGTGGTCGGCCATGTGCTGCTGCGCGAAGTCCTGCGCCAGGCGCTGCAGGCGGTCGTTGAAGAGGGCGGCCTGGGCGTTGCTGATCTGGCCGTGCACCATCATCAGCAGCTCGCCTTCCTCGTTGAAACCGCCTTCGAAGTAGTCGGCCACCGCGTGCGTGCGGAAGAACTGCATCACCGGCCCGTCGGGGCGCCAGCGGAAGGTCTTGTCGATCTTCAGCCGGTAGCGGTTGTTGGGCCGCAGCTCGATGAAGCCCAGCTTGTCCAGCGCCAGCAGGCAGGCCACGGCCTGCGGTCTGCTGAGCGTGTAGGTCTCGACGATCTGCTCCATCGTCCACAGGCTCTGCACGCAGATCGCCGCCAGCAGCAGCTTGGGATCGGCCACCACGGCGCGCTCCTGTTCGGGCGTGAGCTCGCGCCGCGGCGGTGACGCCTGCGCCACCTGGCGCGCGAGGTCGGCGAAATCCATCTTCAGCACGGTCAGCACTTCGTCGATGCGGGACAGCGGCATGTCGCCCTTGGAAAAGATGCGCTTGATGCTGGACTCGGCCATGCCCAGGTGCTCGGCCAGGTCGGCATAGGTGACGCCGGCGCGGCGCAGTTCGGCCTTCAGCACGGTGATCAGGTCGCGCGTGGTGCTCATCGCAAAGTGGGTCGAAAAGTATCTCAATACGATACCAGCTGTCCAACGGCGCGCCACACCACCTGGAGTGATGGATACCTTGGCGAGAAGCGCGCACGATGGCTTGCGTGTTCGACAAAGCTCTCACCGCCATGACCTCCATCCGCCACGACACGAAAGCCTGGAAGACCCAGGTCTGGATCAGCTTCGGCACCGCCGCCGCCCTGTGCGGCACGGGCCTGGCCTGGCTGCCGGGCCAGCCGCTGGACCGTGTGTTCATGGTCATGGGCTACCTCTTCACGCTGTCCAGCGCGTTCGCGCTCAGCAAGTACGTGCGCGACAACGAGAAGCGCCGCGTCGATACGCCGATGTGGGGCCTGGTGGTCTGGGGCGGCTTCGGCCTGGCGATGACGCTCACCGGCTGGGGCCTGTGGCAGATGGACATCAACCCCACCTACAAGGCCTTCCTCGGCGTGAGCTGGCTGTTCCTGATCTCCAGCGTGTTCACGCTGGCCAAGACGCTGCGTGATGCGCACGAAGCGCTGATCGCCGAAACGCGTCAGGCCGCGATGGCCGAAGCGCGCGCCGAACGCGTGGCGATGTGACCCTCCTCTTCGACTCGAAAGGCTCTCGCATGAAACAGCTCCTTCTCTCCGCCGCCGTGTCGATGGCCCTGACTTTCAGCGCCGTGGGCAGCGCACACGCCCGCAACGACGCGTCCGAAGTCAGTGCGCTGTCGGTGCTGCCGATCGCCGTCTCGGTGGCCGCGCCGGTGGCGCTGCTGTCCGCCGGCGGTGCTTTCGTCGTCGTCTCGGTCGATGTCATGGCCGATGGCACGGTGTGGGTGCTGGAACGTGTGTCCGATGGCGCCCGCGCCGCAGTCACCTTCGGCGCTGCGGTCGTCGGTGGCGCTTCGGCGCTGGCCGGCGCCACGGTGGTGGCGACGGCGTCCAGCGCGGGCTGGGTGGTCTCCACCGCGGGCCTGGCCATCGCCTTCATCCCGAACGAGATCGGCAAGGCGCTGCTCTACAACGAACGGGTGACACGATGAACACGGCACTGCGCAGGGCCGCACTGGCGATGGCACTGACCGCGGCCGCGCTGACCGCCGCACACGCCGGCCGCAGCTGCGAGGTGCGCCCGCCGCAGGCGCACAGCGTGCAGCGCGCGATGGACCTGGCGGCGCGCACGGCGCGCGCGCTGGATGCCACGGCCGCCGATGTCGTCGTCATCGCCCGCTCGGGGCAGGACCTGAACAAGTACCACCTGCGGTGGTCGCACCTGGGCCTGGCCTACCGCGATGGCGCTACCTGGCGCGTGATCCACAAGCTGAACCATTGCGGCAGCGCGCGCGCCGACCTCTACCGCCAGGGTCTGGGCGAATTCTTCCTCGACGACCTGTTCGACTACCGCGCCGCGGTGGCGGTGCTGACTTCAGACGTGCAGGCCCGACTGCTGCCGCTGCTGCTTGACGACACCCGCGTCGCGCAGCTGCACACGCCGGCCTACAACATGCTGTCGTACCCCTGGGCGCAGACCTATCAGCAGAGCAACCAGTGGGCCATCGAGACGCTGGCGATGTCGCAGGAGCGAGCGGCCACCACACGAGAGCGTGCCCAGGCATGGCTGCGCCTCAAGGGCTACGAGCCGACGGTCCTGCGCATTTCGCCGCTCGCACGCCTGGGCGCGCGCATGACCGCGGCCAACATCGCGTTCGACGACCATCCGAACGACAAGCGTTACAGCGACCGCATCGAAACCGTCACCGTCGATTCGGTGCTCGACTGGCTGCAGCGCAGCGGCCTGGCCACGCAACTGCTGACCGTGCGCTGATCACGAACCCGAGGAGTCGAACCATGCGAATCACACGTGCCGCACTGGATGAAGCCACGGCCCGGGGCGTGCTGCAGACCGGCCAGGACGCCGCGCTGTGGGCGTTCCTCGCCGCGCGCGAGCAGCACACGCCGGGCTTCGTGCCGGCGCACGTCCTGTACTACCTGGGCGGGCTCACGGCCATCGGCGCGATGACGCTGTTCATGACGCTGGGCTGGGAACGTTTGGGCGGTGGCGGCCTGCTGGTCATCGCCTCGAGCTACATCGTCGTCGTCTCGATGGCGGTGGAGTTCCTGCTGCGAGCGAAGCGCCTGCTGCTGCCGGCCGGCATCCTGTCGGCGCTGGCCGTGGCGCTGGTGCCACTGGCGGTGTATGGGCTGCAGCGCTGGCTGGGCTGGTGGCCGGAAGAGGGCACGCGCCACGGCGCCTACCGCGACTTCCATCTCTGGATCGACTGGCGCTGGCTGATGATGGAGCTGGCCACGCTGGCGGCCGGGTGCGTGGCACTGTGGCGCTGGAAGCTGCCGTTCGGCACGATGCCGATCGCCGTGACGCTGTGGTACCTGAGCATGGACATCGTGCCGGTGCTGCTGGGGGGCCGGCCGGGCGAGTTCTTCTCCGATGAAGGCAAGCGCGTGTCCACCGCGTTCGGCTTGGGCGTGGTGGCGCTGGCCTTCTGGGTCGATGTGCGCTCGCTGCGCCGCGCCGACTTCGCATTCTGGCTCTACATCTTCGGCGTGCTGGCGTTCTGGGGCGGCCTGACGAGCATGGAGTCGGACAGCGAGTTCGGCAAGCTGGTGTATGCGGGCATCAACCTGCTGATGATCGCCCTCGGTGCGGCGCTGTCGCGGCGTGTGTTCGCGGTGTTCGGCGGCCTCGGCGTGGCGCTGTACCTCGGGCACTTGTCGCATACGGTGTTCAGGGACAGCCTGCTGTTTCCGGTGGCGCTTTGTGCCATCGGTCTGGGCGTGATGGGTGCCGGCGTGCTGTGGCAACGCCACGAGGCGGCCATCGGCGCGCGGCTGAGGGCGCTGCTGCCGCTGCCCTTGCGCGAGCTGGTGCAACGCCATGCCTTCGAGTGACCCGTGCTACCGCTACAGTCGCGCGCAGATCATGGAGAGCGCACCTTGAGCACCGCCCATCCGGCACACGAACACCCGAACCAGTTCGCGCTGCTGGGCCAACGCCGCTTCGCCCCCTTCTTCTGGGTCCAGTTCCTGGGGGCCGGCAACGACAACCTGTTCAAGTTCGCGTTCACCGTGATGGTGACCTACCAGCTGCAGGTGAACTGGCTGCCGCCGGCGCAGGCGGGCCTGGCCATCGGCGCCTTGTTCATCCTGCCGTTCCTGTTGTTCTCGGCCACCAGCGGCCAGCTGGCCGACAAGCACGACAAGGAACGCCTGATCCGCTTCGTGAAGACGCTGGAGATCGCGATCATGGCGCTGGCGGGCTGGGGTTTCGTCACCCACGACGTCGCGCTGCTGCTCGGCTGCGTGTTCCTGATGGGCCTGCACTCCACGCTGTTCGGGCCGGTGAAGTTCGCCTATCTGCCACAGCACCTGAACGAGCGCGAGCTCACCGGCGGCAACGGCATGGTGGAGATGGGCACCTTCGTCGCCATCCTGCTGGGGCAGGTGGCCGGCGGGCTGCTGATCGCGATTCCGGGGCAGGGTGCGAGCTATGTCGCCTGGGCCTGCATGGCGGTGGCCGCGCTCGGGCGCGTGGTGGCGCAGGCGGTGCCGCTGTCGCCGGCCACCGACCCGCAGCTGACGATCAACTGGAATCCGTTCTCCGAGACCTGGCGCAACCTGAAGCTGGCGCACGAGAACGTGGCGGTGTTCCGCTCTCTGCTGGGCATCAGCTGGATGTGGTTCTTCGGCGCCGTGTTCCTGAGCATGTTCCCGGCCTTCGCGCGCGACGTGCTGCACGGCAACGAGCAGGTGGCCTCGCTGCTGCTGGTGGTGTTCTCGGTGGGCATCGGCATCGGTGCGCTGCTGTGCGAGATGCTCAGCCGCCGCCACGTGGAGATCGGCCTCGTGCCGCTGGGCGCCATCGGCATGAGCGTGTTCGCGGTCGACCTCTACTTCGCGTCGCACAGCCTGCCACCGGGCGCCGGCCTGACGCTGGGTCAGTTCGTCGGCGTGGCGGCGCATTGGCGCGTCATGATCGACCTGGGCCTGCTATCGCTCTTTGCCGGCATCTACAGCGTGCCGATGTACGCGCTGATCCAGATGCGCAGCCAGCCCACGCACCGCGCGCGCATCATCGCCGCCAACAACATCCTGAATGCGCTGTTCATGATCGTCAGCGCCATCGGCGTCGGTGCACTGCTGGGTGCGGGCTTCAGCATCCCTCAGGTGTTCCTGGTCGTCGGCCTGCTCAACGCCGTGGTGGCGTACTACATCTTCCTGATCGTTCCCGAGTATTTGCTGCGCTTCATCGCCTTCGTGCTTACGCGCTGCATCTACCGCTTCAAGGTGCGCGGCGACCAGAACATTCCCACCGAAGGCGCGGCCATCCTGGTCTGCAACCACGTCAGTTTCATCGACGCAGTCGTGCTGATGGCGGCGAGCCCGCGGCCGATCCGCTTCATCATGGACCACCGCATCTTCGCGGTTCCTGTGCTGGGCTGGCTGTTCAAGCTGGCCAAGGCGATCCCGATCGCGCCGCAGCGCGAGGACGCCGCCGCCTACGAGAACGCCTTCGCGCAGGCACGAGCGGTACTGGCCGACGGCGAACTGCTGGCGATCTTCCCCGAAGGCGGCATCACGAGCGACGGCAGCCTGGGCGAATTCAAGGGCGGCGTGATGAAGATCCTGCAGACGCACCCGGTGCCGGTGATTCCACTGGCGTTGCAGAACCTGTGGGGCAGCTACTTCTCGCGCATCGAAGGCGGCACGGCGATGGTCAGGCCCTTCCGCCGCGGCCTCTTCAGCCGCGTGACGCTGGTCGCCGGCGAGGCCATGCCGGCAGCCGGCGTCACGACCGAAGGGCTGCGCGAACGTGTGCGGGATCTGCTTGCAACGTGAGCTGACCTGAGCTCGCTGGCCAGGCCGAAGCCACCCACTGCAGGGTGCGCTGGCGCACAGACCGTGGGGACAGTGCGGGCAAAAAATGTCTGCTCCGTGCGTCGGGTTCGCTGGTGTCCTGGGCAGCGTCCACCCGCCCACGCCCGTACGCAGTTCGGCGCAACTACCGGCAAGGCCCATGCACCAAGATCCAACGGCAAAGGCGCTTCCTGCAGCCACGGCGCAGCCGCTGCCACCCGCCGAGGCAGAGCGTCTGCGCCTGCGCGTGGCCGCCTTGTCGCGATGGGACAACGAAGGCGGCGCCGGCGCCGACAGCCTGCCGGCAGGGGCTGCCGTCGGCAGCGCGCCCGTCGCCGACCCGGCAGCGGCCGCCACCGAAGCCGAGCAGCTTCGCGTTCGTGTCATCGCGCTGGAGAATCTGGTGATCGCCCTGCTGGCCCAGGCACCCGTGGCGCAACTGGAACTGGCGCGCGAGATGGCGGCTCACATCTCGCCGCGGCCGGGCTTCACGCCGCACCATCTGACCCTGCGCGCGGCCGACGAAATGCGCAGCCTGGTCGATCGCGCCAGCCCCTTCCGGGCCGGGCCGGCAACCTGATCGGGAACCCATGCACAGCTTCCACGTCTACCGCTACGACCCGGACCAGCCCGTCGCGCCGCGCATGCAGGTGCTCCAACTGGAAGTGGGCCCCGGCGACCGCATGTTGCTGGACGTGCTGGTGCGGCTGAAGGCCATCGACCCGAGCCTGAGTTTCCGCCGCTCGTGCCGCGAAGGCATCTGCGGCTCGGACGCGATGAACATCAATGGCAAGAACGGGCTGGCCTGCATCACCAACATGCGCACGCTGCCCACCCAGGTGGTGCTCAAGCCGCTGCCCGGCCTGCCCGTCATCCGCGACCTGATCGTCGACCTGACGCCATTCTTCAAGCAGTACCACTCGATCAGGCCCTACCTCGTCAACGACGCGCCACCGCCGCAGCGCGAGCGGCTGCAGTCGCCCGAGCAGCGGGAGTCGCTCAACGGCCTGTACGAATGCATCCTGTGCGCTTGCTGCACATCGGCCTGCCCGAGCTACTGGTGGAACCCCGACAAGTTCGTCGGCCCGGCGGGTTTGCTGCAGGCCTACCGCTTCCTGGCGGACAGCCGCGACACCGGCACGGCCGAACGGCTCGACGACCTCGAAGACCCTTATCGCCTCTTCCGCTGCCGCAGCATCCTGAACTGCGTGGACGTGTGCCCGAAGAACCTGCTGCCTGCCGCAGCCATCGGCAAGATCAAGGAGATGATGGTGCGGCGTGCGATTTGACGGCGCTGCGCGCGGCAGGCCCGACCCGTCCGTGGTGGGCGACGAAGAACCGGGCGCGGCCACGGATCCGCGCGGCCGACGCCGGCGCGCAGCCAGCCCGCTGCCGGTGTCGCTGCCAGGCGAGTTCGCGAATCCTGAAAGTCCATCGGTGGCGGCCGCCGAAGCCCGCGCCCTGCCGCCGGCGCGGGTCAGCAGCATCGAGGACGTGGCCCGTGCACGGCTGCTGACGGTGGCTGTCGATGCCAGGCTGGCCGATGTGGCTGCGCTGATGTCGGGGGCGCAACTCAGCCTGGCTGTGGTCTGCGACCTGTCCGGTGCCGTGGTGGGTGTGATTGCCGACACGCTGCTGGTCCATCAACTCGGGTGCGGGCACGCCGGCATCTTCACGGCGCGCGCGGGCGACGTGATGACGCGGGAGTTCACGGCATGCTGCCCGACCGACTCTTTGACCGAGGTTCTGGCGGCGATGCACAACCGCGGCCTCGTCCACGTACCCATCGTCGATGCCGACAACCGGCCCCGGGGTGTGGTCTATGCCCGTGACGGGCTGAGGGCGCTGCTTGCGGCGGGCAACTTCGAGGAAGCGCAACTGCGCGACTACGTCATGGGCATCGGCTACCGGTGATGTCGGGCGCCAGGTTCGGACACCGGCGGTGCCGGGCCGGCCCCTGAAGCAGTGAGCCGGGCTCGTGTTGAAGACCGGCGACACGGCGCGCGCGAGCGAAGGCCGTCGCCTTGCCGCGGGCCCGGCCCGGCGGCTCGCCGACGACGCGGTTGGCGCCGGCCCGGTTGCCGAAGCTCGTGCTACTCGGCTGCCTTCTGCGGGTGGCGGACTCGGCCGGGACCCGTCATCGGGATGCCGGGGCCGCGTCGCTGCGCCGACACCGCGCGCGCCTTGTCGGCGCTCGCCACCGGGCCGGCGATGTCGGCCAGGGTCGCGCCGTCCAGGGCCTTGAAGTAGGCCTGCAGGGCAGCGTCGAAGACCTGCTTCAGGCGGCAGGTCGGGCTCAGCGTGCACAGGTTGGTGCCGGCGTCGAAACACTCGACGAGGCGGAAATCGGTTTCCGAGGCGCGCACGACATCGCCGATGCGGATGGTCGACGGGTCCTTCAGCAAGCGCAGGCCGCCGCCACGCCCGCGGGTCGTCTCCAGCACACCCTGGCGGGCGAGGTCGTTGACGATCTTCATCAAGTGGTTCTTCGACACACCGTGCCGTTCGGCCAGTTCACCGATCGTCACCAGCTGCCCCGGATGGGCGGCGCAGTACATCAGCACGCGCAAGGTGTAGTCGGTGTACTCAGCAAGACGCATGGATGCCCCTAAACATGCACAAAGTATATTGCTTTAAGACCGATGCGACACTAAGATGCGCATGTCATACATCTTATTGGACTACAGAAGGATCCGCCATGACTGCCACCGTCGCCACCACCATCGATGTCCGCGAGATCGCTCCGCGCGAGCGTCATGCCCTGATCTTCAAGAGCTTCGACGCGCTGCTGCCGGGTCAGGCCATGCAGCTGGTCAACGACCACGACCCGCAGCCGCTGCGCTACCAGCTCGAGGACCGGTCCTTCGGCCAGTTCGAATGGAACTACCTCGAGGCCGGACCCGCGCTGTGGCGCGTGCAGATCAACAAGCTCGGTGCCGTCGCGGCGCCGGTCGCCGGCGACTCCTGCTGCTCCGGCGGCGCCTGCGGCGGCTGAGCCAGGGAGGCGCGCATGACCTTCGTCGTCACCGAGGCATGCATACGCTGCAAGTACACCGACTGCGTCGACGTCTGCCCGGTCGATGCCTTCCGCGAGGGGCCGAACTTCCTCGTCATCGACCCCGACGACTGCATCGACTGCGCGGTGTGCGTGCCCGAATGTCCGGTCGCCGCGATCTACGCCGAAGAGGACGTGCCCGCCGACCAGCAGGACTACACGCCGCTGAACGCCGAACTGGCACGCGCCTGGAAGCCGATCACCCGCACCAAGCCGGCGCTGCCGGATGCCGACGCGTGGAGCAAGGTCGTCGGCAAGCGCGCCGAGCTGAAACGCTGACGGGGCCGGCCCCAGGCTAGGAGTCCGCGCGGCAGAACCGGGTAGTTCCTGACATCGGGTGGCACGGAGCG
>CAYJOA010000143.1:0-10630 GCA_964371495.1 uncultured Rubrivivax sp.
CTAGCGGCCAGCCCACTTCTTGCCCGCTGAGTCCGGCTTCGCATCGGGTGGTCGCAAGCGTGGCGTCTTGCCACCGCACGTTTAGAGCACCCACCCTCGACCCAAGGATGAGAATGGGCATGCCGCAACCGAAGTGAGGCACGGGCATCGTGACCCTGCGCAACAGCATGCCAACGCTGGCAATCATCGGCCGGCGCGGTGACTCGCCGTGGCGGACAGCGGGGGTCTGATGCCGGCAGCCGAATTCGATTTCGATTGGATCGTCGTCGGCTCCGGTTTCGGCGGCAGTGTCGCGGCACTGCGCCTGGCCGAGAAGGGCTACCGCGTGGCGGTGCTCGAAGCCGGCCGGCGGCTGGGCGACGACGACTTCGCTCGCAGCAGCTGGAACCTGCGCCGCTTCTTCTGGGCGCCCAGGCTGGGCCTGGTGGGGCCGTCGCGGATCTCGGTGTTCAAGGACATCTTCATCGCCTCGGGCACCGGCGTGGGCGGTGGCAGCCTGGTCTACGCCAACACGCTATACCGCGCCAAGCCCGCTTTCTTCGTGCACCCGCAGTGGGCCGGCCTGAACGACTGGGCCGCCACGCTGCAGCCGCACTACGCCACCGCCGAGCGCATGTTCGGCGTGCAGACCGTGCCTTGGGACAGCGACGGGCAGCAATTGCTGCTCCGGCTGGGGCGCCACCTGGGGGTGGACGACAGCTTCACGCGCACGCCGTGTGCCGTGTTCTTCGGCGAACCCGGCGTCACCGTGGCCGACCCTTACTTCAGCGGCGACGGGCCGGCGCGCACCGGCTGCATCCGCTGCGGCGGCTGCACCATGGGCTGCCGCGTCGGTGCCAAGAACACGCTGGTGAAGAACTACCTCTGGTTCGCGGAACGCGCCGGCGCACTGGTCATCGCCGAGACCGAAGTGGCCGACATCCGACCTATCGACGGCGACGCCGGCGCCACCGGCTACGACGTGCACCGGCGCCGCTCCACCGGCTGGCTGGCGCGCGCCCAGCCGCCGCTGCGCGCCCGCGGCGTCGTGGTGGCCGGCGGCGCTATGGGCACCAACCGCCTGCTGGCACGCTGCCGCCTGGCCGGCGGCCTGCCCGGGCTGAGCCCGCGCCTGGGCGAGAAGGTGCGCACCAACAGCGAGTCGATCCTGGCCGTGACGCTGCCCGACGACCGCCTGCAGCCCTCCAAGGACGTCGCCATCAGCGCCAGCGTGCATCTCAGCCACGACACGCACATCGAAATCGTCAGCTATGGCGAACGCGGCAGCGTGGTCAAGCTATTTTTCACCCTGCTGACCGGCGACGGCACGCGGCTGACGCGGCCCTTGAAGCTGTTGGGCCAGGTGCTGCGGCACCCGCTGCGCTTCGTGCGCTCGCTGTCGCCACGCCACTGGGGGCGGCGCACCGTGATCCTGCTCGTGATGCAGTCGCTGGACAACGCGATCGCGTTCGTGGCGCGCCGCGGCCCGCTGGGCGGCGTGCACCTGGCCACGCGACAGGACGCCGAGCAGCCGAACCCGACCTTCATCCAGGAAGGCTACGACGCCGCGTTGTGGCTGGCGCAGCAGACCGGCGGCCTGGCGCAGAGCATGGTGACCGAGGCGCTGGCCAACATCCCGACCACGGCCCACATCCTGGGCGGCGCGGTCATCGGCCGCAGCGCTGCCGTAGGCGTGGTCGACCTGAACGGCCGCGTCTTCGGCTACCACGGGCTGCTGGTCTGCGACGGTTCGATCCTGCCGGCCAACCCGGGCGTCAACCCGAGCCTGACGATCACGGCGCTGGCCGAGCACGTGATGTCGCAGGTGCCGGCGCGCGGCCCGACGCTGCCGGCGGGCCAGCTGGCCTGATCGGCCGCAGCCGCTTGGGCCGGCGCGCGAGCACCGTTCGCGCACGATGGAACAATACGCCGATGGACCGCCCGACCGACATCACCGCCTCGACCCTGGCCGACACCCTCGCCCGGCAGCGCCGTGCCTACCGCCAGGCGCCGGTGCCCACGCTCGACGAGCGGCGCCTGGACCTGCTGGCGCTGCAGCGCTTCGTGCGCGAGCACACCGACGCGATCTGCGACGCCATCAGCGCCGACTACGGACACCGCTCGCGGCACGAGACGCTGCTGGCCGAGATCATTCCCGTCACCGACGGCATCGACGACGCGCTGAAGCACCTGCGGCAGTGGACCCGGCCGCAGCGGCGCTCGATCGACCGCCGGTTGTTCGGGCTGGCCAGCAACCGCGTCGTGCCGCAGCCGGTGGGCGTGGTCGGCGTCATCGTGCCGTGGAACTTCCCGCTCAACTTGAGTTTTGTGCCGCTCACGGCCGTCTTCGCCGCCGGCAACCGCGCGATGGTGAAGATGAGCGAGAACTCGCGCCACCTCGCGCGCCTGCTCGTCGATCGTTTGCCGGCCTACTTCCCGCCCGAGAAGCTGCAGTTCTTCGACGAGACCGGCGGCGTCGGCGTCGCGTTCTCCAAGCTGCCGTTCGACCACCTCATCTTCACCGGCTCGGGCATCACCGGCCGCGCCGTGATGGCGGCGGCGGCGCAGAATCTGTGCCCGGTGACGCTCGAGCTCGGCGGCAAGGCGCCGGCCGTGGTCTGCGACGACTTCCCGCTGCGCAAGGCCGCCGAGCGCATCCTGTACGTGAAGTACCTCAACGCCGGGCAGATCTGCACAACTGTCGACCACGTCTTCGTGCCGCGCGCCCAGGTGGCGGCCTTCGCCGAGCTGGCGGCGGCCATCGTGCCCACGCGTTACGCCGCGCTGGACTCGGTCGACTACACGTCGATCATCGACGAACGCTCCTTCGACCGCCTGCTCGCCGCGCTGCAGGATGCCCGCGAACGCGGCGCCGAGGTCGTCAGCCTGCTGCCGGGGCCGGCCTTCGACCGCGCCAGCCGCAAGATCGCGCCGCACCTGGTGCTGAATGCGCCGCCGGACTGCGCGCTGATGGCGCGCGAGATCTTCGGCCCGATCCTGCCGGTGGTGGCCTACGACACACTGGACGAGGTCATCGAGCGCATCAACGACGGCCCGCGGCCGCTGGCGCTGTACCCGTTCAGCGATGACAAGGAGCGCATCGACCGGCTGCTGGCGCACGTCATGTCCGGCGGCGTCTCGATCAACGATGCCCTGTTCCATGTCGGCCAGCACGACCTGCCCTTCGGCGGCATCGGCGAGTCGGGCATGGGGCACTACCACGGCCGCGAGGGCTTCGAGACCTTCTCCAAGCTGCGGCCCGTCTTCCACCAGGCGCGGTGGAGCGGCGTGAGCCTGCTGTACCCCCCGTACGGCAAGCTGGCCGACCGCATGCTGGCGTTCCTGATGCGCTGAGCGAGCGCTCAGCGGTCGGCCGTCGCCGCCGCTGCCGGCGCACCCTTCAGGCGCGTGATCAAGTCCATGACGACGGCCTGCTCGGGCGCCGCAAGCAGGCTGGCGCGCAGGTGCTGCCGGCGCTCGACTTCCCGCAGCCGCCACTCGAGTTCGCCGACCAGGGTCATGATCTCCGCGTACACGTCCGGATCACCCAGCGCCGCCAGCTCACCGAGCATGGCCTGCGGGTCGGACACGTCCAGTCCCGTGCTCGAGAAGGATGCCTGGATGCGCAGCAGCCGCCGCAGCCCGGCCTCGAGCACCGGGCGCAGGTCCGGCCCCGCTTCGGCGATGCGCTGGCCGATCAAGTCGCGCGCCTGGCTGAACCGCTGCAGCGTGGACGCCAGGCGCACGATACGGGGCACGGCTTGTTCCAGCGGCGGCGCCGAAGCGATCTCCACCGGCACGTCGGCCGCCTCGCCCGCGGCAGCCGCGATGACCTGCAGCAACGCTGCGCTCATCTCCCCCGGGACCAGGCGGTCGGCCATGCGCGCGCGCGTGAGAGGCGACTGGTCCGACTCCACCAGCGCCATCAACCACTCCGACGCTGCGAGGATCTGGCCGTCGTTCGTGAAAGCCTCGCCGCCGACGCCGCGCGGGTAGCCGAAGCCATCCAGGCGCTCGTGGTGCAACAGCACCGCGTCGGCCATCGCTGGCCCGGCACCCACGAGATTGCGCAGCACGCGATGGCCGACCAGAGGATGCGTCACGATGTGGCGCCACTGGTGGGCATCGAGTCGCGCATCCCGGCGCAGGTAGGCAGGGTCGATATAGAGCTCGCCCACGTCGTGCACCAGTCCTGCGATGGCAATCACACGGTGTCGCTCGGTCTCGCCCGGCAGCAGCCTGCGCGCCAGCGACAGCGCGAGCATCGCGACGCCGACGGCGTGGTCCAGGCGGCCCTGCTGGCACTGCTCGTAGATGGTCAGGAGCGAGCGCATCGGCAGCGAAAGCGACAGCGCGCCGAGCGTCGCCGGTGCGCTGCGTGAACGACCCGGGGCGCACAGCGCCCGAAGCATGGGATGGCGGTCGAGCAGAACCTCGCCGGCCGGCACGAAGAGTTCGGCGACGACGCCGCCAACGACCTGCACGCAGTTCTCGAGCGGCTTGCGCAGCTTGTGCTCGAGCAGCCGCTCGCGCGTCGCTGCGTCGATGCGCGCACCCTTGGCCAGCAACCGGATGCCGTTCCTGGAAACGATTTCCTCGGTGACCTCCACCTCGCGGGATGCGGAGGTGGCGACGACATGGTCGAGATAGTGTGGGTTGACGTTCGCTGGCGATTCGGTGGTCATGCACTCTCCTGAACTTGAGACCCGGAGTCGCACCGCGTCGGGACCTTCGACCCGCGGGTCCCGCCGGCCTGGAACCCAGTCGGACCGCAGGGCATTGCCTCGCTTATCGACTGCGGCGCTCGCGACTTGAGGCCGCGCTGCCGCTCGCTGCGAGCGGGCAACGGCGACAATGCAGCAGGCCACGAACAGGGCCGGGAAGGCCGGTGTCATCGAGCGATTTCAGCCCTCGGCAGCGCGAACAATCCAGGCCAGCCCTCGGGCCCGGACAGCGACCGGGGCCGCAGGTCAGCGCCGCCGGCGATCTCGTGCCATGCTGCCGGGTCGCTCTGCACTCGAAACCATGAATACCCCCACCCTGCACCCCGCCCACCGGCGAGGCTCCAGCATGGCCACGCCCGGGCATGGCACGTGGCGGGACCCTGGCGCCGAGGTGCAGCGATGAGGTTGCGTCACGTCTCGGGGCTGTTTTTCGGCGTCGTCGGCCTGGTGCTGGTCCTGAACCTGGCATTGCTGCTGACGATCCGCAGTGCGCAGGACCAGATCGAGCAGGCCCTGACACGCAGCGAGGTCGCGCAGGCCGAAGTCCGCGAACTGGTGCAGGGCACCGAGCAGCTCGCCTCGCTGGTGCAGAGCTACACCACGACGGCCCGCACGCACTACCTGGACACCTACTACGAGATCCTGGGCGTCTGGCAGGGCGAACGCGCGGAGCCGGCGGCCAGCCAGCGGACGGAGTACTGGCGCAATGTCATCGGCGGCCGCCGCGGCATCCGGGCGCAGCCCTCAGCGGCGCCGCGCAGCATGATCCAGCGGCTGCGCGCGCTGGACTTCACGCCGCAGGAGCTGCAGGCCGCGCAGGACGTGCTCGATGCCACCGCCGAGCTGCAGGTGATCGAGAAGATCGCGTTCGCCGCCACCCAGGGCCTATTCGACCGCCAGACCGGGCAGTTCGTCGGCGACGGCATGCCCGACCGCGCCTACGCCATCGAGCTCGTGCATTCGCCGCAGTACGAAGCCTTGCGTGCCGATCTCGCCGCCGCGGTGGCTCGGCTGTCGGCGGAAGTCGAGCGGCGCACGGCCGGCGAGCTCGACGACGCCCGCAAGGGGCTCAACGTCGCCGTGCTCGGCGCCTTGCTGGCCAACGTGCTGATGGTGCCGATGGTGCTGCTGTCGATCGTGTTCATGCGCCGGCAGGTGCTGCGGCCGATCGGGCACCTGGTGCAATCGGCCGCCCACTTTGCCGCCGGCCGCTATGACCACCGCAGCGCCGGCGCAGCCGGCCAGGTGACCGAACTGGCCACGCTGTCGCACACGCTGGACCAGATGGCGCGGGCCGTCGAAGACGAACTGCTGCGGCGCGATGTCGCGCAGCGCGAGGTGGCGCACGCACGCGACCAGGCCGAAGCCGCCGCGCGCGCCAAGGCGGCTTTCCTGGCTAACATGAGCCACGAGATCCGCACGCCGATGAACGCCATCATGGGCATGACGCAGCTGGCGCTGCGCACCGGGCTGCCGCCGCTGCCGCGCACCTACCTCGACAAGGCGATGGCGGCGTCGGCGCATCTGCTGCAGCTGGTCAACGACATCCTGGATTTCTCCAAGATCGAAGCCGGTGGCATGACGCTCGAAGCGGCCCCCTTCCACGTCGAGGAACTGGCCGCCCGCGCGCTGGCGCTGGTGCGCCAGGAGGCGCAGGACAAGGGCCTGGAGCTGCTGTGCGACTTCGAGGACGCCACGCTGCTGGGGCACCACGCCGTGCTGCACGGCGACGCGCTGCGGCTGCAGCAGGTGCTGACCAACCTGCTGGGCAACGCGGTCAAGTTCACCGAGGCCGGCCAGGTGGTGCTGGGGCTGGCGACCGAGCCCCTGCACGACGGCGGCGAGGACGGCGTCGTGCTGGTGCTGCGCGTGCGCGACAGCGGCATCGGCATCGAGCCCGAGCACCAGAGGCATCTGTTCCGCGAGTTCGACCAGGCCGACGCATCGATCACGCGCCGCTACGGCGGCACCGGCCTGGGGCTGGCGATCAGCCAGCGCCTGGTAACGATGATGGCCGGCACGATCGAGGTCGACAGCACGCCCGGTGCCGGTTCGTGCTTCACGGTGCGCGTGCCGCTGCCCGTGGCGCCATCGGCCGGCGACGACGTCGCCGGCGACGGCGCGGCCTTGCACGTGCTGGTGGTCGAGGACCGCCCGGACACGCGGGCCACGGTGATGGCCATGCTGCAGCGCCTGGGCATCGGCGCGCACGGCCGCGTCGTCGGCGCCGCCGACGGTGCGCAGGCCCTGGCCGCGCTGGCGCAGGCCGCCGAGCGGCCGTTCGACCTGATGCTGCTGGACTGGGTGCTGCCCGACACCGACGGCGGCCGCCTGCTGGCCCGCGTGCGCCAGGACTGGCCGCTGACGAAGGTGCTGGTGATGACCGCCTACGGGTCGCCGGAGCTCTCTGCCACGGCGGCCGCGTTCGGTGCAGCGGTGCTGGACAAGCCGGTGATGCCGCAAGACCTGCGACGGCTGGTGTCCGACCACGCCGAGACCGCGGCGGGCGCCGAGCCGGCCGCCCCGCCAGCGCTGCCGCTGCAAGGCCTGCGCGTGCTGCTGGTCGAGGACAACGCCTTGAACCGCGAGGTCGTGCTGGGCCTGCTCGGACCGCAGGGGGTGCAGCTGCGGGTCGCCCACCACGGCCTGGAGGCCGTCGAGCGGCTGCAGGCCGAAGGCGCGCAGGCCTTCGACGTCGTGCTGATGGACCTGCAGATGCCGGTGCTCGACGGTTACGACGCCGTGCGCCGGCTGCGCCGCGACCGCAGCTTCGACGCCTTGCCGATCCTGGCCATGACGGCGCATGCGATGGCCGGCGAGCGGCAGCGCTGCATGGACGTGGGCATGCAGAGCTACATCGTCAAGCCCTTCGTGCCCGAGCAGCTGTTTGCCGAGCTCGCGCGCTGGGGCGCGCGCGTTCATCACGGCCACGGCGTGCCGGCCACGCCCGCCAAGCGGGACGCCGCCGCCGCGCTGCCGGCGCTCGACGGGCTCGACACCGCGCGGCTGCTGGCGCACTGCGACGGCAATGCCGCGTTGGCGCGCCGGCTGTTGCGCGGCATGGCGCAGGACTATGCCGAAGGCCTGGCGGCCTGGCGGCTCTGGCTCGACCGCGGCGACTGGGCCACGCTGCGGCGCGAGGCGCACACGCTGCAGGGCCTGGCCGGCACGCTGGCGGTGGACGCCCTGCGCGCGCCGGCACAGGCGCTGGAGCAGGCCGCCTCGGCGCAAGACGAGGCGCGGGCGCGCAGGCTGCTGTCCGAAGTGGAGTCGCGCCTGGCCAGCCTGCTGCTGGCACTGGACAACGTGCGCGAGCAGATCGTCGACGCGCCGGCGCCGCCGCCCGCCGCGCCCGCACCGCCGGCCGGCGAAGCCGCGACGCCCGGCCCGGTGCCCGAGATCGCCGAGCTGGCGCTGCTGCTTGCCGACAGCGACAGCGGCGCCATCGACTGGTGGCAGCGGCACCAGGCGGCACTGGCCGGTCGCTTGAACCCGGTGGCGATGCGCGCGCTGTCGCGGGCCATCGGACGCTTCGACTTCGACGCCGCGCTGGCGGTGTGCCAGCGCATCGACCAGGGCGACAACCCGTGGTCCCCAAGCACCGTGGACGAGACCCTGCCATGAACCTGCCGGACACCGACACGCTTGCACGACGCGAGGAGCGGCCCACGATCCTGGTCGTCGACGACGCGCCGGCCAACCTGACCCTGCTGTCCGGCCTGCTCAGCCCGCGCTGGCGCGTGCAGCTCGCGCCGTCGGGAATGAAGGCGCTGGAACTGGTACGGCGCCAGGCCCCCGACCTCATCGTGCTCGACGTCATGATGCCCGACCTGGATGGCTACGAAGTCTGCCGCCAGCTCAAGGCCGACGCCCGCACGCGCGAGATTCCGGTGCTGTTCCTGACCGCGCTGAGCCAGCCCGAGGACGAAACACGCGGTTTCGCCAGCGGCGGCGCCGACTTCATCCACAAACCCTTCAACCCCACCACCGTGCTGGCCCGCGTGGCCACGCAGCTCGAAGCCAAGGCCTGGCGCGATGCGCTGCACCGGCGCAACGTCTGGCTGCAGTCCGAGCTCGAAGTGCGCCTGGCCGAAGTCGAACAGCTGCGCGATGCCACGCTGCACGTGATGATCTCGTTCGCCGAGTTCCGCGACGCCGACACCGGTTTCCACGTCCGCCGCACCCAGGAATACATGCGCACGCTGGCAAGCTGGCTCAGCGCGCACGCCGACAGCGGCGTCGTGCTCAGCGCCGAAGAGTCGGAGCACATCATCAAGTCCGCACCCCTGCACGACATCGGCAAGGTGGCCATCCCCGACGGCATCCTGCTCAAGCCCGGGCGGCTGACAGCCGACGAGATGACCGTCATGAAGACACACACCGTGCAAGGCTGGGAGATGCTGCGACGTGCCGCCGAACGCATGGGCAACCAGGGCAGCCTGTTCCTGCAGTACGGCATGGAGATCGCGCGCCACCATCACGAGCACTGGGACGGCAGCGGCTACCCCGACGGCCTGGCCGGCACGGCGATCCCGCTGTCGGCGCGGCTGATGGCGGTGGCCGACGTCTACGACGCGATCATCAGCCACCGCCCGTACAAGGAAGCCATGAGCCACGCCGCGGCGTGCGCCTACATCGAGGCCGGCAGCGGCGGCCATTTCGACCCCGCCGTGGTGGCCGCGCTGCGGGCCACGCGGCAGGAGTTCCAGCGCATTGCACGGCAGTGGAGCAGCGAGCCCGCTCCGCCACCGGACACCGACGCCTACCCCGACCCCAACCCCGACCCACGATGAGAACCCACGCAAGCGAGATGCGGCGCCGCGCAAGCGCAGCCCTGGCCGCACTTGCGGCCCTGACCGCAGCCCTGCCGGCTGCCGCGCTGGACCTGTCGTGGTCGGGCTTCGCCACGCTGGGTTACGCCCGCTCGGGCGACGCGCCGGGTCGCTACCTGCGCTGGATCGACGACGACGGCAGCTTCAACGCCGAGAGCGTGCTCGCCGGCCAGCTCGACGCCCGTTTGTCGCCGCAGTGGTCGGCCACCGTGCAGCTGAAGGCCGCGCCGTCGCAGAAGTCGGACTCGGGCTGGGATCTCGACGCGGCCTGGGCCTTCCTGGCCTGGCGCGCCGGCGACGAGTGGCTGCTGCGCGCCGGACGCATGCGCGTGCCGCTGTACCTGAATTCGGAGTCGCTGGACATCGGCGTGGCGCACGACATGGCGCGCCTGCCGGTGGAGATGTACTCGATCGTGCCGAGCAACGACTTCAATGGCCTGGCCGGTGCCTACAACCGCCCGCTGTCCTGGCTGGCCGACGGCGAACTGGCCATCGAGGCCTATGGCGGGCGCATCGGGTCCACGGCGCGCTTCTGGCACCGCGACGGCGTGCCGCCGCAGGTGGCCGCGGGTGCCAGCTTCCGCAGCGTCGAGGTGCAGGTGTTCGGCCTCGTCACCACCCTGCGCAGCCCACGCACCACGCTGCGCCTGGGGCTGCACGACGCGCGCACCGCGCAGCCCGACGGCAAGGGCACGCCGGTGGCCTATCCGTTCGTGCCGATCGCCCCGGGGCTGGGTTACTACCGCGTCGACGAAGCGCTGCCGGGGCCGCCGATCGCCAGTGTCGGGCGCGTCCGCAATGTCGTCACCACGCTGGGCGCCGAGCACCGCTTCGCGCAGGGCTGGCGCATGAGTGCCGAGCTGGCGCGCGGCAGGCAGCAGCGCACCGAGCTGGGCGCGGACACGCTGGGCGGCTACGTGGCGGTGTTCAAGGACATCGGGCCCTACACGCCGTATGCCAGCTATGGTCGGCTGAAGACCGGCGCGGCGCACATGGACAGCTACCGCAGCCTGTCCGGCACGCAGCTGCCGACGTTCGTGCCGGGCGCGGCGCAGATCAACGCGGCGCAGCGCGTGGCTGCCGAGTCGATCTACA
>CAYJOA010000144.1:0-10624 GCA_964371495.1 uncultured Rubrivivax sp.
CGATGGTGTCGCACTTCATGATGCCGCCGAAGATGTTGACCAGGATGCCCTTGACCTTGTCGTTGCCGAGCATGATCTTGAAAGCCTCGGTCACCTTCTCGGCGGTGGCACCGCCGCCGACGTCCAGGAAGTTGGCCGGCTCGCCGCCGAACAGCTTGATGGTGTCCATGGTGGCCATCGCCAGGCCGGCACCGTTGACCAGGCAGCCGATGTTGCCGTCCAGGCTGATGTAGCTGAGGTCGAACTTGCTGGCCTCGACTTCGGCCGGGTCTTCCTCGTCGAGGTCGCGGTAGGCCACGATGTCGGGGTGGCGGAACAGCGCGTTGGCGTCGAAGTTGAACTTGGCGTCCAGCGCCTTGATGTGGCCGTTGCCCTCCAGGATCAGCGGGTTGATCTCGGCCAGGCTGGCGTCGGTGTCCATGTAGCAGGCATAGAGCTTCTTGAAGACGTCCACGGCTTCGGCCCGCGAGGCCTCGGGCACGCCGATGCCGCGCGCCAGCTCCAGCGCCTGCGCGTCGGTCAGGCCGACCAGCGGGTCGACGAAGACCTTGATGATCTTCTCGGGGGTCTTGTGCGCCACCTCCTCGATGTCCATGCCGCCTTCGGAGCTGGCCATGAGCGCCACGCTCTGCGTGGCACGGTCGGTGAGCGCGGCGACGTAGTACTCCTTCTTGATGTCGGCACCTTCCTCGACCAGCAGGCGGCGCACCTTCTGCCCCTCGGGCCCGGTCTGGTGCGTCTTCAGCTGCATGCCCAGGATCTGGCCGGCCAGCTGTTGGACTTCGGCCAGCGAGCGCGCCAGCTTCACGCCGCCGCCCTTGCCGCGGCCGCCGGCGTGGATCTGCGCCTTGACCACCCAGACGGCGCCGCCGAGCTTCTGCGCGGCCTCCTCCGCCTCGCGCACGGTGAACGCGGGGTAGCCGCGCGGCACCGGCACGCCGTGGGCGCGCAACAACTCCTTGGCCTGGTATTCATGGATCTTCATCGGGACTCCTCGCTCGTTCGCTCAGTCGGGAAGGGATGCCGCCGCGGCGGCGCGGTGCCAGCGCGGATAGTGCAGACGCACGACTTCGCCGTCGCCCCTCAGCGCGTGGCAGCGGTCGATCTGGAAAGGCTGGCTGGCGCCGTCGCCGTGGCCGCGGGTGTCGATGACTTCGCCGGCAAAGGCCTGCACCACGGCCGTCGGCAGCACCTGGGCCAGTTCGGTGATGTGCGTGCAGCCGAGCACGCCGCCGACGCGCTGGCGCAGCGCCTGGCGGAAGTTCCGCAGCAGGTTCAGGCCGACCAGGCGTTCGTAGGCGTCGCCGTGCTCGTCGCAGTGGCCGGTGTAGGGCATCCACCGCGTTTCGGAACCGGCCTCGACGATGTCGAGCCGTTCGTCGACGACCAGGCGCAGCAGCATCTCGTGGATCGGCAAGCCTGCCGCTCGCTGGCCGTTGGCCAGCTGGGCGTCGCGCGTCTTGACGTCGACCAGCAGCGCGTCGACTTCCCACAGTCCATTGCCGCGCGCGAACACCTGCACGTCGATCTGGCGGCGGTGCTTGAGCTGGCGTGCGGCCGCCGCTTGCGGGAGGGTCATCAGGGGCTGGGGCTGGGCGCCGGTTCGGCGCGCCGGCGAATTTAGCATGCTGCTGTGCAGCAGCGGCTTACAAGCCGACGTCTTCGTCTTTCGCCTGCACGACACGGCGGATGACGTCGCCGTCGAAGCCGCGGCCGGCCAGGAAACGCATCTGGCGCGCTCGTTCGGCAGCGTCGGCCGGCGGCACCCCGAAGCGCCGGCGCCAGATGTCGCGGGCGCGCTCGAACTCGCTGCCGCGGACCTGCTGCAAGGTGGCGGCGACGAGCGCCGGGTCCAGCCCCTTGGACTGCAGCGTCTGCTTCAGCCGGCGCGCACCGCAGCGCGGAGCCTGGCTGTTGAGCACCGAGGCCGCGACACGGGCTTCGTCGATCAATCCGTGCGCGCTGAGTTCGTCCAGTGCCGCGGCGATCCGGGCTGCCGCGCTGGCCTGCGGCGTGTCTTCGACGTGGCGCGCGAGCTTGGCCTCGAGCTCGGCGCGTGAATGCTCGCGCTGCGCCAGGTAGCGCAGCGCCCGGCCCTTGACCGAGAGCGACCCGAAGGCCACGGCGCCGCGGTGCTGCCGAAGGTGGCCGCCGCCTCCGCGATCAGGTGGCCGAAGTGGACTCGGCACCGAGCAGCGGGATACCCACCGACTCGCGCACCTTGTTTTCGATCTCGCGCGCGATGTCGGCGTTTTCGCGCAGGAACTCGCGCGCGTTGTCCTTGCCCTGGCCGATCTTCTCGCCGTTGTAGGCGTACCAGGCGCCGCTCTTGTCGAGGATGCGGGCTTCGACGCCCATGTCGATGATCTCGCCCTCGCGGCTGATGCCTTCGCCGTAGAGGATGTCGAACTCGGCGGTCTTGAACGGCGGGGCGACCTTGTTCTTGACCACCTTGACCTTGGTCTCGCTGCCGATGACTTCTTCGCCCTTCTTGATGTTGCCGGTGCGGCGGATGTCCAGCCGCACCGAGGCGTAGAACTTGAGCGCGTTGCCGCCGGTCGTGGTTTCGGGGTTGCCGAACATGACACCGATCTTCATGCGGATCTGGTTGATGAAGATGACCATGGTGTTGGTCTTCTTGATGTTCGAGGTGAGTTTGCGCAGCGCCTGGCTCATCAGGCGTGCCTGCAGGCCCGGCAGGCTGTCGCCCATTTCGCCTTCGAGTTCGGCCTTGGGCGTGAGGGCGGCCACCGAGTCGACGACGATGAGGTCGATCGAGCCGCTGCGCACCAGCGCGTCGACGATCTCCAGCGCCTGCTCGCCGGTGTCGGGCTGGCTGATCAGCAGTTCCTGCAGATTGACACCGAGCTTCTGCGCGTACTGGATGTCCAGCGCGTGTTCGGCGTCGATGAAGGCGCAGGTGCCGGCGATCTTCTGCATCTCGGCGATGACCTGCAGCGTGAGCGTGGTCTTGCCCGACGACTCCGGGCCGTAGATCTCGACCACCCGGCCGCGCGGCAGTCCGCCGACGCCCAGGGCGATGTCCAGGCCCAGCGAGCCGGTGGAGACGACCTGGATGTCTTCGATCTTCTCGCCGTCGGCCAGGCGCATGATCGAGCCCTTGCCGAACTGCTTTTCGATCTGCGCCAGCGCGGCCTGCAGGGCCTTGGCTTTTTCGGTGTTCAGCGCTTTGACGGGTGCATCCATGGTGGCCTCCTGTGTATGCCGTGATTATGTCAGAGACTGGATATCCGTACAGCTTTTTCTAGGGGGAGGCGCCTGCCCTCGGCAGGGTGGGCCGACGGCCCCCTAGAATCCGCCCACCCGCCCAGGAGTGCGTGGCCATGCAGCCACAGCCCAGAGGAGACAAGCCCATGCGTATCCTCATTGCCGAAGACGACCAGATCCTGGCCGATGGCCTGCTGCGGTCGCTGCGGGCCTCGGGCTACGCGGTCGACCAGGTCGGCAGCGGCAGCGAGGCCGACGCCGCGCTGGCCTCGCACGAGTTCGACCTCGTGATCCTCGACCTGGGCCTGCCCAAGATGCACGGCTTCGAAGTGCTGCGCAAGATGCGTGGTCGCGGCAGCAGCGTGCCGGTGCTGATCCTCACGGCCGCCGACAGCGTCGAGCAACGCGTCAAGGGCCTGGACCTGGGCGCCGACGACTACATGGCCAAGCCGTTTTCGCTGCAGGAACTGGAGGCGCGCGTGCGCGCGCTCACGCGGCGCGGCCTGGGCACGGCCTCCAACCTGCTCAAGCACGGCCCGCTGACCTTCGACGCCACCGGCCGCGTGGCCTACCTCAACGACCAGATGGTGGAGCTTTCGGCGCGCGAACTGAGCCTGCTGGAGGTGCTGCTGCAACGCGCCGGCCGGCTGGTGAGCAAGGACCAGCTCGTCGAGCGCCTGTGCGAGTGGGGTGAAGAGGTCAGCAACAATGCCATCGAGGTCTACATCCACCGCCTGCGCAAGAAGATCGAGCAGGGGCCGGTGCGCATTGCCACCGTGCGCGGCCTGGGTTACTGCCTGGAAAAGATTGCGGCCTGAACGCGCCTGCCAGCCGGCGCTGCACCGCAGGGCCTGAGCCGCATGTTCTCGCGCCCCGAGCGCCGTTCACTGTTCGGCGAGATCCTCGACTGGATGCTCGCCCCGCTGCTGCTGCTGTGGCCGCTGAGCCTGGGCCTGACCTGGGTCGCCGCACAAGCCATCGCCAACCGGCCCTATGACCGCGACCTGGCCGACGTCGTGCGCGCGCTGGCGCGCCAGGCCGAGGTGCAGACGGCGCCCGGCGCGCGCTCTGCGCAGGATGCCCGCGCGGCGCTCGAGTTCACCGCCGCGGCACTGACGCGTGCCGACGACGAGGACCGCCTGTTCTTCCAGGTGCTCGGCCGACGCGGTGAACTGCTGGCCGGCGGGGCCGAACTGGCGGTGCCCTCCGACGGCGCCAAGGGTGGCACCGAGGTGCGCTTTCGCGACGACCAGATCGACGACGAACCCGTGCGCGTGGCCTGGATCTGGCTGGCCGCCTTGCGCCAGGGCGACGACAGCGAGGCGCTGGTGCAGGTGGCCGAGACGCTGGGCAAGCGTTCGACGCTGGCCACCGAAATCATCAAGGGCGTGATCCTGCCGCAGTTCGTGATCCTGCCGGTGGCCGTGGTGCTGGTGTGGTTCGCGCTGTCGCGCGGCATCCGCCCGCTGGCCCGCCTGCAGTTGCGCATCCGCAAGCGCGAGAGCACCGACCTGAGCCCGATCCCCGAAGGCGACGTGCCCGACGAGGTGGTGCCACTGGTGCGCGCCATCAACGACCTGCTGCAGCGGCTGGACCGCACGATCGCCACGCAGCGGCACTTCCTGGCCGACGCCGCGCACCAGTTGAAGACGCCGCTGGCAGGCTTGCGCATGCAGGCCGAAGTGGCGGCGCGCGAAATCGCCAGCGGCCGCAGCGACGCGGCGTCGTTGCGGCATTCGCTGCGCCAGATCGCGGTGTCCAGCCAGCGTGCGGCGCACATGGTCAACCAGTTGCTGGCCATGGCGCGCGCCGAAGACGCCGGGATCGAGGCGCGGCGACGCCCGGTCGATCTGGCGGCCGTGACGCGCGCCGTGGTGCGCGACTTCGTGCCGCGTTCGATGGAGCGGCGCATCGACCTCGGTTACGAGGGCCCCGAGGCCGGCAGCGGCGGCACCCGGCTGATGGCCGAGCCGGTGCTGCTGAGCGAGATGGTGCGCAACCTCGTCGATAACGCGCTGCAGTACACGCCTGCCGGCGGCACCGTCACGGCGCGCATCGTGCCCGACCCCTTCGGCCAGGTCGTGGTGCTGCAGGTCGAGGACAGCGGCCCCGGCATCGCGCCGGCCGAACGCGAGGCCGTGTTCCGGCCCTTCTACCGTGCCCTGGGCACGCAGGTCGACGGCAGTGGCCTGGGCCTGGCCATCGTGCTGGAGGTGGTGCAGCGCCACGGCGCCGAGATCACCGTCGGCGACGCGCGGCCGCGCAGCGGCGCCTCCGCCGCCGCACCGGGCGCCCTGTTCACGGTACGCTTTCCGCTGCACGGCGACGCCGCCGCGGCCCCGCCGCCGCCGCGGTGACCGCCATCGCCACGGCCAGGCACGGGGCCGCTTTCAGCTCTGCACCAGTCTGCGGCTCTTGGCCACCGACATCAGGATGCCCAGTCCCAGCCCCAGCGAGACCATTGCGGTGCCGCCGTAGCTGACGAAGGGCAGCGGCACGCCGACCACCGGCAGGATGCCGCTGACCATGCCCATGTTGACGAAGGCGTAGGTGAACAGGCTCATGCTCACCGCTGCGGCCAGCAGGCGCGTGAAGACGGTGGGCGCCTCGGCGGCGATCATCAGGCCGCGAAAGACGAGGAAGGTGAAGCACGCCAGCAGCAGCAGCACGCCGGCGAGCCCGAATTCCTCGGAGAAGGCGGCGAAGATGAAGTCGGTGGTGCGCTCGGGGATGAACTCCAGGTGCGTCTGCGTGCCCTGCATGAAGCCCTTGCCGGCGAGGCCTCCGGAGCCGATGGCGATCATGCCCTGGATGATGTGGAAGCCCTTGCCCAGTGGGTCCTTGGTCGGGTCGAGCAGCGTGCACACGCGCTGGCGCTGATAGTCGCGCATGAACGGCCAGTCCACACCCGGCTGGCAGATCGCGTCGGCGGCGACCACCAGCGCCACGATGCCCACGGCCCCCAGCAGCAGCGCCGGCAACACCAGCTTCCACGACAGCCCGGCGAAGAAGATCACGTACAGGCCGCCGGCCAGGATCAGCAGCGCGGTGCCGAGGTCGGGCTGCTTGACGACGATGGCCACCGGCACCAGCAGCAAGGCGGCGGCGGCGACGAAGTCGAACACGCGCAGCTGTCCCTCGCGCTTCTGGAACCACCAGGCCAGCATCAGCGGCGTGGCGATCTTGAGGATCTCGCTGGGCTGGATCACCATGGGGCCCAGCGCCAGCCAGCGTGTCGCGCCCTTGCGCGTGATGCCGAACAGGGCCGTGGCCACCAGCAGCGCCAGGCCCGCGGTGTACAGCGGCAGCGCCAGCTGCTGCAGCCGCTGCGGCGGCACCTGCGCCACCAGGAACAGCACCGCCAGCGCCAGCAGCATGTTGCGGCCGTGGTCGACGAAGCGCGTGCCGTGGTCGTAGCCGGCCGAGTACATGGCCACCAGGCCCACCGCGGCGAGCAGCGCGATGGCCAGCAGCAAGGGGCCGTCGAAACCGCCGAAGATGCGTTTGAGCCGCGGCCAGGGCGAGGCCTGCTCGAACACCGCACTCATCGCACGCGGACCTGCGTGAAGGCCAGGCTTCGCGGCGGCGGCGCCGCCAGCGCGGCAGCCGCGGCCGCGCCGGGTGCCGCCTGGCCAGGCAGCGGCACTTCGTCGGCCCGCCGCGGCTTGCCGATGGGCGCGACGGACTTGCCCTCGCGCGTGGCGGCCAGGTCCTCTTCGCTCGGCACTTCGCCCAGCAGCAGGTAGTCGAAGACGCGGCGTGCGATCGGCGCCGCCGCGGCGGCGCCGAAGCCCGAGTTTTCCACCACCACCGCCAGCACGACGGTGGGCGCGTCGATCGGCGCGGCCGCGATGTACAGCGAGTGGTCGCGCTGGTATTCGTCGAGCTTGGCGGCGTTGTACTTCTCGTTGGCCTTGATGCCCACCGCCTGCGCGGTGCCGGTCTTGCCGCCACTGGCATAGGGCGCGCCGGCAAAGACGCGGGTCGAGGTGCCCTCCTGCGTCACGCCGTGCAGCGCGCCGCGGATCAGCGCCACGTGCTCGGGCTGCAGCGGCAAGGGCTCCAGCGCGTCGCTGGCCACGCGCTTGCGCCGGCCCGTAACGACGTCCTCGATCTCGCGCACCAGCCGCGGTTTGTAGCGCTGGCCACCCGACACCAGCGCGGCAGTGGCATGGGCCATCTGCAGCATGGTGAAGTTGTTGTAGCCCTGGCCGATGCCCAGCGAGATGGTCTCGCCGGCATACCAGCGCTGCTGCTCGGGCTTCTTGTAGTAGCGCTTCTTCCAGGCCGTCGACGGCAGCACGCCGGTCACTTCGCCTTCGACGTCGATGCCCGTGCGCACGCCGAAACCGAAGGGCTGGAGCTGGTCGTGGATGAGGTCCACGCCCATGTCGTTGGCCAGCGAGTAGTAGTAGACGTTGCTCGACTTGACGATCGAACGCACCATGTCCACGGGGCCCACGCCCTTGTCGCCATGGCTGCGGAAGGTGTGGTTGCCGAACTGGTAGGTACCGCCGTCGTTGATGATCGCCGTCGGGCTGCGCTTGCCGCTGTTCAGCGCCGCGATGGCCATGAAGGGCTTGAAGGTCGACCCCGGCGGGTAGGTGCCGCGCAGGGCGCGGTTCAGCAGCGGCTTGTCGGCCGACTCGTTGAGTTCGCGCCAGCTTTCGACGTCGATGCCGTCGACGAACAGGTTGGGGTCGAAGGTGGGCTTGCTGACGAAGGCCAGCACCTCGCCGTTGCGCGGATCCAGCGCCACCAGCGCGCCGCGGCGCTCGCCGAACATCGTCTCCACGAGCGCCTGCAAGCGGATGTCGATGGACAGCACCAGCTTGTCGCCGGGCGTCGGCGGGTGGCTGTTCAGCCGCCGCACGGCACGGCCGCCGGCGCTGGTCTCGACCTCCTCGAAGCCCGCGGTGCCGTGCAGCTGGCGCTCGTAGCTCTGCTCCAGGCCGAGCTTGCCGATGTAGTCGGTGCCCTTGTAGTTGCCCTGGTCGGCCTCGTCCCAATCCTCCATGGCCTTCTTCTCGGCCTGGTTGACGCGCCCGATGTAGCCCAGCAGGTGGCTGCCGGTGTCGCCCAGCGGGTAGCTGCGGAACAGGCGCGCCTTGATGTCCACGCCCGGAAAACGGAAGCGCTGCGCCATGAAGCGCGCCACCTCCTCGTCGCTGAGCTTGGTGCGGATGGGCAGTGACTCGGCGCCTTTGAGCTCTTCCTGCAGGCGCTTGAAGCGGCGGCGGTCGCGCGGCGCGATCTCGACCACGGCGGCCAGCTCGTCGATCAGGGCGTCGAGGTCGGCTGCTGCGGCGCGACCGCGCTGCGGCGCCAGCTCCAGCGTATAGGCGGAGTAGTTGGTGGCCAGCACGACGCCGTTGCGGTCGACGATGAGGCCGCGGTTGGGCACGATGGGCACCACGGCAATGCGGTTGGCCTCGGCCTGCGTGGCCAGGTCCTCGTGGCGGAAGACCTGCAGGTGCACCAGCCGCGCCGCCAGCAATGCAAAAGCCAGCAGCACGAAGACGGCAGCCGCGAACAGGCGGCCGCGAAAGCGGCCGATCTCGTGCTCGATGTCCCTGAGTTCCGTATTCATGCCAGGCAAGGAAGTGGGCGCACCGTCCGGCTCACAAGGGGCGATTCTGGTCCGGATCGGGCGCCCGCCGCTGCGGCGCCAACAGCAGCAGCGTCACCAGCGGCCACAGCAGGGCCTCCAGCACCGGCGCCAGCAGCAACCACCAGCCGGGGAACATGTCGCCGGCCAGCAGGCGCACCACCAGCGACACCACGTGAGCGGCCAGGAACACCGGGAACACCTGCAGCGCCTGCTCGGCGATGCCGAACCACAGCAGCCGGCGGTGGATGGTGATGGCCACGAAGCTCAGCAAGGTGTAGGCCAGTGCATGCTGGCCGAGCAGCGCGCCCTGATGCACGTCCATCAGCAAGCCGAAGAGGAAGGCCACGCCGACGCCGACACGGCGCGGCTGGTGCACGTTCCAGAACACCAGCGCCACCGCCAGCAGGTCCGGCAGCCCGGGCTGGCGCCCCAGCGGCAGCATGTTGAAGGCGCAGGCCAGCGCCAGCGTGAAGGCGATGAAAAACGGGTTGACCGGCAGCAGCAGCTGGTCCGAGCCGCGCGGCATGATCATCGAGGCGCTCCCCGCCGCCGAGCCGTCATGGCGCGCCCGGCCCGCGCCGCGGCGGCGTCGACAGTTGGCGCTCGGCGCGCACCGGCGCCGCCGCCGCCGCGGCCTCGGGGCGCGGCGGCAGCTGAACGGCCAAGGGCTCGAGCACCAGCACGTGGCGCACGCCGTCGGGCTGGGCGGTGGGCGTCAGGACGATGCGGGCGAAGCCCGACTCGACACGCCGTTCCACCGTCGCCACGCGTGCCACCGGCAGCCCCGGCGGGTAGACGCCGTCGACGCCACTCGTGTGCAGCAGGTCGCCGACCTGCACGTCGGCATTGCCGGACATGAAACGCAGCTCGACGCCACCACTGCCGCCGAAGGCCGCACTGCGCTGCTGCGTGCGCGTGTTGAGCACCGGGATCGCCGCGTCCTTGTCGGTCAGCAGCGTCACCTCCGAGCTCAGGGCATAGACCTGTGTCACCTGGCCCAGCACGCCGGCCTCGTTGACGACCGGCGCACCCAAGGCCACGCCGTGGCCCGCGCCGCGGTCGATGAAGACCTTGCGCGAATACGGATCGGCGGCCTCGTACATCACCTCGGCCGGCAGCGCACGCACCTGGATCGCCGGGCGCAATTCCAGCAGCGCGCGCAGACGCGCGTTTTCCTGCCCCAGCTGCTCGGCACGGGTTGCGCGTTCGGCCAGCGCCGCCAACTGCGCGCGCGCATCGCGCTCGCCGGCGCGGGCCTGCTGCAGGCCGCGCAGGTAGTCGCTGCCGCCGCGCCACATGTCCACCGGCATCGCCAGCACGCGCTGCACCGGCAGCAGGGCCGTGGCCAATGCGGCGCGCGCCGGATCGATGACTTCGAAGCGCCTGTCGGCGACCATCAGAAAGATCGCCAGCGCCGAGAAGAAGGCCAGCTTGCTGCGGGCCGAAAAGCCCTGGCGAAAGAAGGGCGGCGGCGTGCGGTCGAGCGTGCCCAGGGGCATACACCACCTTCGATGACTCAGTGTGAGGGAGATTCTCTTCGCGAGGGCGTCGAGCCCGAGTCTAGGCGCCTGTCGGGCGTTGGCGCGGGATCGGCGGGCGCGGCGGGAAAGCCCTCACTCCGACGTGAATATCGACCCCAGCCGCTCCATGCGCTCCAGCGCCATGCCGCAGCCGCGCACCACGCAGGTCAGCGGATCTTCGGCCACCAGCACCGGCAATCCGGTTTCCTCGGCCAGCAACCGGTCGAGGTCGCGCAGCAGCGCGCCGCCGCCGGTAAGCATCATG
>CAYJOA010000145.1:0-3932 GCA_964371495.1 uncultured Rubrivivax sp.
TCGCCGCCCGCCGCGGCGGCCAGCAGCGCGCCTGTGGCCGCGGCGCCGCCGACGTGCCAACGTGCGGCTTGCAGTGCGTCGCAGGCGTAGCCGTTGCAGATGGGTGCACGTTCTGCGCGCGGCAGCACGCAGCCGCGCTCGCCGTGGTACAGGCACGACCCCGCGACGTGCGCGGCGGGCAGCCGCGACACGTAGTGTGCTGCGGCGTCGGCCAGCGAGCCGCCGTGACCCTGATGCCGCGCGCGCAGCACGTCGACATCGACGAAACCGACGTGGGCGCGGCCGGCCCAGCAGCAGCGACCACGGCAGAACCCGCACACGGCGCCGTCGGCAGCGGGGGCCGGGTCGGTGTCTTCGGGCCAGCCGGCAAGGGCAGCTTGGCGCGGGTGCGCCTCGGGGTCGGCCGCCAGCGCCGCCAGCACGGCGGCGTGCCCGGCGCGTTCGTCGGCAGTCACTGCGACCATTTCGGTGTCGTGGTGGCGCAGCCAGACCACCGGGGCGTGCCGCAGGCGCGCGTCGTCGCCACGATCGGCGGCGTGGGCCCGTTGGGCATCCAGCAACGCCTGCCGGCGCTGCAGTTGCGGCGCCATGACGGCGCGGTGGCGGCAGGCCGGCGCCTCGCAGCTGTCGGCCAGACGCTGCCGCAGCGCACTGAGCGGCTGGCCGCAGTGGCGGCAGGACGGTCGCGGGCTGAGCATGCAGCGCATGATGCCGCCGCGGCAGCGTGTGCGCACTGCTGCGATCCCCGATCGCACCGGCCGCGCCCCGGCGTCAACTTCAGTCGAGCAGGCGCTTCTGGCCGCTCAGTCCTTGTATCGCGGTGATGTCCTGAACGGTTTCCAGGCAGCCGAGATATTCACCCAGCGCTGCCCGCACCGGGACATAGCGGATATGAATTTTTCTGCCACCCATGTCGATCCAGAACTCGGCGGCCTCGCGTCGACCGGCCTTGAAATCCGCCAGGATCTGCTCGACCATATGCAGGCTCTTGGGCGGGTGGCAGTTCTGTACCTTCATGCCGATGACGCCGCGCGTGCGCGGAAAGATCTTGGCGTGGTTTTCATGACTGAAATAGCGCACGCAGTCGTCGGCATCGACGAATGAAAGTTCGACCGGCAAGGCGTTGAAAAGGGCGGCGACGATATTTGCGTCCAAACCCGCCGACAGATCATCGAGGGTGCCTCGCGTGATTTCTTCAGCCAGTGCGCGGTATTTGTTGCGGGTATCCGGGCCGAGGCCGTTTTCAATGGCCAGGATACCCGCGACGACGGCCGCATCGTCCGCCGGTCCCAGCGCCGCCCGGCCGAGCGGGTAAAGGATGTCGTTTTCCTTCCAGTAGTGGCTCTTCAGCAGCGCACCGTATTCGGCGAAAACCGCCACCATCTCCGCGGCGGCGCCGGCATCGCCGGCGATGACCCGCCCGCCGAGGTCGCGAAAGGCCGCGAGCAGTTGTTGGCTGCGCTCGTGCTCCGCCAGCATCACGGCCAGCGGCCCACCGTCGTGGGATATGCCTGCGGCGGCCAGGCGTGGAAACAGGTGCTGCTCCTCTTTCTGGTTATGGCAGGCGTCTGCAAACTCCGAAAAATAACGCACGGCCTTGTGCACCAGATCCGGCTCTGGTGGGCCTGCGCGCCAGATCTTCTCGAGGCTGTCGATGACCTTTTCCGTTTGTTCGTGATCGGCCATCAGCCAGGCGGACCAAGTGTTGTTCATGATTTCTTCAAATGAATGATGAGGATGAAATTAGAGGTGCTGCCGTCGGCCCGTTCAATACCCACCGAAGACCTATAACGGGGCTAATGCGGCAGTCCGCCGTGGGCGCTTGGAGTGACACGCATGATACATGCGTCAATATCATGCTCGAGGTGACGGCTTTGCGCCGTGCCGGCGGCCTGCCGCCCACCGGCCCACGGCCACGCTGCGCCGGAGAGCATCGAACGCGGCGCCGGAATTGGGGTGATGTTGCGCCGCAACAATGACGCTATGGGACGCTGCGTCCATGCTGCAATCAGCGAGACGCTTGCAGTCGCTGGACAGTCATGGAAATCGTCGAGATCACGCTCGTTTTGTTGTTGATCACCGCCATCGGCGGTGCGCTGGTGCGTTGGACGAGCATCGGGTTGCCCATCTTCCTGGTCGTGGTGGGGGTGGTGGCGTCGGCGCTGCCGGGGCTGGACCGCATCGACGTCGACCCCGAGGTGTTCCTGCTGCTGTTCATCCCGCCGCTGCTGTTTGCCGACGCCCGCGTGCTGCCGCGGCGCGACCTGCTGCATGTGCTGCGCCCGGTGTTGCTGCTGGCCCTGGGGCTGGTGGTGCTGACGGTGGTGGTGGTGGGCTACTTCATTCATTGGCTGGTCCCGGCGATGCCGCTGGCCGTGGCCTTCGTGCTGGGCGCCATCGTCACGCCCACCGACGCCGTGGCGACCGCGGCCACCACGGCGGACCTGCCGCTGCCCAGCCAGGTGTCGCACATCATCAATGCCGAAAGCCTGCTGAACGACGCCACCGGGCTGGTCGCCTTCAAGCTGGCGGTGGCCGCTGCGGCGGCGGCGGGCGCGTTTTCGGGCGCCGAGGTCGCCGTCAGCTTCATCTCGCTTTCGGGGGGTGGCGTCCTGGTCGGCGTGGTCGTGGAATGGCTCGGGCGCCGGCTGCGTGAACGCCTGATCCGCGTCGGCGTCGACGACCCGGTGCTGCAGACGCTGCTGGCCGTGCTGGTGCCCTACGGCGCCTACCTCGCGGCCGAGGCGCTGCATGTCTCGGGCGTGTTGGCGGTGGTCATCGCCGGGCTGTGGGCGGGCGGGCGCGAGGTCAAGGGCCTGTCGGCCGAAGGGCGGCGCCATGCCCGCGAGGTGTGGCGCATGCTCTCGTACATCTTCAACGGCCTGGTCTTCGTGCTGCTGGGCCTGCAGTTGCGCCACATGCTGGCGGCGGTGCAGGGACACGACCCCCTGTGGCTGGCGGGACTGGCCCTGTCGTTGTGGGCACTGCTGGTGGTGATGCGCCTGACCTGGGTCTGGGCCTCGGCGCACGTGCGATTCAGGCTGCACTGGGGCTGGGCCGGCGCCCGTTCCGGCCCCGACCGGCGCCGCATGTTCCTGGTCGGCTGGGCGGCGGTGCGCGGCTCGGTGACGCTGGCCACCGCGCTGGCGGTGCCGCTGACGACCGCTGCCGGGACACCGCTGCCGGAGCGCGACCTGCTGGTCTTCCTGGCGGCTTCGACGATCATCCTCACGCTGATGATCAACGGCGTCTCGCTGCCCTGGTTCATACGCCACCTGCGTGCGCCCGACGAGGACTCGCGGCAGAAGGAGGAGGCGCGCGCCCGCGCCGCGCTGGCGCATGCCGCGATCGCAGCGCTGGAGCCGCTGCGGCCGGCACTGCGCAGCGATGGCACGCGCGACTTCGCCGCCCAGCTCGTGGACCGTTATGCCGGCAAGATCGTGCTGCACGAAGGCGAACCCGGCGCTGCCGCGGACACCGCCGAAGGCGTGGCCGCAGCACGCGAACTGCGCCTGGTGGCCATCGCCGCCGAACGACGCAAGCTGTACCAGCTGCACAAGCAGGACGCCATCAACGACGAGACCCTGCGCGTCATCGAAGAGGAACTGGACGAACGGGAGTTGCTCTCGTCCGTGAGCGCGCTGCGCGGCTGACGAAGCGGCGTGCCGTGCCGCGGGCCGGCACGCGGCTCAGGGCGGGCAGCGGCCGTCGGCGCCGAGCTTCATGTGTTGCCCCAGCCAGGCCCGGGCGCGCGCCCGGGCGTGGCGCGTGGCGGTCTTCTCCTCGGGCGTGGCGTCGTGGCGGAAGTCGAAGGCACGCCGTGCCATCGGGTACATCTGCAGTTCGACGGCCACGCCGCGTTCCCACAGCGCATAGAAGGCGCGGCCGTTGACCATGCGCCGCAGTTCGTAGTCGGCGTCGCCGATCAGCAT
>CAYJOA010000145.1:4032-10507 GCA_964371495.1 uncultured Rubrivivax sp.
CCTGCCAGTTCGGCGCCAGCACCAGGAAACCCTGCGCCGCCAGTTCGCGCATGTGGGTGCGGTCCTCGTCCTCGAAGCCGCGTTTGGCGTGGATGTAGAGCAGCGGCGGATGGGGGCCGGCGCCGGCCGGCACGGCGACCTCGATCGGCACCTCGTAGCTGCCGGCGCGCGTGTGCGACCGCTCCAGCGGCTGCGCGACGGCGGCGAGCGTCAAGGCCAGCAGCGCCGACATCGTCCACGGGTGTTTCATCGCTCGTCTCCTGCGTGGCGCCTGCAAGCGGCGCGGGCCCGACTGCGTTCAGCGGTAGAACGCCTCCACCTTGCCCTTCAGCTTGATCAGCACCGGCTTGCCCTTCCTGTCCACGGTGCGCCCGGCGGGCACCTTCACCCAGCCCTCGCTGATGCAGTACTCCTCGACGTCGAAACGCTCCTTGCCGTTGAGACGGATGCCGATCTCGTGTTCGAACACGGCCGCCACGTGATGCGGGTGGCTCGGGTCGACCGACAAGCGGTCGGGCAGGGGGGGAGCGGCTTTGCCTTCGTTCATGGGCGTCCTGTCGTGGCGGGGTCGTGGCCTTGCGGCGGCCTGCGAGACCGCCGCACGTGCATCATCGCACCTCCAGGCGCGGACTTCGGGAGCGCGCCAGGGTCGCTGCAGCGGCCGCGGGCACGGCGCTGTCAGCGGCCGCCACCGTCCTGCAGCAGCTGCCTCACGACCAGCCGCTGGACCTTGCCCATGGCATTGCGCGGCAGGGCTGCGACGACGCGGAAGTGCAAGCGGCCAAACTGGCGCAGCGGCCCCTGGGCCAGCCGTTCCAGTTCCGCGTGCGCGATGTCCCGGCGCGACTCGATGACCACATGCACGTCATCGCAGCCGTCCGGGCCCGGCAGCGACAACACGCACACCGCGTCGGCGGCCAGGCGTTCCTGCAGGTCGCGCTCGATCGGCTCGGGGGCCACCTTGTGGCCCATGACGTTGATGACGTCGGTCACGCGGCCGCTCAGGCGCAGCCGCCCGTCGGGACCGAAGGTGCCGAGATCTCCGGAGTAGAAGTAAGCGTCGCGGAAGAACTTCAGCGATGCCGCCTCGTCGCCGACGTAGCCTGCCAGGCCGTCGAGCACCCGGGCGCGGACGAGGCCGATCCGTCCGGCCGGCAGTGCCCTGCCCGCGTCGTCGACCACCTGCACTTCACGCAGCGGATGGATGCGGTGCCACGGCAGGTCATCCAGGTCTTCCAGCAGCGTCACGCCGAGGGTCAGCGCCTCGGTGGACGCCAGGACGGCGTAGACCTGCCGGGTCAGCAGTTGCCTGGCCGCCGTGGTCATGGCCCGTGTCATGGCGCCGCCGGTGACGAGCAGCCGCAGGCCATCGTTGCGCCGCCAGTCCGCGGCGGCCGCATGCAGCAGGAAGCCCAGCGTCGCCGGCGTGGCAAAGGCGTGGCTCAGGCCGGGCAGCCGATAGGGTCGGTCGAAGTCGTGCCCCTGCTGGAACACCACCGTGGCCCCCTGGCTCCAGGTCATCAGCGGCCAGCGGTAGCCGCCGGCGGTCGACAGCGGGAAGTCGCGCACGTAGACCATCGAGTCCGGGGTGATGTCGTTGATGCGGGCGTGCAGGTCGAGCGTGCCCGCTTCCGCGTGCGCGTCCCTGAGGACCTTCTTCTGGTCACCGGTGGTGCCCGAGGTCAGCAATATGTGGCCCGCCTCCGCGTGCACTGCCGCAGGCAGCTCCGGAACCGGGCCGGCCGGCGCATCGGAGACGCCGGCCGCGCGCGCGACCACCCGGCGCCACGGCGCGGCGGCCGCCGGCGTCGCCAGGTCGGTGTCTTGCGGTGTGCCGACGGTGACGACGCAGCCGACGTTCGCCAGCCCGAGCGCACCGATCTGCTCGGCACTGTCGACGCTGACGGTCACCAGGCCGAGACGACGCAGCGCCAGGCCCAGCGCCCAGGCCTGGGCCAGGTGGTCGACGCACAGCACGGCCACGCTGCCGGCAGGCAGGGCCAGGCGGGCCAGCTCGTCGTGGGCGTCGGCGATGCGGCGGGCAAAGCCGGCATAGCTGCAGGCCAGCCCGTTGTGGATGTAGGCCGTCTTGAGCGGCGTCGAGCGCGCCTGTTCGAATATTTTCTCGATGAGCATGATGACCCGTCGGCAGGGCAGACGCTCGATCCGGGGACGCCGCATCGTGCACCCGCCGCCGCAGCTGCCCGCCTGCTGGAAACCATGATGGCGCGCGCAGGCGTTGATGCCGCTAAACGCCGGTCCGGCGGGCGCGCGCAGGGTGGGGTGGCTGGCGCGGCGCGCGAGCCTCGGCCGGGGTAGGAAAGTCAGGCCCCTTCCCGTTCAGCCTTTGGCGCTCATGCCGAGCCGCTCGATGGTGGCCTTCTCGGCGGCGTAGGTCTCGCGCGCGAACTTCGTGTAGTCCTCGGTGTTCATGTAGATCACCGACTGGTCGAACTTGTCGAAGGTGGCCAGTACGGCGGGGTCGTCGAGCGTCTTCTTGAACGCATCGTGCAGCGTGCGCACGACGGCCGGGTCCATGCCCTTCGGCCCGCAGACGCCGAAGGGCGAGTCCGACACCGTCTTGTAGCCCAGCTCGTCCAGCGTCGGCACGTCGGGCCAGCGCTTGGTGCGCTTGCTGCCATAGGTGGCCAGCAGGCGCAGCTTGCCGGCGTTGACGTGCGGCGCCCAGCCGGTGGCGTCGCTGGCGGCCATCGTGTGGCCGCCCAGGATGGCCTGCATGTTGTCGGCATTGCCTTTGAACGGCACGTGGTTCAGCGTGATGCCCGCGCGCTGCGCGAACTCCTCCACCGCCAGGTGCGGGCTGGTGCCGGTGCCGGTGGAGCCATAGCTGAACTTGCCCGGGTTGGCCTTGGCGTACTCGACCAGGTCCTTGATGCTCTTGATCGGTGAGTCGGCCGGCACCACGAGACCGAAGGTGTAGCCCGTGAGGCAGGCGATCCAGGTGAAGTCGCGCAGGGTGTCGAACTGCACCTTCTGCATGTGCGGGATGCGGAATACGCCGTGCGGCAGCTGGCTCAGCGTATAGCCGTCGGGGCGCGCGTTGACCAGTTCGTTGGCGCCCAGCATGCCGCCGGCGCCGGGCTTGTTGTCGACGATGATCTGCTGCCCCAGCGTCTTGGCCGCGCTCTCGGCCAGCGCGCGGATCACCGCGTCGGTGGAGCCGCCGGCCGGCCATGGGCAGATGTAGCGGACGGGCCGCGAAGGGAAGGCCTGCGCCAACGCCAGACTCGGCAAGGCGATGCTGCTCGCGGCGGCGCCGGCGGCGGCGATGAACTGTCGGCGGGTCGTCTTCATGGCGGGTCTCCATCGGTTGTGGACTGCCGCCGCGTGCAGCGTTTGCGCCCGGGCGCGGCGCCTGTCAAGCCCCGGGCGGTCTAGCGGCGCACGGTAGCCGATACGTGGTCGGCGGGTCAATGCGCCTGCACCGACCGCCGGCAGGCAGCGTCAGGGATGCAGCGCCGGCCACGACAAGGGCGGCTCCAGATGACATTGCCGTAGCAGCGCCAGGTCACGAAAGACCTCGCCAGGCGCGCCATCCGCGCGCACCTGGCCTTCGTGCAGCACCAGCACGCGCGAGCAGACGTCGAGCGCGAGGTCGAGGTCGTGGGTGGCGATGATGCGGGTGTGCGAGAACGAGCGCAGCAGGTCGATCAAGCGCCGCCGGGCCGCGTTGTCCAGGCCGGCCGAGGGTTCGTCGAGGACCAGGATCGATGGCGCCATCGCCAGCACGCCGGCGATGGCGACCGTGCGCTTCTCGCCGCCCGACAGCCGATAGGGTGCGCGCGCGGCCAGGTGCGCGGCGCCGACCCGCTCCAGGGCCTCGCGCACCCGGGCCCGGACTTCGTCGGGCGGCAGGCCGAGGTTGAGCGGGCCGAACGCCACGTCCTCCTCGACCGTCGGCATGAAGAGCTGGTCGTCGGGATCCTGGAACACGAAACCGACCGTGCGATGGATCTGCGCCAGCGTGCCGGGCCGCACCGGCATGTCGCCGATGCGCACCTCGCCGCGCGACGGCTGCAGCAGCCCGTTCAGGTGCAGCAGCAGGGTCGACTTGCCGGCGCCATTGGCACCGACGATGGCGACGGACTCGCCGTGCAGGATGCGGCAGTCCAGGCCGCGCAAGGCCGGCGTGCCGTCAGCGTAGCTGTACTCCAGGCCGCGGGCCTCGACGAGGGGGTGACTCATTGGGGCACCCTACGCGCTGCGCGCGGTCCCGCCGAGCGGGAGCATGAGCACTTGGGGCGGCCCGGCGGGCTCATGCGCCCGCGCCCAGCAGCGTGGCGCCGATCCACTGCGGCAGGTCGACGCTGCGCAGCAGCACGAAGGCGCCGCACCAGCCGAGCACGAAGCGTGTGTCGCGCGGCTGCCAGCGCCAGGTGCGCAGGCTGCGCAGCTCGCCGTCGAAGCCGCGTGTCGTCATGGCCAGGTGGATGCGCTGGGCGCGATCCAGAGCCCGCAGCAGCAGGTGGCCGGCCAGCGGGCCGTAGGTGTCGAGTGGCGCGCGCCGGCCCGCACAGCGCAGCTCCCGCGCCGTGGTCATGCGGGCCGCCTCGGCGCCGATCACGAAGGCATACCGATACAGAAACAGCAGCTGTACGGTGAACAGACGCGGCACCCCCAGCCGCGCCAGCGCCGCGCACAGCGCGAACATGCCGGTGCCCGCCACCAGCACCAGCGTGGCGCCGACGGTGAGTGCGTAGCGCAGCACGATCGACGCGAACGACCACCAGCCGGCCGCCAGCGTGGTGTCGCCGAAGACGACGACCGGCGTGCGGTCCAGCCAGGGGTTGAACAGCCCGACCATGACCGCGAAGGGTGCGGCCAGCGCCAACTTGCGCAGGATCGGCGCCGGCGGGACTTCGCCGAGCACCGCCATCAAGACGGGAAAGATCGCCAAAGGCAGCAGCGCCGTCACCGCGTGGCGTTCGAACGACACCACGACGACGATGAAGACGACGGTCGTGACGATCTTGGCGCGTGGGTCGAGTCGGGTCAGCGGTGTGTCCCGCGCGGCGAGCTCGTCGAGCGACCGCAGGTCGGCCAGCGCGGCGTCGAGCAGCCCCATGACCAGCGATCTGCAGGCCGGGCGGGCTCAGCGGTGCTGGCGCCTGAGCAGGGCCGCGACCAGGCCCACCACCAGCAGCGTCACGGTGCCGCCGACGAGTCCGGCGACCGACGTTCCTGCGTCCACCTGCGGCCAGGCCGGCTCGGCGTGATCGGGCGCCTGTTCCGGCCGCCCGGGAAGCTGGTAGTCGGGCAGGAACGCCAGCCGATCCTGCAGTCGATCCAGGACGGCATGCACGCCGGTGTCCGGAACGGGCATCGCAGTGGTGCCGGCCGCCTGGTCGATCGACCATTCGAGCCCGTCGGGTGCCGAAGATGCAAACCAGCTCATGGCACCGGCCGTCACGACGGCGGCAATCGCCAGCGCGGCGAGCAGCGGCCTCGTCGCGCTGCTGGCGGGAGATGCAGAGGACGTTCTGACGACGAGGTCGGGCTGCGCGCGCTGGATGAACAGCAGGATGGCCGCCGTGGCGAGGCCTTCGACCAGCCCGATGGGGAGGTGCACGGGCAGCATCAGCCACAGGAAGGACGACAGCGGCAAGCTGGAGATGCCCGAGCCGACGGTCTGCAGCACGACACCCACGGCACCCAGCTGCAGCCCGACCAGTGCGGCGGCGACGGCGCCGACGCCGATGCGGCGCCGCGACACGCCCGCCCCGGCGATCGACCGGTAAAGCAGGGGATAGGCAACGAAACACGGCAGCACGCCCAGGTTGAAGACGTTGGCGCCGAGCGCCAGCAGGCCGCCGTCGGCGAAGAACAAGGCCTGCACGGTGAGGACCGAGGCAATGACGATCAATGCCGCATGCGGCCCCAGCAGTGCCGCCAGCAGCAGGCCGCCGCCGAGGTGTCCGCTGGAGCCGGTGCCCGGGATGGCGAAGTTGATCATCTGCGCGGCAAAGACGAAAGCGCCCAGCACGCCCATCAGCGGCACGAGACCATCATCGCCTTGCTCGCGCACGCGGCGGGCGCTGTAGCCCAGCGCGCCGGCGCTGGCCAGCCACATCGTGGCCCCCACGGCGGGGGACAGCAGCGCGTCGGCCATGTGCATGCAGGCTACCTCGTTGACAGACTCGGGCTCGTTCCGGCGACCACCCCATTGGAGCGGAGCCGGATGCGGACCCAGATCTTGTCAAGATGCCTTCAGGCCGTCTTGACGCAAATCATACGTTCGTCAGAGGACTTCATACTGCAGCAGTGGAGCCCTACAGGCCGGCTGCAGCGCGCAGCGCCGCAGCTTTGTCCGTACCTTGGTCCGCGCTCGCATCGCTGAGGCGATATGAGCGCAGCCCGAGAACAGACAAGCTCGCTACGCTCGGGGCCTTACAGGCCCGGGGGGGGGGGGGGGGGCCCCGCCCGGGGGGGGGGGGGGGGGGGGGGGGGGGGGGGG
>CAYJOA010000146.1:0-10243 GCA_964371495.1 uncultured Rubrivivax sp.
GCCAAGAGCGCGGCCAAGATCGTCGTCACCGACGACAACTTCGCCACCATCGTCGCCGCCGTCGAGCAGGGACGCGTCGTCTACGGCAACCTGAAGAAGGTCGTCCTGTACCTGTTCGCGACCTCGATCGACGAAGTCGTGCTGCTGCTGCTGGCCCTGCTGGCCGGCTACCCGCTGCCGCTGGCGGCGGTGCAGATCCTGTGGATCAACATCGTCACCGAAGGCACGCTGACGGTGAACCTGGTGATGGACCCGCCCGACGGCGACGAGATGCGTCGCGCGCCGGTGCCGCGCGACGACCGGCTGCTCGACCGCGCCCTGCTCGGCCGCGTTGCGCTGATGGCCAGCACGGCGGTGGCGGTGTGCTTCGGCTGGTTTGCCTGGCGCCACGGCCAGGGCGTGCCCGAGGCCGTGCTGCGCACCGAGACCTTCACCGTGCTGGCGATGTGCCAGTGGTTCAACGTGCTGAACTGCCAGTCGGCGACGCGCTCGGCGCTGCGGCTGGGCGTGCTGAAGAACCCGTGGCTGCTCGGTGGCCTGGCCCTGAGCGTGGCGCTGCAGGGCGTGGTGTTGTATGCGCCGCCGATGAACACGCTGTTCTACACCGTGCCCTTGCCGCCGCAGGTGCTGCTGTCGCTGCTGCTGCTGGCCAGCGGCGTGCTGTGGGCCGAGGAGCTGCGCAAGGCCTTCGTGCGCGCGCGGCAGCGGAGAGTGCCGTGACGCTGCTGCCGCTGGTTCTGCAGTTCGCGGTCTGCGCGGCGCTGATCGGGCGCGCCGGCTTTGCCCTCAGCCGCAGCGCCGACCGGCTGGCCCGGCACCACGGCTGGGGCCGCAGCTGGGTCGGGCTGACGATGCTGGCCACCGTGACTTCGCTGCCCGAGCTCGCCACCGGCATCAGCGCCGTGGCCTGGGTCGATGCGCCCAACCTGGCCGTCGGCGACGCGCTGGGTTCGTGCGTCTTCAACCTCGTCTTCCTCGTCGTCGTCGACGGCTTGCAGCGGCGCCAGCCGATGTACCGCGACGCCAGCGCCACGCACCTGCTGACGGCGGCCTTCGGCGTCGTGATGCTCGGCTTCGTGGCCATGAGCCTGCTGCTGGCGGACCAGGTGCCGCGGCTGTTCCACGTCGGCATCTACAGCCCCGTGATCCTGGCGCTGTACGTGTTTGCGCTGGCCAGCGTGAACCGGCACGAACGTGCGCTGATGGCGCAAGCGGTTGAGCTGCCGGGTGCAGCCGTCGACGTGCGAGCCGAGTGGCGCCGGTTCGCGATCGCCACGCTGGTGGTGCTGGTGGCCGGTGCCTGGCTGCCCGAGGTGGCCGACCGGCTGGCACACGCCACCGGCCTGACGCGCAGCTTCGTCGGTACGCTGTGGCTGGCCTTCGCCACCTCGCTGCCCGAGATCGCGGTCACGCTGTCGGCGCTGCGCCTGGGTGCGCTCGACCTGGCGATCTCCAACCTGCTGGGCAGCAATCTGTTCAACGTCGTCGTGCTGGCGGTCGACGACGCCGCCTACCTGCGCGGGCCGCTGCTGGCCGACTCCGCACCGGTGCATGTCGGCACCGCGGTGGCGGCCATCGTGATGACCGGCCTGGTGATGATCGGCTTCGCGATGCGGCCGCAGGGGCGCGTGCTGCGCATGCTGAGCTGGGTCAGCGTCGGCCTGCTGGCGACCTACCTGCTCAGCGCCGCGCTGGCGTTCCTGCACGGCGCCAACTGAGAACGGCGCGGGGCCGACAGCGATGCAGACGATGCCCGGCCCGTTTGCCGAAATCGCGCTGCTGCTGCTGGTCTGCGCGCTGGCCGGCGCGCTGTTCGTGCGGCTGCGCCAGCCGCTGCTGATCGCCTACATCGTCGTCGGCATCGCGGTCGGCCCGACCGGCTTCGGCCTCGTCGCCGCGCACGACCAGGTGGCGCTGCTGGCGCAGATCGGCGTCACGGTGCTGCTGTTCGTGGTCGGCCTGAAGCTCGACCTGCACCACGTCCGCCACATCGGGCCGGTGGCGCTGGCCACCGGCATCGGGCAACTGACCTTCACCATCGCCTTCGGCTTCGTCATCGTGCGGCTGCTGGGCAAGGGTGCGATGGAGGCGCTGTACGTGGCGGTGGCGCTGACCTTCTCCAGCACCATCATCATCGTCAAGCTGCTGTCGGACAAGCGTGAACTGGACAGCCTGCACGGCCGCATCGCGGTGGGCTTCCTGATCGTGCAGGACGTGGCGGTGGTCGTGGCGATGATGGCGATGAGCACGCTGCGCGGCAGCAGCCTTGCCGGCGACGCCGCGCTGCTGACAGTCCTGTGGTCGCTGGCCTGGCGACTGGCGGCCGTGGCGGCGCTGATGGTCGTGCTGATGCGCTGGGTGCTGCCCGGCGCGGTGGCCGCGATGGCACGGTCGCAGGAGCTGCTGCTGGTGTTCGCCATCGCCTGGGGCCTGGCGCTGGCTGCGTTGGGCGAATGGGCCGGCTTCAGCAAGGAAGCGGGCGCCTTCCTGGCCGGCTTCTCGCTGGCCTCCACCCCCTACCGCGAGGCCATGAACGCGCGCCTGACCGGCATCCGCGACTTCCTGCTGCTGTTCTTCTTCATCGACCTCGGTGCCCGGCTCGACTTCTCGACGCTGGGCGCCGAAGTCATGCCCGCGGTCGTGCTGTCGCTGTTCGTGCTCGTCGGCAACCCGCTGATCGTGATGGCGATCATGGGCTGGATGGGCTACCGCAAGCGCACCGGCTTCCTGGCCGGGCTCACGGTGGCGCAGATCAGCGAGTTCTCGATCGTCTTCGTCGCCATGGGCATCACGCTCGGCCACGTCGGCGTGCAGGCGCTGGGCCTGACGACGCTGGTCGGGCTGGTGACGATCACCGTCTCCACCTACATGATCCTGTACTCGCAGCCGCTGTACGAGCGGCTGGCGCCCTGGCTCGGGCCGTTCGAGCGCCGGCGGCCCTTGCGCGAACTCGCCGTCGAGCGCGAAAGGCACGGCGACGGCGAGCCCGAGGCCGTGGTCTTCGGACTCGGCCGCTACGGCAGCCGGCTGCTGGAGCAGCTGCGCGCCGCCGGCATCGACGCCATCGGCGTCGACTTCGACCCCGAAGCGGTGCGCCAGCTGCGGCGCCGGCACCTGCCGGTGCGCTTCGGCGACGGTGAGGACGCAGACTTCGTCGAGTCGCTGCCGCTGGCGCGGCTGCGCTGGGTGATCACGACCTTCCCGCAATGGGAGTCCAACCGCGCACTGCTGCACGCGCTGCACAGCGCGGGTTTCAATGGCCGCGTCGCCGGCGCGGCGCGCGACGCCGCGCACGGCCGCGAACTGGCCGCCGCCGGCGTGCAGCGCATCCTGAACCCCTTCGACGATGCCGCCGACCACGCCGCGCAGGGCCTGGCGGCGATCATCCGTGCCCCGGAGAACACACCATGCACGCACTGACATCGATCCTCGCCGCCACCGATTTCTCGGCGCCGGCGCGCCACGCCGCCGAGCGCGCGGCGCGCCTGGCGCACGAGACCGGCGCACGGCTGACGCTGATGCACGCGGTGTCGGGCAGCGCGCTGTCGGAGCTGCGGCAGTGGCTGGGTGCCGGCCACGCCAGCGAACGGCAATTGCTGGACGAGGCCCGGATCGGCCTCGAACAACTGGCCACCGACCTCGCCGCGGCGCGCCACGTGGCGGTGCAGACGCACCTGGGCAGCGGCGCGGCCACCGACCAGATCGGCCAGCACGCCGATGCCATCGACGCCGGGCTGCTGGTGCTCGGCGCGCGCGGCAGCGGCTTCCTGCGCCGGCTGGTGCCGGGCACCACCGCCGAGCGGCTGCTGCGGCGCACCACGCGGCCGCTGCTGGTGGTGCGGCAGACCGCGCACGTGCCCTACCGTCGCGCACTCGTGGCACTGGACTTCTCGCCTTGGTCGGCCCCGGCGCTGCAGGTCGCGCGGCGCGTGGCACCGCAGGCGCGCCTGGTGCTGCTGGCGGCCTTCCAGGTGCCGTTCGAGGACAAGCTGCGCTTCGCCGGCGTCGACTCCGCGACCATCGACCACTATCGCGGCCAGGCTCGTGGCACGGCCACGCAAAGGCTGCATGCGGCGGCCCAGGACGCCGGCCTCAAGCCCGGGCACTGGGACGCCTGCGTCGTCGAGGGCGATGCCTCGCAGCGTATCCTCGAGCAGGAACAGGAACGCGACTGCGACCTCGTGGTCCTCGGCAAGCACGGGCAGAGCGCGGCCGAGGAGCTGCTGCTGGGCAGCGTCACCCGGCACGTGTTGACCGAGGGCGTCGCCGACGTGCTGGTGGCCACGGCGCGCGGTCCGGCCACGACGGGCTGAGCTTGGCAGGCCAGCCCCTGCAGCCGCGCCGCTACGGCCTGTCGAGCGCTGAACCATCCGCGCCCGGCCGGCTCCCACCTACACTTGCGCCTAAAGGGGAAATTCATGCAGATTCAACTCAACACCGACAGCCGCGTTCAGGGTGTCGAATCGCTGGCGCTGTGGGTGGAGACCGAAATCAAGGACAAGCTGGCGCGCTTTCGCGATCAGATCACGCGCATCGAGGTCCACCTCAGCGACGTCAACGGCGAACGTGTCGGCGGCGACGAGAAGCGCTGCCTGCTCGAGGCTCGCATCACCGGGCGCCCGCCGGTGGCCGTGAGCCACAGCGCCGGCAAGGTGGCCGATGCCGTGCATGGCGCTGCCGACAAGCTGCTGCGCGCGCTGGACAGCGCCCTGGGCAAGTCGCGCGACACCAAGGGACCCAAGGGGCGCGAGTCGATCCGCGACGCCGGCAGCCTCTAGCGCGGCCGGGCCGGGCGGCAGCGCGGCGCTGGCTGGCCTTGCCCGCCGCGGCGGCACCCGGGCCCTGCTGCCGATGGCCGACGACGCCCTGTCATTGATCGGCCCGCTGGTCGGCGGGCTCGGGTTGTTCCTGCTCGGCATGGGCATGATGACCGACGGCCTGAAGCTGGCGGCCGGTCCGGCCTTGCACCGCATACTGGCCGGTGCCACCCGCACACGCTGGCATGCCCTGGGCTCGGGTGTGCTGGTGACGGCGCTGGTGCAGTCGTCCAGCGCCGTCACGGTGGCCGCCGTCGGTTTCGTCAACGCTTGACTGCTGGGCCTGGCGCCGGCGCTGTGAGTGCTGTTCGGCGCCAATGTCGGCACCACGATGACGGGCTGGATCGTCGCGCTGGTCGGCCCGAAGTTCAAGATCGAGGCGCTGGCGCTGCCGCTGGTGGGCGCCGGCGTCGTGCTGCGGCTGACCGGTGCCGGCCACCGGCGGGGCGCCATCGGCACCGCCGTGGTCGGCTTCGGCCTGCTGTTCCTGGGCATCGCGATGCTGCAGCAGTCCTTCACCGGCCTGGCCGCGCAGGTGGCCCTGCCCCAGGGCGGCGGGGCACTGGCGGTGCTGGGGCAGGTGCTCGTCGGCATGTTGATGACGGTGCTGATGCAGTCGTCCAGCGCCTCGATGACGATCGCCATCAAGGCCGCACAGGGCGGCCTGCTCACGGCGCAGGGCGCGGCGGCGGTGGTCATCGGCGCCAACCTGGGCACCACGGTGACGGTGCTGCTGGCGGCCGTCGGTGCCACGCCCAATGCGCGCCGCGCGGCCGCCGCGCACGTGATCTTCAACGCCGTCACGGGCGGCGTGGCGTTGCTGCTGCTGCCGTGGCTGATCGCGGCGCTGGCCAGCGCGCGCGAAGCGCTGGTGCTGCCGCCCGACCCGGCGGCCAAGCTGGCGCTGTTCCACACCACCTTCAACGTGCTGGGCGTGCTGCTGATGTGGCCGCTGGCCGACCGGCTGACGCGCTGGCTGCTGCAGCGCTTTCGCGCCCGCGAGGACAACGAGGCGCAGCCGAAGTACCTGGACGACAACGTGCTCGCGGTACCGACGCTGGCGCTGGACGCGCTGGAGCGCGAGGTGGCCCGCACCGGGCAGCTGGCGGTACGGCTGGCGCGGGCCGCGCTGACGGGCGCCGACGCCGCCACGCTGGCGCGACAGCAGGCCGTCGTGTCGCAACTGGACGACGCCGTGGCAGCCTTCGTCGAGCGCATGAGCCGCGGCGCCATGCCGCAGCACACCAGCGAACGCCTGGCCCGCGTGCTGCGCGTGCAGCGCTACCACGAGACGACCGCCGAGCAGTCGCACGCCGCCGCACCGCTGCACCTGCCACCCGATGCCGGCGCCAACGCCGCGGCCCGCCACGCGGCTTTCGTGCGCCGCACCGACGCCCTGCTGGCGCTGTGCGACCCGACGACCTCCGAGTCGGACGAACGGCCATCGCGGGCGCGCTGTCGGCGATGAGAGCCGCCTACCAGGATCTCGAGGCCGAATTGCTGGCCGCCGGCGCCGGCGGCGGCGTCAGCCTGGCCGGCATGGAAGAGGCGCTGCGACGCTACAGCGCCATGCGCCGCGCCGCGCAGCAGGCGGCCAAGGCGCGGCAGCGCCTGGCGGCGACGACGCCCCCGGCCAAGGCGTGACGGGTCACCCCGGGCGCGGGGACCGGCTCGATGGTGGCGCCGTTCGGCACCGGCGCCACGGCGCCGGTGGCCGAGTCGGCGATCGGCAGCCCGGTCAGCGCGCCAGCAGCCGGCGTAGCGCCCAGACGGCCAATCCGCCGGCCAGCACGGCCAGGAAGAGCCAGCCTTCGAGGTGGCGCAGGTCGCCCAGCAGCGCTTCAGCCGCGCTGCCGAACAGCCAGCCCGCACCGCCCACGACGGCGGACCACAACAGCGCGCCGATGGCGTTGAAGACGGCAAAGCGCGACGCCGGCACCGGCGACATGCCGATCAGCATCGGCCCGGCGATGCGCAGGCCGTAGGCGAAACGCACACCGATGATCATGGCGCCGGCGTGGCGGCCGATCAGGCCCGGCACGCCCTGGGCATGCAGTGCCAGCGAAGGCCAGCGCGCGAGCAGACGCTCGCCGTGGCGGCGGCCGAGCCAGAAGAAGAACTGGTCGCCGGCGAACCCCGCCGATGCGGCCAGGCCGACGACGGCCAGCGGGTCGAGGTAGCCGCGGTGGGCCGCCACGCCGGCCAGCACGAGGACGGTCTCGCCTTCCAGGAAGCAGCCGACGGCCAGCAACCAGTAGCCGTGCGTGACGACGAGGGACTCGAGCGCCATCGCAAGCTCAGCGCCGGCGCCGCGCCGGCGGGTCGAGGTTCAGCACCCGGCCATACTAGCGCCGTGACCCCGGCCTTCACCACCGTCGACGACATTCGCCAGCGCCTGCGCGGCCTGGGCGCCGGGCCCGGCCACGAAGCGCGGGTGCTGCGGCTGTGGTCCCAGGCACTGCCGCAGGACAGCGGCCGGCGCCGGCTCGAGGACTTCATGCCGCGGGCGCTGCGCAGCGCGCTGCCGGCGCTGGGCGAGGCGCTGTCCGGACTGGCGCGGCTGCAGTCCGCACACCCGGGCGCCGACGGCTCGGTGCGCCTGCTGGTGGCGCTGGCGGACGGACTGACCGTGGAAAGCGTGCTGCTGCCGCGCGACGGCCTGTGCGTGTCGACGCAGGTCGGCTGCGCCGTCGGCTGCGTGTTCTGCATGACCGGCCAGGGCGGGCTGCAGCGCCAGCTCGGCAGCGCCGAGATCGTGGCCCAGGTGGCGCTGGCACGCACGCTGCGGCCGGTGACGCGGGTCGTCTTCATGGGCATGGGCGAGCCGGCGCACAACCTGGACCACGTGCTGGCGGCGATCGAACTGCTGGGCACGGCCGGCGCCGTGGGCCACAAGAACCTGGTGTTCTCGACGGTGGGTGACGTGCGTGTCTTCGAGCGCCTGCCGCAGGGGCGCGTGAAGCCGGCGCTGGCGCTGTCGCTGCACACCACGAAGGCCGCGCTGCGGGCCGCTCTGCTGCCGCGCGCACCGCGTTGGGACGCGGCCGCACTGGTGGCTGCCGGCGAGACCTACGCCCGCGCCACCGGCTACCCGATCCAGTACCAGTGGACGCTGATCGAGGGCCTCAACGACGGCGACGACGAGGTCGACGGCATCGTGGCGCTGCTGGCGGGCCGCTACGCGATGATGAACCTGATCCCCTACAACGCGGTGGCCGGGCTGGCCTACCGGCGCCCGCCTTGGGAACGGGCCGCCGCGATGGCGCGCGCGCTCAACCGGCGCGGCATCCTGACCAAGCTGCGGCGCTCGGCCGGGCAGGACGTCGACGGTGGCTGCGGGCAGTTGCGCGCGCGCGGCGGCGCTGGTGCCGGTCCGCGTATCCCGATCCAGCCGGTGGTGTGAGCACCCTCACCCCGGCCCCCTCCCGCAAGCGGGAGAGGGAGATAGGCGGTCAGCGGCCGCTGAGAAAACGCTCCACCAGGCCGAACTGTTCGGCCGTGTTCAGGGCCGGCGCATGGCCGCAGCCGGCGATCGTGACGACCACGGCGCGCGGCCCGCGCGCGCGCATCGCGTCGGCGGTCTCCGGCAGCAGCAGGTCGGAAGACTCGCCGCGCAGGCACAGCACCGGCAGGTCCAGGCGGTCCCAGGCGTCCCACTGCAGGTAGTCGTCGGGGTGGTGCTCGAACTGCTGCACCATCGCCGGGTCGTAGTGCGGCGTGACGCGGCCGTCGGGCAGGCGGCGCATCGAGGTCTCGGCGAGGTGGCGCCACATCTCGTCGCTGAGCCGGCCGTAGGGGGCGTAGACGGTACGGAAGAAGCGCTCCAGCTCGACCATCGTCGCGAACGCCGGGGGACTGCCGGCATAGCTGCGGATGCGCTGCACGGCGGCCGCGGCCAGTTGCGGCCCGATGTCGTTGAGCACCAGGCGCCGGATGCGCCCGCGCAGGGATCCCGCGGCGGCCTTCAGGCCGATGGCGCCGCCCATCGACGTGCCCAGCCACAGGCAATGCGCGATGCCCAGCTGGTCCAGCAGCGACAGCGCCAGTTTCTCGTAGAAGTCCAGGCAGTACTCGGCCTGCGGCTGCGGGCTCCACTGGCTGAGGCCGCGGCCGATGGTGTCGGGGCAGATCACGCGCCAGCGCTGCGACAGCGCCGCCGCGATGGCGTCCATGTCGCGCCCGGTGCGCGCCAGGCCGTGCCAGGCGACGACGACCTCGGTGTGTTCCGCGCCCCACTCCATGTAGTGGATCTCGCGGCCTTCACAGACCAGGTAGTTGGAGGTGCCGCCGCTCATGCCTTCACCTTCAGCGCCAGCGCGCGCAGGCGGCCGACGACACCGGTCGGGAAGTGGTAGACCGACAGCACGAACAGCACGCCCAGCCACAAGAGCCAGCGGTCGGGCGCGATCAGCGCCTGCAGCACCGGCACGCCCTGCACCGCGGTGGCGCCGACCGCCAGCAGGTCCTGCAGGTAGGCCTGCGCCAGCACGAAGAGCACGGCGCCGATCACCGCGCCGTACAGCGTGCCCATGCCGCCGATGACGACGATGAGCAGGATGTCGAGCATGATCTCGAACGACAGCGTGGTGTCGGGCCCGACGTAGCGCAGCCACAGCGCCAGCAAGGCGCCGGCGATGGTGGCGAACAGCGCCGACAGCACGTTGCTCAGGGTACGGTAGACGACGGTGCGGTAGCCGATGGCCTCGGCGCGGAAGTCGTTCTCGCGGATCGCCTGCAGCACGCGGCCGAAAGGCGAATTGACGATGCGCAGCAGCAGCAGGAACAGCGCCAGCACGACCACGAACAGCAGCCAGTAGGTGAAGGCCTTGCCGTCCAGCAGCAGGCCGAAGACCTCGGTCTCGAAGGGCTCGAAGGACGGGCTCAGCCACTCGGGGCTGCGGAAGCTCAGCCCGTCCTCGCCGCCGGTGAAGTCGCTCAACTGCGAGGCCAGGGTCTGGAAGGCGGTGGCCACCGCGAGCGTGATCATGGCGAAGAAGATCGCCTTCACGCGCAGGCTGAACAGGCCGACCAGCAGCGACAGCGCCGCCGAGACGACGATGGCCCCGAGCAGCCCCAATCCCACCGCACCCCAGCCGGCACCGAGCTTGTCGCTCGCGATCGCGATGCCGTAGGCGCCGATGCCGAAGAACATGGTGTGCGCGAAGCTGACGATGCCGGTGTAGCCCAGCAGCAGGTCGTAGCTGGCGACGAGCAGGATGAAGACCAGGATCTTGGCCACCACCGACATCGACTTGGCGCCCGGGAACAGGAACGGCGCCAGCGCCAGCACGACGAGCGTGACGACGAGCGCCGCCGCGAGCCACTTGCTGCGCGGCAAATCGTGAGAGAGCAGGCGGTTCAGCATGACAGGCAAGGCCTTGCGCGGAACCGGCTCTGCCGGGCCGCTGCAAGAGCCCCCTCGGGGG
>CAYJOA010000147.1:0-10145 GCA_964371495.1 uncultured Rubrivivax sp.
CTGGAAGGCGGCCTACGTGCAGCCCAGCCGCCGCCCCAAGGACGGCCGCTACGGCAACAACCCCAACCGCCTGCAGCACTACTACCAGTACCAGGTGGTGCTCAAGCCGGCGCCGGCCGACATCCTGGAGCTCTACCTGGGCAGCCTCGAAGCCCTGGGCTTCGACCTGCAGGCCAACGACGTGCGTTTCGTCGAGGACGACTGGGAGAACCCGACGCTGGGCGCCTGGGGCCTGGGCTGGGAGGTCTGGCTCAACGGCATGGAGGTGACGCAGTTCACCTACTTCCAGCAGGTCGGCGGCATCGACTGCCGGCCGATCACGGGCGAGGTCACCTACGGCCTGGAGCGGCTGGCGATGTACCTGCAGGGCGTCGACAACGTCTACGACCTGGTCTGGACCGAGGCCGCGCCGGCGCTAGGCGGCGCCCATGCCGGCGCGCCCGGGCGCACGCTGTACTACCGCGATGTCTACCACCAGAACGAGGTCGAGCAGAGCGCCTACAACTTCGAGCACAGCGACGTCGAGTTCCTGCTCGGCGCCTTCGTCGCGCACGAGAAGCAGGCCTCGCACCTGATGACGCAGCAGCTGGCGCTGCCGGCCTACGAGCAGGTGCTGAAGGCCGCGCACACCTTCAATCTGCTCGACGCCCGCGGCGCCATCAGCGTCACCGAACGCGCGGCCTACATCGGCCGCATCCGCAACCTGGCGCGCAGCGTGGCGCAGAGTTACCTCGACAGCCGCGCGCGTTTGGGCTTCCCGATGGCACCGCGCGCCTGGGCCGACGAAGTGCTGGCGCAGCTGGCGAAGAGGGCGGCATGAGCATGGGCACCCAGGATCTGCTGGTCGAGCTCTTCGTCGAGGAGCTGCCGCCCAAGGCGCTGAAGAAGCTGGGCGAGGCCTTCGGCGACGCGCTGCAGCGGGGTCTGCGCGCGCTCGGCCTGGCCGACGAACATTCGGGGCTCAATGTTTTTGCCACGCCGCGGCGGCTGGCCGCGCGCGTCAGCCATGTGCGGGCGGTGGCGCCCGACAAGGCGGTGGCGCTGAAGCTGATGCCGGTGGCGGTGGGGCTGGACAAGGACGGCCAGCCGACACCGGCGCTGCTGAAGAAGCTCGCCGGCCTGAGCGCCGACGCCAGCGTGCTGCCGCAGCTGCGGCGTCAGCCCGACGGCAAGGTCGAAGCCCTGCTGCTGGACCGCGTGGCCCCCGGCGCTACGCTGGCGGCCGGCCTGCAGCAGGTGCTGGACGATGCGATCGCGACGTTGCCGATCCCCAAGGTCATGCAATACCAGCTGGAAAGCGGCGACGCACCGAGTTTCCAGCCCGGCTGGACCAGCGTGCACTTCGTGCGCCCGGCACACGGTCTGGTGGCGCTGCACGGCGCCGACGTGGTGCCGGTGCAGGCCCTGGGCCTGCACGCCGGCCGGCAGACGCGCGGCCACCGCTTCGAAGCCAGCGTAGACCCGGTCGTGCTGCAGCACGCCGACCACTACGAACGCCAGCTCGAGGAACAAGGCGCGGTGCTTGCCGGCTTCGCGGCACGCCGCAGCGCGATCGTGCGCCAGCTGGCCGCCGCGGCGGCCGGCGTCGGGCTGTCGCCGATCGACGACGACGCCCTGCTCGACGAGGTCACGGCGCTGGTCGAGCGCCCGCGCGTGCTGCTGTGCCGCTTCGAGGACGAGTTCCTGGCGGTGCCGCCCGAGTGCCTGATCCTGACGATGAAGGCCAACCAGAAGTACTTCCCGCTGCTCGACGCCGACGGCCGGCTGACCAGCCGTTTCCTCGTCGTCAGCAACATCGACCCGGCCGACGCCAGCCGCGTCGTGCAGGGCAACGAACGTGTCGTGCGGCCGCGGCTGGCCGACGCCAAGTTCTTCTTCGACCAGGACCGCAAGAAGACGCTGGCGTCGCGCGTGCCTCAACTCGCGCATGTCGTCTATCACGGCAAGCTCGGCAGCCAGGGCGACCGCGTCGAGCGCGTGCGCACGATTGCGCGCGCCATCGGCGACCAACTCGGCAGCGGCGCGCTCGCGGCCGAGGCCGATCGCGCCGCGGTGCTGGCCAAGGCCGACCTGCTGACCGACATGGTGGGCGAGTTCCCCGAGCTGCAGGGCGTCATGGGCGGCTACTACGCGCGCCACGACGGCGAGACCGAGGCCGTGGCGCTGGCGGTTGAAGACCACTACAAGCCGCGCTTCGCCGGCGACGCGCTGCCGCGCGGCGATGTCGGCGTCGTGGTGGCGCTAGCCGACAAGCTGGAAACGCTGGCCGGGCTGTTCGGCATCGGCCAGCTGCCCAGCGGCGACAAGGACCCGTTCGCCTTGCGCCGGCACGCCTTCGGCGTCATCCGCATGCTCATCGAACGTGCGCTGCCGCTGGCCGTGCCGGTGCTGGTTGACACGGCCTTCGAGGCCTTCCCGGCCGCTGCGGCCGATGCGCGTGCGGAGTTGATGCGCTTCCTCTACGACCGCCTGGCCGGCACGCTGCGCGAGCTCGGCTACAGCGTGCAGGAGGTCGACGCGGTGCTGGCCCTGCGGCCGCCCCATTGGGCCGAGCTGCCGTTGCGTCTGGCCGCGGTGCGCGCCTTCGCCGCCCTGCCCGAGGCGGCGGCGCTGGCGGCGGCCAACAAGCGTGTCGCCAATATCCTGAAGAAGAGCGAATCGGCGGCGCCGGCGGCGCTGGACACCGCGCTGCTGGTCGAGCCCGCCGAGGCGGCGCTGGCCGCCGCGCTGGCGGCGCTCGCGCCGCTGGCCGACGCCGCCTACGCACGCGGCGACCACGCCGCGTCGCTGCAGGCGCTGGCCGCGCTCAAGGGCCCGGTCGACGACTTCTTCGACGCCGTGATGGTCCATGCCGACGATGCCGCGCTGCGCCGCAACCGCCTGGCGCTGCTGGCGCAGCTGCATCGGGCGATGAACCGCATCGCCGATCTGTCGCGCCTGGCAGCCTGACGCCGGGGTGCCACGAGATGCACGCCACCAAGCTCGTGATCATCGGCCGTGACGGCATCCTCAACGAGTACCGCGAGGGCCACGTCACCGCGCCCGAGGAGTGGGTGCCGGTGCCCGGCGCGCTGGCGGCGGTGGCGCGGCTGCACCACGCCGGCTGGCACGTGGTGGTGGCCACCAATCAGTCCGGCATCGGCCGCGGCATGATCGACATGGCCGCCGTCAACGCCGTGCATGCCCACCTCAACCAGTTGCTGATGGTCGAGGGCGGGCGCATCGACGCCGTCTTCTTCTGCCCCCACACGCCCGAGGACGGCTGCGCCTGCCGCAAGCCCAAGCCGGGCATGATGCTCGAGATCGGGCGCCGCTACGGCGTCGATCTGGCGCAGGTGCCGATGGCCGCCGACACCCTGCGCGACCTGATAGCCGCGCAGGCCGCCGGCTGCGAACCGCACCTCGTGTTGTCGGGCCGCGCCGCCAACATCGGCGACGACCAGCTGCACCATATGCTGGCGCAGGTGCCGGGCGCGCGCGTGCACGCCGACCTGGCGGCGTTTGCCGAGTTCCTGCTGCGCCGCGACCACACCGACGACTCCACCGAGGGGAGCCTGGGCTGATGCGCGTCGTGTGGGCCCTGCGCTCGCTGCTGTTCGTGCTCTGGCTCATCGTCACCGTCGTGCCCTGGTCGCTGGCGGCGGTGGTGCTGTCGATCTTCGTGCGCGGGCCGCGCCTGTACTGGCCGACCATGGCCTGGTTGCGCGTGGCGGTGTGGGGCGCACGCGTGATCTGCGGTGTACGCCACCGCGTGCACGGCCTCGAACAACTGCCTAGCGCCGCCGACGGCCACGCCGCGGTGCTGCTGGCGTGCAAGCACCAGTCGACCTGGGAGACTTTCGCCTTGCCGGGGCTGATGCCGCACCCGCTGGCCTTCGTGTTCAAGCGCGAGCTGCTCTACATCCCGTTCTTCGGCTGGGCGATGGGCCGCCTGGACATGATCCACATCGACCGCAGCAAACGCGCCGCGGCCTGGAAGCAGATTGCCGCGCAGGGCAGGCGCCTCGCCGGGCAGGGCATCTGGGTGATCATGTTCCCCGAGGGCACGCGCATCGAACGCGGCCAGAAGGGCACTTATCAGAACGGCGCGTCGCGGCTGGCGATCACCTGCGGCGTGCCGATCGTGCCGATCGCCGTCAGCTCGGCCAAGTGCTGGCCGCGCAAGAGCTTCCTGCTGCGGCCGGGCACCATCGACGTCTCGATCGGGCGGCCCATCGCCACCGCGGGCCGCCGGCCCGACGAGCTGATGCACGAGGTCGAGACCTGGATCGAGACCGAGATGCGGCGCCTGGACCCCGAGGCCTACCCCGACGCCGACCGCAGCGTGCTGCCCGCGGGCTCCGCCGCGGTTCGCGGTGGCGCCTAAGGGCGCCAGCGTGCGACCGGCCCCGGGCGCGGTGGCCTCCTAGAATCGCGGCCCATGCCGCCCGCGCCCACCGTCCTGCCATCGCTGCAGCTGTCGCTGTTCGACGACGCGCCAGCGGCAGCGGCAGCGCCGCCCGCGCCGCGCCCGGCGCCGCTCGCACCGCTTGCACCCATCGCACCCGCCGCGCCCTTGGCAGAGCCGGCGCCAACGGCTTTCCGCCACCCGCGTTCGCAGCGCAGCATCCGGCTCGGCGAGCATGTGGTGGCCTACGAACTGCGGCGCGCCCGCCGGCGCAGCATCGGCTTCGTCGTCGGCGTCGACGGCCTGTCGGTGAGTGCACCGCGCTGGGTCGGCGTGGCCGAGGTCGAGGCGGCGCTGCGCGAGAAGGCGGCCTGGATCCTGCGCAAGCTGCACGAGCAGCGCGAGCGGTCGCAGCGCCTGGCCGCCGCGCGCGTGGACTGGCGCGACGGCAGCACCATCCCCTTCCTCGGCGACACGGTGATCCTGGTGCTGGACCCGCGCGCCACCGGTGCCGTGCTGCACATCGCCGACGACACGCTGCCGGGCGTGCCGCGGCTGACGCTGCACCTGGGGCTGCCGCAGGCCGCCGCTGCCGAGCAGATCCGCGACACCGTGCAGAGCTGGCTGCAGCGCCAGGCGCGGCGCATCTTCGAGGAACGCTGTGCGCTGTTCACCGCCCGGCTGGGCGTGCGCATGACGCGGCTGACGCTCAGTTCGGCGTCCACGCGCTGGGGCAGCGCCAGCGCCGACGGCTCGATCCGCCTGAACTGGCGCCTGGTGCACTTCGGCCTGCCGGTCATCGACTACGTGGTCACGCACGAACTCGCGCACCTGCGCGAAATGAACCACAGCGCCGCGTTCTGGGACGTCGTGCGCCAGGCGCTGCCCGACTTCGAGGCCGCACGCGGCGCGCTGCGGCACGAGGTGCTGCCCGCTTTCGACTGACGGGCGCTGCGTTGCGTCGGCCCCGTATCCCCCTTTCGGGGGTGTCGTCGCTTGCCGCGGCGTCCACCGAACGTAGGATGGGCAGGGGGCCGCTGCCGCTCGATACTGGGCGCCTCAGTTGTCATCACCAGGATCAGGCGCAAGACGAGCTGGGAGGCTCGACGAGGCGGCGGCAAGAAGGGCGTGTGCCCGGACTGCCGCCGCCTTCATTTGCGCCGGTCGTGCGCCATCGCGTTCTACTGATGGCACTGGGGTCGGACGCTGAAACAGCGCCCCTTGACGACGCGCAAGGCCTCGCCGGCGCCGGCCTGCAATCCTGCAGCGGCCTCCCCATCCACTTCCAGCCATGGCCATCGACAAGGTAGCACGCCCGCAGCCGCGGCGCCGCGGCAGCAGGCGGCAGGAGGTCCTGCGGACTCTCGTGCTGGTGCCCTTGCTGTGGCCGCTGGTAGCCATGCTCGAACGCGTGCGGGCACGGCAGCAGCCGTCGACCTTCGCGTTGCCTGCCGACCTGCCCGACGGTTTGAGCGTGGCGGGCCCGGCCATCGTCCACCGCGGCAGCGACGGCACCGTGCAGGCCTACGCGGCGCGCTGCACCCACCTCGGGTGCCGGCTCGACCGCGTCGTCGACGGCGTCGTCGTCTGCCCCTGCCATGGCTCGCGTTTCGACGCCGACGGGCAGGTCCTGGCCGGGCCGGCCACGCGCGCGCTGCAGCGGCTGCGGGTGACGCCGGACACGCAGACCGGCGGCTGGAGCGTCGATGCCGGCTGACCGCAGCGACGCCGCCGCGAGCCGCGTGATGTCGCTGTGGCGCGTCACCTTCGGCGAAGCGGCGCTGGCTGCTTTCGTGCTGTGCGCCGTCAGCGGCGTGTTGCTGGCGGCGTCCTTCGATGCCCGCGACGCCACCCGCTCGATCGCCGAGTGGCTGCTGGTCAACCCGGGAGCGGTCGTGCTGCGCAACCTGCACTACTGGACGGCGCAGGCCTTCCTGGTGCTGACCGTGCTGCACGGCTGGGACCACCTGCGGCGCGCCACGGAGAGGCGCGTCGCCAGCGGCGTGTGGCTGCGGCTGGTGCTGAGCCTGCCGGTGATGGCCTTCCTGATGCTGTCGGGGTTCCTGCTGCGCGGCGACGCCGATGCGCAGCAGGCACGCCGCATCGTCGAGCAAGTCGTCACGCTGATCCCGCTGGCCGGGCCGCTGCTGGCAACCTTCCTGTTCGGCGCCGAAGAAGGCCAGCTGCAGGTCGTCTACGTGCAGCACGCCGCCACGGCCACGATCATCGTCTGGCTGGTGATCGTCGAACACGCGCGGCGCGTCTGGGGGCGCCTGCGTGCGAGCCTGGTCGCGGTGCTGGGCACGGGCCTGCTGGCCCTGCTGCTGTCGCCGGGGCTGTACGACGGGCGCGACCCGGTGCTGAAGGGCCCGTGGTACTTCCTCGGGCTGCAGGAACTGCTGCACTGGACCGCCTGGCCGCTGGCGGTGGTGGGCCTCGCGGCGCTGGCGCTGATCGCCGTCTGGTGGCTGCCGCGCCTGACGCCGCCGGTGGCGACACGCGCCAAGCGCGGGCTGTTTGCCGGCGTCGCCGTCTACTTCGTGCTGTGCATCGTCGTGCTCTTCGCGCGCGGCGAGAACTGGAGCCTGCAAGCGGGCTGGCCGGGCGGCCCGGGCGACCTGCGCGCCGGCCCGGCGCTGGCGCCGGCTTCGGTCGACGCCCGCACGGCGAGCCTGCCGCTGATCCTGGGGCGCCCCGAAGGATGTTTGGCCTGCCATGCCGACGTCACCGGTTTCAGCCCGGCGCACCTGCCGCAGGCCATCGGCTGCGCGTCGTGCCACCTCGGCGACACCTTCACCCTGAACCAGCAGCGTGCGCACCGCGGCATGGTCCGCGTGCCGGGCAACATCACCAGCGCAGCGCGCAGCTGCGGGCAGGCGGACTGCCATGCCTCGGTGGTGCCGCGTGTCGAGCGCTCGATCATGGCCACCTTCGCGGGCGTTATCGACACCAACCGGCGCGTCTTCGGCGAGGCCGTCGGCCACGACGCCGCCGCGACACATGCGCGCGACCTCGGCCACGGCGCGGCCGATAGCCACCTGCGGCAGCTCTGCGTCGCGTGCCACCTGGGGCAGGCCAAGACCGAGTGGGGGCCGATCACGCAGGAGTCGCGCGGCGGCGGCTGCAATGCCTGCCATCTGAAGTACAGCCCGGCGGCGGCCGCGGCGCTGGCTGCCTACGAAGCCGCATCGGCGCCGCAGCGCTCGGCACCCAAGGTGCACCCCGCGCTCAGCGTGCAGGCCGACGGCAGCCACTGTTTCGGCTGCCACAGCCGCTCGGGGCGCATTTCCACGAGCTACGAAGGCTGGCACGAACTGCGCGACGACCCGAAGCCGGCCGAGCTGCAGGCCCGGCCGGCGAAGTACCGGCAGCTCGACGACGAACGTTACTTCGTGAAGGTGTCGGCCGACATCCACCACGAGCGCGGGCTGGACTGCATCGACTGCCACACCGCGCTGGAGGTGATGGGTGCGGGCGCGGCCGTCGCGCACAAGTCGCAGGCCCTGCGCGTGCGCTGCGAGGACTGCCATGCGGCCCGCCTGGCGGCGCAGGACATCAAGGCCATCGACCCCGAGTCGCGCAAGATCCTGGCGCTGCGGCAATGGACGCTGCAGCCCGGGGAACGCCTCGGCGCCACGCGCAGCGGCGACACGCTGGTCAACGTCGTCGTCGACGCCCAGGGCCAGGGGCGCCTGCGGCGCAAGGCCAACGGCCAGGCCGCGCCGCTGCGCGCGCCGGCTGCCGTCTGCACCGAAGGCGCCGGGCACGGCCGCCTGAGCTGCGGCAGCTGCCACACGCCGTGGGCGCCGACCTGCACCAGCTGCCACACCTCGTTCGACCCCAAGTCCGAGGGTTGGGACCACCTGGCGCAGAAGTACACCGCAGGCGAGTGGCTCGAAACCTCGGCCGCGTTCGAAGCGCTGCCCCCGACGCTGGGCATCCGCGTCGCCGCGGGCCTGGGCGAACGCGGCGGCGAGCTGGTGGACACCTTCGTGCCGGGCATGATCCTCACCATCGACCGCAACCTGCAGCCGGGCCGGCCGCCCGACACCATTTTCCGGCGGCTGTACGCGCCCTTCACGGCACACACCATCCGGCGCGAAGCGCGGTCCTGCGTGTCGTGCCACAACGACTCGCTGGCGCTGGGATACGGCCAGGGCCAGTTGCGTTTCGAGGTCCGGGGCCGCAGCGGCCGCTGGCGCTACGAGCCGGCGCAGCCGCCGCTGGCGCAGGACGGCCTGCCCGCGGACGCCTGGACGGGCTTCCTGGCCGAGCGCTCCGGGATGGTCTCGACGCAGGACGGTGCGCGGCCGTTCTCGGTGCCCGAGCAGCGCCGCATCCTCACCGTGGGCGCGTGCCTGACTTGCCACGATGGAGCTTCGGCGCTGATGCGCCAGTCGGTGCGCGACTTCCCGGCGCTGCTGCAGCGCCGCTCGGCGCAGTGCGCCGTGCCGGTGTGGGAGTGACACGGCCTGCAATGCGGGCTGCGGCGTGACCGTCGACGGCAAGGTGTTCAGGGCGGCTGAAAGCCCGACAGCTCCTGCTCCAAGCCGGCCATCAGCGGTGGCAGATCGCGCCGTACCGCTTCCAGGACGATGACGTTTTCGAGCCGGTCGTAGCCGTGAATGATGCGGTTGCGCAGCGCCACTGCGAACCCGACGGCCAACCTGGCCGCGTTCAGCGCGTCATGCAGGTGTTTGGGCAGCCGGCTCGACATACACGGAGCGCCGGGTGGCCTCGACGGACTGCCGCAGGTACGGGTTGTCGATGGGGAGGCCCGTCATCAAGTCCACCGGTCGGCCCAACAGCGACTCCAGCGCCTCGCTGAAGGCGACGAAGCGGCGCCCCAACGACGGCTCATCGCGTGGCGCGAACCGGGCGATGAAATCGTAGTCGCTGCGCTCGGGGTCGAACCGCCCGTCCGCAACCGATCCGAAGACATCCAGGGCGACGACGCCGTGCTCGCGGCACAGCTCGCCGATGGCGTCACGGCGAGCCAGCAGAGTGGGGTGGATGGCCGTAGGCATGGCGCTGGACTATCGGCAACAAGACGCGCCAACGCCATCCGGTGCCCGCGCGCGCCAGGTTCAAGCCCGATACCCCGCCTCGCGCCGCGACCGCAGCGCCAGCACGAACACGACCTCGAGCTCTTCGGCATAGCCGAACAGCGCAACATCGCCGCGTGAACCCCGTCCGATCACGAGTTCACGCAGACCATCGTCGACGGGCCGGCCGATCTCGGGGTGCAGGGCCAGCAGGTCGAACGCGGAGACGATGGCTTCGACACGGGCCTCCACGTCGGACACCTCGTGCCCGGCCAGGTGTTCGGCAATGCGATCGAAGTCCGCCGACACCCTGGCCGCAAACTCGATGCGCACCATGCCCTTCAGAGCACCAGCTTGCGCGGCCGCGGTGGCTTGGGCTTGCGCCCGGCGACCTGGTCCAGCAGGTACTGGCGCATCATGTCCCAGGGCACGGTCTTGCCGCTGCGGGCGATCTCCGCCAGGCGCTGCGTCGCCTCGGCATGGAAGGCGCTGCGTGCCTCGGACTGGGCCGCCTTTTCCGCCACCGCTTCGACGATGAAGCCGTGGGCCGTCATGCCCGCCTGTTCGGCCGCAGCGGCCACGCGTGCCTTCAGCTCGTCGGACAGGCGAATGGTGGTGGTGCTCATGCCGGTTCCTGTGTGATTCGGGCCGTGAAAACGTAGCACAACAGTGCCGCGCCCAGGTCACTCATTTCGATTTGCGATCGCAGCGCG
>CAYJOA010000148.1:0-2565 GCA_964371495.1 uncultured Rubrivivax sp.
GGCCCACGCCGCAGCGGCCACCAGCACCGCAGCCACGGCCACGCCGGCGGCCCAGGCCCGGGCGGGCGCGGGCGGCGCCGCGGCCGCTGCGCCGAAGACCTCGCGCGCCGCCTGCGCGACCATGCGGCGGTCGACGCTGGCGCGCTGGTGCGCATAGGCGCCGAGCAGCGCGCGGTCGGCGAGCAGGTTGATGCGTCGCGGCACGCCGCCGGTGAGTCGGTGAATGCAGCCCAGCGCCGCCGGCTCGAAGGGCATTTGCGACTGCGCGCCGGCCACCGACAGCCGGTGGCGCACGTAGGACACCGTTTCGTCGCGCGACAGCGGCCCCAGGTGGTAACGCGCGATGACGCGCTGCGCCAGCTGTTCGAGCTCGGGCCGCGCCAGCATCTCGCGCAGCTCGGGCTGGCCGATGAGGATGATCTGCAGCAGCTTGCGCTCGGCCGTCTCCAGGTTGGTCAGCAAGCGCAGCTGCTCCAGCACGTCGGGCGCCAGGCTCTGCGCCTCGTCGATGATCAGCACCGCGCTGCGGCCCTCGGCATGGGCGCGCAGCAGGAAGGCGTTCAGCGCGTCGACGGCGCCCTTGACCCCGGTGCTGCCCGGCGCCTGCGGTGGCACCTCGACGCCGAACTCGTCGCAGATCGACTGCAGCAGCTCGGGCACCGTGAGGCGCGGGTTGAAGATGTAGGCCACCGCGCAATGCGGCGGGATCTGCTCCAGGAAACAGCGGCAGACCGTGGTCTTGCCGGCGCCGATCTCGCCGGTGAGCAGCACGAAGCCGCCGCCACCTCCGACGCCGTAGAGCAGGTGCGCCAGGGCCTCGCGGTGGCGCTCGCTCATGTAGAGAAAGCGCGGGTCGGGGGCGATCGAGAAGGGCTCCCGCTGCAGGCCGAAGAAGGACGCGTACATGGGGGGATGCTAACGACAGCGCAGCGCCGGCGCGCCGCGCTGGCGCGTCATGAGCGCCAGACGCGCGGCGGCTCCGCGGGCAGGCTCCAGGCCGCACGCCGCCACGCTGCGCGCACGGCCATCAGGCACTGCAGCGCGGGCTCCACGCTGTCGGCCAGCAGGCGCAGCACCAGCACGCCCGGCTGCGGCGCGGTGGCGCCGGCGCTGCGCTGCAAGGGGCTGGTGGCCAGCACCTCGCGCGCGCCGTCCAGCAGCGCCTGGCGGCGCGCCGGCGCCAGCGCCTCGCCGCCGGCCCACCACATCGTGGCCAGCACACGGTGGCCGGCCAGCCCCAGCGGGCTGTCGAGCAGCCGGCGGTCCGCGGCGGCGATCAGCGCACGCTCCTGCCAGACGCCGGCCACTTCCAGGTGCTGGCGGTAGCTGCCGGCGTCGAAAGGCTCGCCGGACGCCGGCAAACCCAGTGCCAGCACCTCCCAGCCCATCGCCTCGGCCCCCGGCACCAGTTGCAGCCGCACGCTGTTGGCGGCGCGGCAGCCGCGGTAGGCAATGGTCTCCAGCGGCAGCCACTCCAGCCGCGCGCCGGCGGCCAGCCGAAGCACGGCCTGCTGGCTGGCCAGGGCGCCGGTGCTGCGGTAGTAGCGCGCGGCGCCGGGCGTGGTGACCAGCGCGTGGGTCGCCGCGTCGAGGCTGACGTCGATCTCGAGCTCGTCGCCGCCGACCATGCCGCCCGGCGGATGCACCAGCACGTGGTGGCAGATGCCGGGGCCTTCGGGGTACAGGCGCTGCAGCACACGCAGCGGGCCGTGGTGACGGTCCAGCGCCGTGGTGCGGTCGCCGTCGCGCGTGTAGTGCAGCGCGAGCCGGCCGTGCCAACTCATGGCGGCACCTTGCCTGCCGGCGGTCTCACTCGCCCTGGGTGCCGCGATGCGCCCAGCCGGTGGTGCGCTTCTCGATCCACGAGAACAGCTCGTACATCGCCATCGCCATGGCGCCGATGGTCACCAGGCCGGCGAAGGCCAGCGACATGCGCTGCTGGCTGCCCGCCGTCTGCATCAGGTAGCCGATGCCCGAATCGCCGGCCGTCATCTCGGCCAGCACGGTGCCGACGAAGGCCAGCGTGATGGCGATCTTCAGCGAACCGTAGAAGTAGGGCATCGAGCGCGGCAGCCCGACCTTGACCAGCACGTCCCAGCGCCGCGCGCCGAGCACGCGCAGCACGTCCTCGAGCTCGGGCTCCAGCGTCGCCAGCCCGGTGGCGATGTTGACGGTGATGGGGAAGAACGAGATCAGGAAGGCCGTCAAAACGCCGGGCCCGAGGCCGATGCCGAACCAGACCACGAGGATCGGCACCACCGCCGCCTTGGGCACCGCGTTGAAGGCCACCATCAGCGGGTACAGCGCGGTGTAGGCCAGCCGCGAACTGCCGATCAGGAAACCCAGCATGACGCCGACGACGATGCTCAGGCCGAAGCCCAGCATCGTGACCCAGAACGTCTTCCACGCCGCTTCCAGCAGCGCGCCGGTGTACTCGCCGAACTGCTGCGCGATCTGGGTCGGGCTCGGAAAGATGAATTCGGGAATGCCGAACAGCATCACCACCGCCTGCCACAGCAGCAGCACCGCGGCCAGCACGACCAGCGGCGACCAGCGCTCCATGTT
>CAYJOA010000148.1:2665-10107 GCA_964371495.1 uncultured Rubrivivax sp.
TCATTGCGGCACCGCCCCGGTCTTGCGGATGGCACCGATGTGCCCGCGCAGCTCGTGCACGATGTCGGTGAACCGCGGCGTGTAGGTGATCTCCAGGTCGCGCGGCCTGGGCAGGTCGATCTGCCGCGTGACGACGAAACGCCCGGGGCTCTTGCTCATCACGTACACGGTATCGGCCAGGAAGACGCCTTCGCGCAGGTCGTGCGTGACCAGGATGACGTTGAACTTCTGCGCCGACTGCAGGTCGCGAAGGATGCACCAGAGTTCCTCGCGCGTGAAGGCGTCGAGCGCGCCGAAGGGTTCGTCGAGCAGCAGCATCTTCGGCTCGTGCACGAGCGCGCGGCAGATGCTGGCGCGCTGCTGCATGCCGCCCGACAGCTGCCACGGGAACTTGTCCTCGTAGCCGGCCAGGCCGACGCTCTTCAACAGCTCGCGCGCCTTGGCCTCGTACTCCTTGCGCCGCGCCTTGAAGCCGGAACGGTAGGGCTCGACGATCTCCAGCGGCAGCAGCACGTTGTCCAGCGTCGTGCGCCAGGGCAGCAGGCTGGGCGCCTGGAAGGCCATACCGCTGATCTTCAGCGGCCCCGTCACCGGCGCGCCGTTGATGTGGATGCTGCCTTTGCTGGGCATCTTCAGCCCCGTGGTCAGCTTCATGAAGGTCGACTTGCCGCAGCCCGAGGGGCCGACGATGGCGATGAACTCGCCCTGCCCCATCTGCAGCGAGATGTCCTCCACCGCGTAGTGGCCCTGCGCCAGCAGCTCGTCGTTGTAGGCGAGCCAGACGTTGCGGAAGTCGACGAAGCTCACCGCGCGGGCAGGCAAGAGTGCCCAGGGGCGCCGCGGCAGCCAGGGGCCGAAGGCCGCTTCGGGGCGATCACTTTCTGGCGGGGAGGATGGCCAGCTCGGCCTTGGCCGGCAGGTAGGCGTCGGTCCAGACCTTGGTCGGGTCGATGCGCGTCTTGGTGCCGAAGGCGTCGGAGACCTGCGAAGCCATCAGCGCCAGGCGGCCCGGGACGACGACGCCGAAGCCCTCGGCGCGGGCGTCGGGGCTGGCGACGACGGCGTCGATGGCCAGGCGCAGCCGGCGCTTCTCGAGCTCGACGTTGATGATGCCGTCGCGTGCCTTGACATAGTCGATGCTGGCGTCGGGGTTGGCCATCACCTCCTTGGCCCCCTTCAGGAAGGCCGACAGGAAGGCCTTGATCGCCGCCGGGTTCTGCTTGACCATCTTCTCCGAGGCGATGATGACGTTGCCGTAGAGCTTGACGCCGTGCTCGGCGTAGGGCAGCACGACGATGTCGGCCGGCTTCACGCCGCGCGCCTCGAGGTTGAGGATGGACGTGAACGAGAAGCCGGTGATGGCCTCGATGTCGCCGCGCACGAGCATCGTCTCGCGCAGCGGCGGGTCCATGCTCGTCCATTGCACGCCGCCGATGCCGTTGGCCTTGGCGAAGATCGGGAAGGCCTTGCGGCCGGCGTCGAAGCCCGGCGCGCCGAGCTTCCTGCCGTTCAGGTCGGCGGGCTTCGTGATGCCGCTCTTCTTCAGCGCCAGCACCGCCGCCGGCGTGTTGTTGTAGACCATCATCACCGCCACCGGCTTGTTCGGTGCGTCGGGGTTGTTGGCGTGGAATTCCATCAGTGCCGCCAGGTCGGCGAAGCCCAGGTCGTAGCTGCCCGAGGCGACGCGCGTGACGGTGCCGCCCGAGCCGTTGCCGGCGTCGATGGTCACGTCCAGCCCGGCAGCCTTGTAGTAACCCTTGGCCTGCGAGGCCAGAAACAGCGCCGCCGGGCCTTCGAAGCGCCAGTCGAGCTGGAACTTGATCGGCGTCTGCGCCAGCGCCAGGGCCGGGGCGGCCAGCAGCGCGGCAGCGGCGAACAGCGTGCGGCGCTTGAGCGCAGCGTAGAAAACGGTCATGGGTGAGGCTCCGTGGTTGACTTCGAGGGCTTGGGTGTCGGGCGGTGGCTCCCGCGGCAGGGCCATTCTGCAAGTTCCATGCGCAGTTCACCCTCGGGGCTTGCACCAGAAAGCGGCGTCGCGCCCGGCATCAAGGCGCCTCGGCCTGCAGCAGGTCCAGCAAAGTGCGCGCAATCACCTTCGTGGCGCCTCGCAGGTCGCTCAGCAGCAAATGCTCGTCGGCGCGCTTGGCGTTGCTCTCCAGCACGGTGCGCGGGCCGGCGCCGTAGATGACGGCCGGCACGCCCTGGGCGCCGTACAGGCGCACGTCGGTGTACAGCGGCGTGCCGCTGACGGGGATGGGGACACCGAAGACAGCCTGGCCGTGCCTTTGCACTGCCGCCACCAGCGGCGCGTTGCCCGGCAGCGGCTCGAGCGGGTGGGCCAGCAGCAGCCGCCTGATCTCGACGCGCACGCCGGCACAGGCAGCCACGCTGCGCTCGATGAGCTCGCGCACTTCGGCCTCCACGGCGCCGGCCTGTTCCTCCGGGATCATGCGGCGGTCGATCTTCAGCACCACCTTGCCCGGCACCACGTTGGTGTTGCTGCCGCCTTCGATGCGGCCGACGTTCAGGTAGGGGTGCGAGATGCCGGCCACCGCCGAGCGGCGCGCCCGCAGCACGTCGTTGTGGCCGTAGAGCGCGGTCAGCAGCCGGGTCGCCGCCTGCAGCGCGTCGACGCCGGTCTCGGGGTAGGCGGCGTGCGAGGCCAGTCCGTGCAGCGTCACTTCGAACTGCAGGCAGCCGTTGTGCGCCGTCACGACCTGGTAGCTGAAGCCGGCGGCGATCAGGAAATCGGGCCGTGTCAGCCGGTTGGCGAGCAGCCAGCCGGGGCCGAGCTCGCCGCCGAATTCCTCGTCGTAGGTGAAGTGCAGTTCGACCCCACCGCGCAGCGCGACCGCGCTGCCTCCTTGTTCGAGCGGCCCGCCGGCGGCTTCCAGCGCGCGCACGGCGAAGGTGTAGGTGGCGAAGTCGCTCTTGCTCACCGCCGCGGCGCGGCCGTAGAGTTTGCCGTCGACGATCTCGGCGCCGTAGGGGTCGTGCGACCAGCCTTCGCCGGGGGGCACGACGTCGCCGTGGGCGTTCAGCGCCACGATCGGGCCCAGCCCCGGCCCCGTCGGGTGCTGCGCGCTGCCGCCGCCGTAACGCCGCCGCACGATGAGGTTGGTGATCGACTGCAGCCCGTATTCCTGCAGCGCCCAGGCCGGCACCGGGTGTTTTTCGGCAGGCAGCCCCATGGCGGCCAGCAGCTCGGCCGTGCGCTCGGCGTGCGGCGCGTTGTTGCCCGGCGGCGTGTCGGTGGGCACACGCACGAGTTCCTGCAGGAAGCGCACTTCCTCGTCGAAATGCGCGTCGATCCAGGCGTCGAGCGCGTCGTAGAAGACGGCAGTCATGCGCGGGCCAGGTCGTCGAGCAGCCCGGCGAAGGCCGCGACGCACAGTTCGGCGTCGTCGGCGGTGATGGTCTCCAGCGGGTTGTGGCTGATGCCGGCGTTGCCGCCGCGCACGAAGAGCATGGCCTGCGGCATGACCTCGTGCAGCTTCATCGCATCGTGGCCGGCACCGCTGGGCAAATGCATCGCCGGCAACCCGAGCGCCGAGACGGCCGCCTCCCAGCGCCGCTGCCAGCCCGGGGCGCTGGGTGCCGCGTCGGCCGTGAGCGTGCGTTCCAGCGTGTGCGCCACGCCGCGCACGGCGCAGATGCGCTGCAGCTCGGCCACCACGTCGGCGGCCAGTGCATCGCGCGCCGCGTTGGTGGTGGCGCGCAGGTCCAGGCTGAAGCGGCAGCGCCCGGGCACCACGTTGATCGACCCGGCCGGTACCTCGAACATGCCCACCGTGCCGACCACGTCGGGCACCGCGCCGGCGCGCTTCTCGACGAACAGCGCCAGCTCGGCCACCGCGCAGGCGGCGTCGCGGCGGCTGTCCATCGGCGTCGTGCCGGCGTGGCTGGCCTGGCCGACGACCTCACCGAGGTAGCGCACGCCGCCGTTGATGCTGGTCACCACGCCCAGCGGCAGGTCTCGTTCAGCCAGCACGGGCCCTTGTTCGATGTGGACTTCGACGAAGCCGAGGTAACGGGCCGGGTCGCGCCGCAGGGCCTGGATCGCGTCCATCGTCGCCGGCAGGCCGGCGGCGGCCATCGCCGCGCGCAGGCTCACGCCTTCGCTGTCGCGCTGTTCGAGCCAGGCGGGGTCGAAGTGGCCGGTGAGCGCGCCCGAGCCCAGGAAGGTGGCCTTGTAGCGCTGGCCTTCTTCCTCGGCGAAGCCGATCACTTCGATGCCGAAGGGCAGCCGCCGGCGGGCGCGGTGCAGTGCGCGCACGCAGGCCATCGGCACCAGGATGCCCAGCCGGCCGTCGTACTTGCCGCCGTTGCGCACGGTGTCGTAGTGGCTGCCGGTGAGCAGCCGCGGCGCCGCAGCGGCGGCCGCGTGGTAGACGCCGACGACGTTGCCGACGGCGTCGACGCCGACCTCGTCGAAGCCGGCCTCGTGCATCCAGGCCTGCAGCTGGCGCGCCACGGCGCGGTGGGCGTCGGTGAGGTAGGTCGCCGTCAGCTGGCCCTGTTCCTTGAAGCCGGGGTCGCTGTGCGCGGCCAGCGCTTCGGCCTGGTCCCAGACGAGCTGGCCTTGCGCCGGCACGACGCCGAAGCTGTCGTTCAGCCGCAGCTCGGCAATGCGGTGCACCTGGCGCAGGCATTCGGCGAATTCGAAGTCGCGGTGGCCGGCCAGGCGGCGCTCGAAGGTGGCGATGATCTCGCCCTTGGCCAGGCCCAGGCCGCGGGGCCCGCGCACCGCCAGGATGAAGGGCCAGCCGAACCTTGCCTTGTAGTCCGCATTCAGCCCCTGGATGCGGTCGAGCTCCGCGGGCGTGCACGCGGTGAGCCCCGCCCGGCCCTGCTCGTGCCTGCTCTGCGCGGTCAGTTCTTCCGCCGCCATGGCCCGGCCGGCGAGTTCGGGGTGGGCCCGAAGAAGCGCCAGTTGCGCGTCGCGGCCGGCCTCGCGCACGGCGCTCGCCAGCGCGTGCTTCAGCGCCGCCAGCGTCGCAAACGGCCGCTTCGCCCACGCCGCAGCGGCGACCCACGGCGAGTGTTCGTAGGTGCCATCCAGCAGCGCCGTGAACTCGGCCTGCGTGGCGGCATTGAGGCGGTCGAGCGTGAGCGTCATGGTCATTCCCAGACGTGGGCCGTGGCGGGGTCGAAAGGATGCACCTGCCGCCAGTGGCGGGCGATGTCGATGCGCCGGCACACCCAGACCTGCGGCTGCGCTTGCACGTGGTCCAGAAAGCGCTGCAGCGCGACGATGCGCCCGGGTTTGCCGAGCACGCGGCAGTGCATGCCGATGCTCATCATCTTCGGCCGGTCCAGGCCCTGCGGGTCGCCTTCGGCGTACAGCGCGTCGAAGGCGTCGCGCAGGTAACAGTAGAAGTGCTCGCCGGTGTTGAAGCCCTGGGCCTGCACGAAGCGCATGTCGTTGGTGTCCAGCGCGTACGGCACCACCAGCTGCGGCGCCAGGCTGCCGTCGGCCTTCTTCACCTGCAGCCAGAACGGCAGGTCGTCGCCGTAGTAGTCGCTGTCGTATTCGTAGCCGCCGTGCTCGGCCACCAGGCGGCGCGTGTTGGGGCTGTCGCGCCCGGTGTACCAGCCGGCCGGCCAGGCGCCGCCGGTCAGTCCCTTGATCAGCGCGCTGGCCGCGCCGACATGGCGTCGCTCGACGTCCTCGGGCATCTCCTGGTGCTGGATCCAGCGCAGGCCGTGGCTGGCGATCTCGTCGCCACGCGCCATGAAGGTGTCCACCAGCTGCGGGTAACGCTGCAGCGCCGCGGCAACGCCGAACACCGTCAGCGGCAGGCCGCGGCGGTCGAATTCGCGCAGGATGCGCCAGACGCCGGCGCGCGCGCCGTATTCGTACATCGACTCCATCGTCATGTGCCGGTTCGCGTAGGCCTGCGCCGACACCAGTTCGGACAGGAAGGTCTCGGACGCGGCGTCGCCGTGCAGCGGGTTGTTCTCGCCGCCTTCCTCGTAGTTGAGGACGAACTGCACGGCGATACGCGCCTGGCCCGGCCAGCGGGCGTGCGGCGCGTCGCGGCCGTAGCCGCGCAGGTCGCGCGGGTAGGGTGCTGCGGGGTGCACGGCGTGGGTCATGTCGTCATCAGTGCCTGCGTCAGGTCCTGCACACGCGGGTTCAGGCGCAGGTAACGTTCGACGTTGCCCAGGTGCGAGGCCATCAGCCTGACCGCCGCGCGCGCATCGCGCCGCTCCAGCGCATCGACGATGGCCACGTGCTCGTCCTGCGAATGCCCGGCCGAATGCGAGGACTGGTACATCAGCGCGATCAGCGAGCAGCGCGACAGCAGGTCGCCGAGCAGCTGCTCCAGGACCTCGTTGCCGAGCAGGCGCGCCAGCACGACGTGGAAGTCCGCCAGCAGCCGCGTGCGGCCGGTGACGTCGGTGCGCGCCACGGCCTCGCGCTCGGCGCGCAGGTGCTGCCGCAGCTCGGCGATCTGCGCTTCGGTGATGCTGGCGCACAGCTGTCGCATCATCGCCGCCTCGACCATCGCGCGCACCTCGAAGACCTGGCGCGCTTCCTGCACGCTGGGCTGCGCGACGAAGGCGCCACGGGCCGGTGCCAGCGTCACCAGGCGGTCGCGGCTGAGCTGGTTCAGCGCCTGGCGCACCAGCGTGCGCGAGACCTTGAAGATGTCGGCGATGGGCTGCTCGGCGAGCTTGGTGCCGGGCATCAACCGGCGCTCGACGATGGCGGCGGTGATGGCGTCGACGATGCGCCGCGTCGTGTCGTCGTGCACGGCGCCGGCCCGGCGCGGCCGCGGCGCGGCTTCGATCACCTTCAGCTGGGCGCGGCTCCTGGCCATGGGACAAAGGGTGGCGGGCTCAAGTCGGGGTTGACCTGTATGCCGCAGTGTATACACTTTATCGGGTCGCGCAACCCGGAATCCGGCCCCATGGGACAGCTCAGCACCCACGTCCTCGACACCGCCCACGGCCGCCCCGCGGCCGGCATGGCGGTCACGCTGCTGCGGCTGGACAGCGACGGCGCGGTGACGCTGCGCCGCCTGAGACTCGACGCCGACGGCCGCGCCGGCGGCCCGCTGCTCGGCGCCGCCGAGATGGCGGCCGGCTGCTACCGCCTGCTGTTCGAGGTGGCGCCGTACTTCCGCTCGCAGGGCGTGGTGCTGCCGGAACCGCCGTTCATCGACACCGTGCAAGTCGACTTCGGCATCGCCGACGCCGCCGGGCACTACCATGTGCCCTTGCTGGTCAGCCCCTGGAGCTACAGCACGTATCGCGGCAGCTGAGAGGTTGAGAGGCCATCCCATGCACCCGCGTAAGCCCCCAGAACAGCCGCAATCAAGGCGCAAAGCGCAGCCGGGGCCCCACCCCGGCGAGCATTTGCAACGCGGAGTGCGGCTGTTCTGGGGGCTTACCCGTAGGGCAGGGGTGGCCAAGGGCCCTGCGCGGCGTTGCAC
>CAYJOA010000149.1:0-10024 GCA_964371495.1 uncultured Rubrivivax sp.
ACTACGTCATGGACATTGCCATACGCGCGGCGCTTGGAGTTCTTTGGGTTGCACTTGATTCGAATGATCTCGTTGCGGAAGTTCTCTTCGCCAAATACCTCGTCGAGCACACATCGGAGCAGATGCGTGCGTTTCCAATCGCAATGCAGCAATATGGCACCGGATTCGCAGAGCAACTCGCGCAACATCAACAACCTCTCGTACATGAACTGCAGATAGTTGTCGTTGCTCCAGATGTCGGTGTACTGCACCTGCTCGCCCAGCGCGTAGTCTTCGCCGTCGACCTTGAGCGTACCTTTCGGCCCGCGCAGTTGCACCTTGCGCACGTAGTCGGCTCCGCTGTCGAAGGGCGGGTCGATATAGATCAGCTTGACCTTGCCCCGGAATCCATTGGCCAGCAGGTGGGCCAGCACGTCTTTGTTGTCGCCGTGGAAGAGTAGGCCACCCGGTTCATATGCCGCTGGCCAGTCGGACCAGTCGGCCCCACTCAGGGGCAGCCCGGGTGCCTGGGGGACGGCGAAGCGTTCGATCCTCTGTGCCGGGTATGCCGTCACGCGCCCGAGCGGCTTCTTGCCCACCCAGCTGAGCATCGGCCGGCCCTTGGCGCGGGCCACGGCCACCTGGGTCTCGGGCGGCTGGGGCACGGGGTTCATCGCGGGCAAGGTCAGGTCGCTCATTTGTCGTTCAACTTGGTCAGGAAGCCGATCGGGCGGCTCTTGCGCTCGGGCGTGGCAGTGAGTTGGCGGATGGCATCGATGAGGCCGGCGATGGCCTGGTCGTGCGTGGACAGCTTGCGCTCCAATTCGTCGAGCTTGGCCGCCAGGTCGCGGTGCGTGGAAAGCAGCTCGCGCAGTTGAACGAAGGCTCGCACCACGAATACGCTCATCTCGATGGCTCGCGGTGAATTCAGCACCGTGGCCGCCATCAGCGCGCCATGCTCGGTGAACGCCCACGGCAAATAGCGACGGCCGCCACGGCCGGCAGCGGTCGCGTTTGAGGTCACAAACTGTGACCTCAAAGCCAGGTACTCATCACCGCTCAGCTGGAACATGAAGTCCGCCGGAAAGCGGTCCGCATTGCGCTTGACCGCCTGGTTCAGCGCCTTGGTCGGCACGCCATACAGGACGGCCAGGTCCGAATCGAGCATGACCTTCTGGCCACGTACCAGATGAATGCTCTGCGCCAGGGCCGCGACGGCCGGGCGGTTGGGCTGTTGCGCCATGCCGCTCTCTCCCTTGTTCTGACTCGTGACCGCTTCGGACAGCGACTCAGCCCAGCCCCAGCATGAAGTCGCGCACGCGCGGCTTGCCGGCGTCGGCGAGCTTCTGCGCCGCAAACATGACATGGTAGGTCAGCCGGTCGGGATTGAGCTGCTCCCAGCGTTTCAGCGCTACGGCCTTGCGCCCTTCGAGCGAGAGTGGTTCCTGCCCGGCCGCAAGACGCATCAGGTCGGCGTGGATCGCCGGACTGTGCACGTCTTGCTTCACCTCGACCACCAGGTGCTTGCCGTCGTTTCGGCGGATCACGAAGTCAGGTGTGTAGTGGTGCCAGCGTCCGTCTTCGCCCAGATACTCTGCCAACAGGTCGGTCTTGCCGGGATCCGTGAAGCCGCCGGTAAACCACAGCCCATCGACCTGGTGCGCGTTGTTGCGCAGCACTTCCAGCGCCCACTGCAGGAATTCGCGCTCGGGCCCCGAATCGAAGTTGTAGCCTTCGTAGTGAAAACTCTTGTCCAGGGCCAGAGCAGCATCGCCGGTGTCGCTGGCCATCAAATACAGCGACTCCCGGTCCTTGGCAAAGCTGACGCGCGCCGTGTAGACGGGCGGGTCCACGGCAGCGTCGCGGTCAAAGCCGTCGGGCCTGACGAGGGCCACCGCCACTTCGATCTCTTCATGGTGCTGCTCGTAATGGCAGCGTTGGGCCTCGATCTGCTGGCCCAGCGGTTCCAGGTGGTGCGCCGGCACCCTGTCGGCGTCGTAGCAGCCGCGCAGTGCAAGCAGCACTTCGGCGGTGGGCAAGTGGTAGTTGGCGGCCAGCCGGGACGCGGCGCTGTACGGTGTCAGCACCTCGGCAGCATAGCTGCCCACCGTTTCGTCGCCGGCGTCCATGCGCTGGAAGCGGGTGATACCGGCGTCCGTTTCGATCAGCGTGTAGGTGTGCGTTGCGGGCGCGGCAGGCGCCGCGACATCGGGCCGTGCGAACGACAGTGGCACCGGAGGCGCATGGCTCACCTTGCGGCGTACGCGCAGCACCCGGCGCTTGATGAGCAAGGGCGGCAGATGCGGCTTGTGCAGCGCGACGTCTCTGTACATGCGGTCGGCAGCCTGGCTATCGAGTTCGCGCAGCGTGGTGCCAAAAGTCTCGGTGAGTTGGTCTTCCAGCGTCTTGCGGTTGCTGCCCGTGAGATAGACCCGCGCCGGGTGTGGATTGCCCGGCACCTGCCGCAGGCAGCGCGTGGCTGCCTGCAGCACGAAGTTGTTGCTGGACGCCAGCTTGCGTACCAGCGCGCAGGCAAACAGGCTCGGGCAGTTCCATCCCTCGGTGCCCATGTTCACCAGCAGCACCACCCGGTGCGGCGCTGCCGGGTCACGTGCCAGCGCTTCGAAGGCCCGGCGGGCGCTTTCGTTGCTCTTGTTGTCGACCGCGAGCACGGTGTCCGTGGCGACGCCCTGCATTGCCAGCGCCGCATCCACCGCTGGGCGCAAGGCTTCGCGTGTTTCGATATTGGGGAAATAGAGCGCCAGCCTGCCCGGTGCGCCATTGGGCAGCGTCACGGCTCCGTAGGTTCTGAAGAAGTCCGTCACGACCTGTGACACGAGCTCGCCGGCCTCGTCTTCCAGGTCGAACACCTTGATGTTTCCGGACAGTTCCTTGAGCACGCCGTCGCGTATGCCTTCGCCGAGGCCGTACCAGACCACCACGTCGCGCAGCGGCTGGCGCTCGAAGTACGGCGTACCGGTGGCGTTGACTGCCACGATGAGGTTGGTGTTCTGCGCCAGGAAGTCGACGGTGCGGCGCACTTTCTTGATGCCGTCTTCTCTGAACACCGGCTCGCCGGTGGTCTTGTCTTTCTCCCAGCGGCCGAGCAGCTTCTGCCCGTAAGTGTGATGCGCCTCGTCGGAAAACACGGCCAGGTGCGGCAGCGACGCGATCTTGAGCAAGCGCAAGTTGGCAAGCTCGGCAGCTTCTTCGTCGCGTGCGCCGCCAAAGAGCCGGGTCGTGCCTCGCGCGCCACCAGCCGGCTTCTGTATGCGAATCTTCTCGGTATTGGTGACGATTAGGTTGAAGCTGCTGCCGGCAATCACCGGGATGTCGCTGTCACCGTCGCGCGTGAAGGTGAGCTTGAAGGTCGCCGCAAAGGCCTTGTGCAGGCGCGCCGGGAGCAGCTTGGCAAACGGGACGTCGGCCAACTCGCGAAGTGCCCCGAGGATGGTCTTGCCTGGCGCGAAGATCAGCGCGTTCTGCACGAACGGGCCCTCGGGATACTCCAGTGCGAGCGCAAACTCGGTGGCGACGATGCTGCCCATGAGGATCGTCTTGCCCGCACCCATGGCCAGCGCCAGGATGTAACTGGGGTACTCGAGCGTCAGCGTCTCGCGCAACGATTCCAGGCCATTGCTGCGCACGAACTCGCCATCGGCCCGAACCCGCTGCAGCACAGCATCGAGCCCGCCGCCGTAGGCCATGGTTTCCAGGACGGCCGGAGAAACCAGGCCCATGGCCTGGCTGCGTGACCTGATGTCGGGAAACAAGACCTCGTAGAGCGCCGGCACTCTGGGGGTGTCCAAAATGAGCCGCAAGTACCAGTACGTCTCCAGCGCACGGAGTTGGGCCTTGCGGAGAAAGCGCAATTGCCCGGATTCGCCGTCTTCGGTGGCGAAGTCAAGAACCTCGGCCAGCGCTGGGTATTTGGGGCAGGGGTAACCGTCCTGGCGCCACGCATCGACACGCGTGGCCAAAGCCGCATACAGGTGAGTCATGGCCTCATTGTGAGTGCGGCGCCGAGGGCAAGACAGTTGGCGCGAAACGCAGCCGTTGGATGACCCCCAGCGCCCCGCGCCTTGTCAGCGGCTCGCGCCGCAGATGTGGTGCGCAGCTTGTCGATCGAATCAGGGGCGGCGTTGAGCACAGGGCGCTACAGCCGCCGGTGCGCCAGCGCCGGCAGCTGCAGACGCACCTGGGCGATGTGCGCCGGGTCGACCTCGGCGACGACCACGCCTTCGCCTTCCTCGCACAGGGCGACGACTTCGCCCCAGGGGTCGACGACCATGCTGTGGCCCCAGGTGCGGCGGCCGTTGGGGTGCGTGCCGCCCTGCGCCGCGGCGAGCACGTAACACTGGTTCTCCACCGCGCGGGCGCGCAGCAGCAGCTCCCAGTGCGCACGGCCGGTGGTGTGGGTGAAGGCGGCCGGCACGCAGACCACGTCGCACGGCGGCTGCATCAGTGCGCGGTAGAGCTCGGGGAAACGCAGGTCGTAGCAGATCGACAGGCCGACGCGCAAGGTGGCGGCACCGGCGGCCACGTCCAGCGCCACCGGCGCACTGCCGGCCTGCAGCGTGCGGCCCTCGTCGTAGCTCTCGCGGCCGTTGTCGAAGGCGAAGAGGTGGATCTTGTCGTAGTGCGCCGCCTCGGCGCCATCGGGCCCGTAGACGCAGCAGCGGTTGAGCGCCTGGCCGGGCACCGCGGTGCGCAGCGGCAGCGTGCCGCCAACGATCCAGACGCCGCAGTCGCGCGCGGTGTCGGCCAGGAAGTCCTGGATCGGGCCGTGTCCCGGCGCTTCGGCGAGCTCGAGCTTGTCGGTGTCGCGCCGGCCCATGATGCAGAAGTACTCGGGCAGCGCCACCAGCGCCGCTCCGGCCGCCGCGGCCTGGCGGATCAACCGCGCCGCGGCGTCGCGGTTGGCAGCCCAGTCGGGCGTGGAAACCATCTGCACGGCGGCGATCTTCATGCCCGCATTGTGCTGTCGCCGGCCCTGGGCTGCCGCCACGGCAAATCCCCCCGGGCCGGTGGGCCATGGAAACGGGACTACGCTCGCACCCCATCAGCTGCCCCGAGGAGCCGGCCACGCCGGAACGAGAGCAGCACTGAGAAGCGATGACACCGGAGGGCGCCCAGATGCCGATGACTGCATGCCGCATGGCCGCGGCCGGCCTGGCGCTTTGCGCCTAGCATCGCCACTGCCCACCATGGCCGCCACCCCGACCGATACACCGCCGACCGCCGCCGCCGATGCTGCGCACAGCCGCTTCGTGCAGCGCGTGCGCCGCCGCTGGCCGGCCGAACTGGCGCTGTTGCCGCCCGGCGCCCCGGGCCTGGCCGACATCACGGCCCTGGTGCAGCGGCTGCGCGAGTCGAACCGCGACCTGCCGGCGGCGCTGCGCGTCGCGCGTCACCTGGTGCTGGAGCGTCTGGCGGTGCTCGATGTCGAGCAGCATGCGCCGCTGGACACCGTCACCGGTGCCATGACCGACCTCGCCGAGGCCACGCTGGAATTGGCGCTGGCGCAGGCCGAGGCCGAAGCCGACGAGCGCCACGGCCCGCCGCTGGATGCGCAGGGGCAGCGGGTGCAGATGTGGATCGTCGGCATGGGCAAGCTGGGCGCGCGCGAGCTCAATGTGTCCTCCGACATCGACCTCATCTACGTCTACGAGGACGACGGCCAGACCGCCGGCGTGCGCCCGGTGTCGTTCCACGAATACTTCGCCTACGTCGCCAAGCGCCTGTACGCGCTGATCGGCGAGACCACCGACGACGGCATCGTCTTCCGCGTCGACCTGGCGCTGCGGCCCAACGGCAACTCCGGCCCACCGGTGGTGAGCATGGGCATGCTCGAGGAATACCTGCAGGTGCAGGGCCGCGAGTGGGAGCGTTTTGCCTGGCTGAAGAGCCGCGTCGTGGCACCGCGCGCGGCGGTGACCAGCGGCCGCGCGCTGGCGCTGCGCTCGCTCGTCACCGCCTTCGTCTACCGGCGTTACCTGGACTACGGCGTCTTCGAAGGCCTGCGCCAGCTGCACCGCAAGATCCGCGACGAAGCGCAGCGGCGCGCCGCCGGACGCCCCGAGCGCGCCAACGACGTGAAGCTGTCGCGCGGCGGCATCCGCGAGATCGAATTCATCGTCCAGCTGATGCTCGTCGTGCGCGGCGGCCAGTTCCCGGAGATCCGCACCCGCAGCACGCTGCGCGCGCTGGACCGGCTGGTGGCGCGGGGTCTGATAAAGCCCGAGACCGCGCACAAGCTGGCCGCCAGCTATGTGCTGCTGCGGCGCATCGAACACCGCATCCAGTACCTCGACGACCAGCAGACGCACCTGTTGCCGGCGGCCGACGGCGACCTGGCCTGGATTGCGCGCAGCCTGGGCTTCGTCTGCCAACCCGAGGCCTGCGAGTTGCTCGACCGGCTGGGCGAGGTGCGCGAGACGGTGGCCGCCGAGTTCGACGCCCTGTTGCGTGACGGCCAGGGCAACACGGCCGACGCCGGCAAGGGCAACTGCCGCCGCTGCGGGCCGGCACCGCTGCCCATCGACAGCGAGGACCTGCTCGACAAGCTGCCGGCGGCGATGGCCGAGCGGCTGCGCCCCTGGGCGCAGAACCCGCGTGTGCTGGCGCTGCGCGACGAAAGCCGGCTGCGCCTGGGCCGGCTGATGCAGAAGACGGCCCAGGCCGTGCAGGAAGGCCCCTGCACGGCGGTCGCGGCGGTGCGCTTCATCGACTGGGTGGCGCCGCTGCTGCGGCGCGAGAGTTATCTCGCGCTGCTGCTCGAGCGCCCCGAGGTGCACCGCCGGCTGCTGCGCGTGCTGGGCATCGCGCGCTGGCCGATGCAATACCTGATGCGCCACCCCGGCGTCATCGACGAGCTGGCCGACGAACGCCTGCTGCACCAGCGCTTCGACCGCACGGCCTTCGGCGCCGAACTCGAAGCCCGCCTCGTTGCCTGGCAGCGTTCGGGCGAGGACGACGAGGAAAACCTGCTCGACACGCTGCGCCACGCCCACCACGCCGAGGTCTTCCGCACGCTGGTGCGCGACGTCGAAGGCGACCTCACGGTGGAGCAGGTGGCCGACGACCTGTCGGCGCTGGCCGACACCGTGCTCGACACCGCCGTGCGCTGGGCCTGGTCGCGGCTGAAGCAGCGCCATCGCGCCGTGCCCGGGCTGGCCGTCATCGCCTACGGCAAGCTCGGTGGCAAGGAGCTGGGCTACGGCGGCGACCTCGACGTCGTCTTCGTCTACGACGACGCCGACGCCAGCGAAGAAGAGAAGCAGCGTGCGCAGGAGGTCTACCCCGCCTTCGTGCGCAAGCTCATCACCTGGCTCACGCTGCGCACCTCGGCCGGCGAGCTGTTCGACATCGACACGGCGCTGCGGCCGAACGGCAACTCGGGGCTGCTGGTGACGTCGATCGACGCCTTCGAGACCTACCAGGCCGGCCGCGGCAGCAACACCGCCTGGACCTGGGAGCACCAGGCCCTGACGCGGGCGCGCTTCGCGGCCGGCGCGGCGGGCATCGCGCCGCGCTTCGAGGCCACGCGGCGCGCCGTGCTGACGGCACCTCGCGATGCGCAGGCGCTGCGCGAGGAGGTGCGCGCGATGCGCGAGAAGGTGCGCGCCGCGCGGCCGGTGGCGGCGGGCCGCTTCGACGTCAAGCACAGCGCCGGCGGCATGATCGACGTCGAATTTGCCGTGCAGTACCTGGTGCTGGCGCATGCGGCGGCGCATCCCGAGCTGCTCGACAACGCCGGCAACATCGCGCTGCTGCAGCGCGCCGAGGCCGCCGGCCTGCTGCCCGCCGGCGTGGGCCGCGCCGCGGCCGATGCCTACCGCGAGCTGCGCCGTGCGCAGCACCGGGCGCGGCTGGACGAGCAGCCGACACACTTCGACCCCGACAGCCTGGCTGCGCAGCGCGACGCCGTGCTGGCCCTGTGGCGGGCCGTCTTCCACTGACGTCGCCGGGCCGCGCCTGGGCAGCGCTGGCGGCGCTGTTGGCGCTGGGCTCGGTGTTCGCGTGGTGGTTGCCGGCGCTGCGGCTGGACTGGCAGCCGGCACTGGCCGCCACCGAGCCCTGGCGCGCCTGGAGCGCCGCCTACGTGCACTGGAGCGCACTGCACCTGGGTGCCAACCTGGCCGCCACCGCGGCGGTCGCGGCCTTCGGCTGGGCCGCGCGCTTGCCGCCGGCCGCGGCGCTGGCCTGGGGCGTGGCCTGGCCACTGACGCAGCTGGGCCTGCTGCTGCGGCCCGAGCTGGCGCACTACGGCGGTCTGTCGGGAACGCTGCACGCCGGCGTGGCGGTGGCCGTGTCGTGGCTGCTGTTCGCCGGCCGGGGCCGGCAGCGCGCCATCGGCGCCCTGGTCGGCGCCGGGCTCGTCGCCAAGCTGCTGCTCGAGCGGCCCTGGGGCGCGGTGCTGCGCCACCCGGCCGGCTGGGACATCGCGACGGCTCCGCTGGCGCACGCCACCGGGGCCGTCGCGGGACTGCTCTGCGGCCTGCTGGCCCTGCTGGCCGGCGGTGCCGGCAGACGAGGGTTTCGATCGTGAGCACGGTCCGCGCAGCCGTCACCCACCCCGGCGACCGCAAGGACCATGTCGACGGCCTGGCGGTGGCGCTGCTGCTGGGCTGCTGCATGGTCTGGGGCCTGGGCCAGGTGGCGGCCAAGCTCACGCTGAGCGAGATCCCGCCGCTGATGCAGGCCGCGGCGCGTTCGCTGGGCGCCGCGCTGCTGCTGGTGCTGTGGTCCAGGGCGCGCGGCCTGAATCTCTGGCAGGCCGACGGCACCGGCCGTGCCGGCCTGCTGGCCGGCAGCCTGTTCGCGCTGGAGTTCGGTTGCATCTTCGTCGGCCTGCAATACACCAGCGCGTCGCGCATGTCGGTGTTCATCTATTTCGCGCCCTTCGTCGTTGCGCTGGGCATGCCCTTGATCGCGCGCAGCGAACGGCTGGACCGCTGGCAGGTGTTGGGCTTGAGCCTGGCCTTCGGCGGCGTCGTGTGGGCCTACTTCGAAGGCTTCGTGCGCCCCACCGCAGGCCCGCTGCAGTGGCTGGGCGACGCGCTGGGCATCACCGGTGCGGTGCTATGGGGGCTGACGACGCTGGCCCTGCGCGGCACCCGGCTCGGCCAGGCTCTGCCGGAGAAGGCCCTGCTGTACCAGCTGGCCGTTTCGGCGCTGGCGTTGGGCCTGGCCTCGGTGGCCGCGGGCGAGGCCTGGCCGGCGCGGCTGACCGGCGCGTCGCTGTGGCCCCTGGCCTTCCAGACCGTGGTCATCACCTTTGCCAGCTACCTGGTCTGGTTCTGGCTGGTGCGCCACTACCCGGCCACGCGCATCTCGGCGTTCACCCTGCTCACGCCGGTGTTCGGGCTGCTCGCCGGCGTGTTGCTGCTCGGCGAGCCGCTGACGCTGCGCCTGGGGGTGGCGCTGGCGGCCGTGTGCGCCGGCATCGCGCTCGTCAACCGGGCGCGGCCGCGGCGCTAGACTTTTGCCTCGTCAACCCAGGAGACCCCGATGATCACGCTGTGCGGCATCACGCTTTCGAACTACTACAACAAGGTCAAGCTCGCTCTGCTCGAAAAGGGCATCCCGTTTACCGAGGAGCGGGTCGCAACCGGCTCGAAGGACGAAGCGGTGCTGTCGGCCACCCCGCTGGGCAAGGTGCCCTTCATCCGCGTCGACGGCCAGACGCTGTGTGAAAGCCAGGTCATCGTCGACTACCTCGAGGCGAGTCATCCGCAGCCGCCGCTGGTGCCGGCCGACCCGCTGGCCGCGGCCAAGGTGCGCGAGCTTGCTACCTTCGTCGACCTGCACCTGGAACTGGTCGCGCGCGAGCTGTACACGCAGGCCTTCTTCGGCGGCACGGTGAGCGACGGCACCAAGGAACGCGTGCGCAAGCTGCTGACGAAGAACATCGCCGGCTTCAAGCGCTTGGCGAAGTTCTCGCCCTACCTCGCCGGCGACACTTTCACTCTGGCCGACTGCTCGGGTTGGGTCAGCCTGCCGCTGGTGGCGATGGCGACGAAGTCGGTGCTCGGCGAAGACC
>CAYJOA010000150.1:0-7685 GCA_964371495.1 uncultured Rubrivivax sp.
CGCGAAGTCCGAGCATGCGGGTCATGCGTCGGCGGCTGCGACGGCGACGGCTGCCAGCCCGACGGGGCATCAACACTGACGCGCAGGCCAGCGCCGCGGCCCGACCAGCCCGGCGCTGGCGGGCCACCCGCCCATCGAGGCTCAGGAATTCTGAGCCCCCGCCTATTGCGGTCGGCCCTTGAGGCCGGTCAAGAGGCCGATGCTCCCGCGATCCAGAATTCCGCTCATGCGGGGTGACTGACGGGCATCGCATCGATGACCGCCGCCGAACTGCTCGCCTTGATTGCGGCCGCGCTGCACTTGCAGTTGGGCGCCCTCTCGCATCCGGCCGTTCGGTCGAGCTTGAAAGCACCACGGCGTGTGGTCGGTAAGCAGACGAAGTTCCTCGGACTGGCGCAGCGCAAAGGGCGAGAGATGTACGAGCCTCGCCACCCCAGTCGTCGTGTTCGCTGCCGGCAAGTACGACACAGCCTTCTGGAGGCGCACATTCTTCCACTCGGTTTCCATCGTCTCGCCGGCTCGGCGCCAGGTCGAGAGCATGATCCAGATGGCCAGTTCGTCCTCGCGCTTCATCGAACGGACATCCCCGTGTCGATGACCGGCGGGACGCGACCTGAGTTCTCAACGCACATGGCCACGCGAAGCGGCCCTTCAGCCCATCCAGAGGCCGCTCATCAGGCCAGGCGGCCGCGACCTGGAACGCACTTGACCGCATGAGGCCCAGGCATCACGGCGAGCACTCAGGCCAGCATAGACTCCGTAACCGTCACCGGCATCAATGTCGCCACAGGAACTTACTGACTCCCCTGCGCGAACAGCGCCTTCGGCAACGATGTCTGAACCAGCAACGATGCCCCATCCGGCGTCGATATGCATTCCGCTTCGAATCGAGCCTCCCGATTGAATTCCGTGCCGAACGTGCAGTCCGTCCGAACACGAGATCCTGCCGCCGACGCGCAGGCTCTTGTCGCAACGCACGAGACCATTCACCTCCAGGTCGTTTGCGATGACGGCGTTTCCTCCCGCGCGGAGCCCAGAGCCACAACTCAGGTCTCCCCGCACGCGCAGGTCACCTTCGCAGTTCACCTCGCAGTCGGCTTCCATCGTCCATGCTGACACGATACTGCCGCCGGTCCTCAGTGAACCGAACGCACGGACTCCCGCTGCAGCATGCAGATCGCCACCCGCAATCAATGAGCCCGTGCGAATACTCCCACCTGCACGTATCGATCCCCCGACTCGCATGACGGACCCAACTTCCGCATCACAGCGAACCTCGAGCGAGCCAGCAAACACCAGGGCGTCGGCTGAAATCGAGTCGACCACTCGCTCGGTGTCGACAGGCCCGAAATGATCCAGCAGCCAGCAAGCGTCATTGACGCGTCCGTCATCGACCAGTGCGTCGAGGACGCGCTGGTACTCGGCTGGGGTCTTGAAGTGTCGGGTGAACCAGCGATAGCCGCTGGCGCAAGAACGCTTGGCCCTGAGCGCGGTTGAAGTGATCTTCATGGTGTACTTCCATCCAAGTCGGAGGTCGGCGCTGCGAGCTTTCGCCTCCGTCACCTTCGTGGGTCAACACGGATCGCACCGGCGGTCAGAGCCCGCGTCCGAGGCGCTGCTGCGGGTGACCGGAACTGCCTTGCGGCAGGAACGAACGCCTGAATCCACCAGTTAGCGCAGGCATTCATGTTGAGGACATGCTCTCGTTCGATCCAGCCGTAGAGGAACCAGGCGAGGTGGTGGTACCTCTGTGGCTGCAGGGCTGTCAGGCCGATCCACGGCATCGCGGTCATGTTCATGAGGTCCTCCGCGGCATGAAGCGCGGTGTGGCGTGGATCCAATGCGCAGGGGTCAATGCACCGGCATGAGCAGCGGCCCTCTGGGCGAGCGTGGCGCTGTCTGGTTGTGCTTCCGACTCCACCCGAGGCACCAGCGTCGATGCAGCGCGTGGCGGAGACTCGCCCCGGGGCCGCGGCACGATCAACATGTCGCACTCCGACCCCGACAGGACGCGGCTGCTGACGTTGCCGAGCAGGAATCCACCAACGGTCGATCGACCCTGCTTTCCGGCGACGATGAGGTCGGCACCAAGCTTTTGGGCTTGACGCAGGATCGAACGCACAGCGGGCCCGTACTCCAGCGCAAAACTCATGGGCGTGCTGTCCAGGCCGAGCCTGGCGACCTTGCGACGCATGCGCGCGTTGGTTCCTGCCTCTTCCATCACGCGGGTCTCCCTGATGATGTGCTCGGGCACATCGGTATCGCGCAGCACGGCCTCGCGCTGAGAGTTGATGGCGTGAAAGACATGCATCCCGGTCTTGTGTCGCATGCGGGCAGCGACCCGAATCGCGGCATCGGAGGAAGCCGTGAAGTCGATCGGCACCAGGATCCGCCGGTACGACTGTTCGACAGGCGTCCTAATGACGAGGATCGGGCGTCGACAGGTTCTGAGCATGCGATCCACGGTTGCGCCGACCAGCAATTCTTTGAGCCGGCCGTGACCGCGCCGTCCGAGCACCACCAGGTCTGCTCGCTCCGACTCCTGCATCAGGGTCTCGAGGGGATCACCGACCACGACCTCGATGCTGGAGGTCACGTCATAGGCGCCCGAGATCTCGACGGCCATGCACTGCAACGCGTTGCGCGCCTGCGCGGCCTTGAGATCGATGTCGATCGTCGGTGAGAACCAGTCGCGCAGCGGCTTGCAGCCCGCGGAATTGACCACGTGCAGAATGTGTAGGCGTGCGCCGTGCTCGTGCGCCAGCAGCGCCGCGCGGCGCACCGCATTGTTTCCGTCGACCGAAAAGTCGGTTGCCACCAGCAGGGATGTGAACGATTCCATCAGTGTTGTCCTCATGAACAGGCCGGTTCCGAGAGGCGCCAGGCGAGCGTGTGCCTTGGGTGCGATGTGAATCGCACCGAAGCTAAAGTTCCGTGCCCGGCGTCGCCAGAAAAGTGATGTGCAGCTGGAAGGCTGCACCCGGCGGCTACATCGCGTAGTCGCCGCTCGACTCGGGCTGGAAGAGGATGGCCAGGATCTCGGCCGCCTTTTCGTCGCCGGACGGGGTAGACCAGCGGGCAACGCTGCCGACCGGTAGGCCGAGCAGAGCGCTGCCGACCGGTGACAGCACCGACACGAATCCCACCGCCGGCTCCGCGTCCGCGGGGTAGCACAGCGTCAGCGTGTTGCGCTGGCTGGTCTGAACGTCCTGCAGCAGAACCTGCGAATACATCGTCACCACGTCGGGCGCCACCTCGCGCGAAGGCACGAGGGCGGAGGCGTCCAGCACGTCCTCGATGGCCCGGAGTTGTACCGGGGATCCGTCACCACGCGCATCGCGGCGCAGCAGGTTCAACAGGCGGACATGGTCCAGTTCAGTGAGCGTACGCTCGAATGTCAAGACTTCCACGAGGCATTCCTTCAGTCTCAGGTGGCGCATCTACCGATAGAAGACACGCACCAACGCGCGGGCTGAGAGCCCGGCGATCTGAAGTTTGCGCAAATGGGGTGGAAGTGATCGCCGGGCCTAAGGATGTGCGGCCGGCTGACAGGTGTGTGTCCCCATCCCGGCACGCAACTGCGGCGTGCACAGTGACCAAGCAGCACGCGAGGCTGCTTCGCAGGGTGCACTGCAGAACGCGGCGTGGACAAATATGGAGCACATGTTTCAAGTTTATCGCCGTTGTCCCGTTCGAGCAATTCTTCCAACGCAAGTCGCACTGGGGCGTAGGCGTATTGCATGCGCAGGGAGGAGCGCTCGACGACGATTGCTTGGGCTCCTTTCAACCAAGACACTGAGATGACGCGACAGCATTTCCCAGGGCCCGTTTGCGGCAATGCGACGGCAATGAATAGGGATGCCCAGACCTTCGATGCAGCCAGACGGCAAGACGTGGCAACCGGGCCGCGCGGTTCCTCGGTTACTCCCCTCGCAGCCCGCGCACACGCGCCTTCAATTCGGGTAACACCTCGGCTTCGAACCAGGGGTTGTGTTGCAACCAGCCGTTATTGCGCGGGCTCGGGTGCGGCAGCGGCATGACCGGTGCCCCATGCTCGCGCCAGGCCCTTACGGTCTCGGTCAGTGTCGCGCCGGAGCCTGGCTTCAAATGCCAGGCCTGCGCGTGCGTGCCGATCACCAGCGTGAGCTGGATCGACGGCAGTTGTGCCAGCAGGCGGGCCCGCCACCTTGCAGCGCATTCGGGCCGCGGCGCAATGTCGCCCGAGCGCCCTTTGCCGGGATAGCACAAGCCCATCGGCACGATGGCAATGAAGTCGGGGTCGTGGAACGCCGACTTGTCGATGCCCATCCAGGCGCGAAGCCGGTCGCCGCTGGCGTCGTCGAACGGCACACCGCTCGCCGCGACCTTGCGTCCGGGTGCCTGTCCTGCGATCAGAATGCGCGCCGCAGCGCCGGCCTGTAGCACCGGACGCGGTGGTATCGGCAGATGCGCCGCACAGATCGTGCAGGCGCGCACCTCCTGCAGCAGGCGGTACAGAGCCGTGCTCGACGGGAGGGCAGGCCGGACCTCTGCCTTCACGGTCGCGATGGCGGGCTCCCGCGGCAGACCGGCGTCTGGTTCGCTTGCTGCAGGTAGGCAATCAGATCGGCGCGATCCCGATGGTCGGGGACGCCGTCGTAGGTCATCGCGGTACCTGGAAGTGCCTTCATCGGTGCGGCCAGGAAGCGGTCGAGCGTCTTCTCGTCCCAGATGATCGCGGACTGCTTCATGGCCGCAGAGTATGCAAAACCCGGCACGCTGCCGGCGCGGCGACCAAGCAGGCCGCAATGCCGCGGCCCGACACGGTCGTATGCGAGCGCGTGGCAGGCCAGGCAGCGCGCGTAGATCGCTTCGCCGCGCATCGAATTCGGCGCTGCCAGCGCGGGCGGACCCACACCCAGTCCGCCCAGCCCCAGCACAGCGGCGATCGTCAGCACACTCGCCGTCATGACATGAAAGCCGTCGGCACCGGCGGCGCGCCCAGGGCCTGGCGCAGGATGGCCCAGTGCATCGCCTCGTCTCCCAGGATGCTGGCGGCCGCCTTGGCCAGGTCGCGGTTGCCGAACAGGGGCACGGCGCCCAGGTAGGCGCTGACGGCACCCTGTTCGAGACCGGCCGCGAACTTCAGCACGTCGACCTGCGACTTGAGCTGCCCGACCGGAAAGTTGTAATTGGCCTTGGCCTGCGCCGGTTTGCCGCCCAGCTTGGTCACGGTCTTCGCCAGCAGGTCGGCATGTTCCTTGTGATGGCCCTGGAAGCTCAGCGCGAGGTCCAGCACGCCTGCCTGCAGGAGCTTGCTGTCGGCGCCCAACTGGTAGGCGGCGATCGCCTCCAACTCGGCGCCGAGCGCGGTATTGAGGATCTGCACGTCCTGCGCGCCGGCACCGGCCTTGGCGGCGAGCGCATCGTTGCCGGCAAGCAGCGCCACCGCAGCGCCGGACAGCGTCAGTCCGGTCCGGCCCAGGAACAGGCGGCGGGCGGCGAGCGGGGAAGACATCTGGAAGAAGGACATCACATGCTCCTGATTGGGTGAGTGGGCCCATTCGATGGCCACCGCTTCATTGGCGTTCCCGCTCACGGCGTGTTCCGCCTTTCCACGTAAGGCCCTGCGGCCTGGGCGCGAGCAATGAGGCTGCGAGCCGGTCGCCGATGACCCGGAGCAGTCTGTCCATCGAGGTCGATACCCCCACGCGATGCGTTCACCGGGGTGAACGAGAGTGGGCACGAAGCGCGTGGCGGTCCAGTCCTTGATTGAGTCAGGCTCCGGCCCTGTCGGTGCGGTCGTTCAGCCTGGCCATCACACCCGCCACGATGCGGTCGCAGCGCGCACCGTCGAAGGAAAAGGTATCGGCCAATGCGTGATCGATATTCCGAGCCAGGCCCTCGCGAAGCAGGCCACGGGCGCGGAAGAAGCGTGTGCGCACCGTGGCCTGCGGCAATCCCAGCGCTGCCGCAACCTCGTCGACACTCAAGTCCTCGACGGCCCGCAGCATGAACACCGTGCGAAACGCCGCCGGCAGCGCGTCGATGCACATTTCCATCAAGGCGCGCACCTCTGACCGCATCGCACATTGATCGGGCCGATCGTCCGGGTTGCCTTCCACCACGTCCTGCATCGAGACGTCCGCGAGGTCGATCGTGGCGTCGAAGGCCAGCACCTGGGCGCGGTGGCGGCGCAGCCGACCCAGCGCTTCGTTGATGACAATGCGTACCAGCCAGGTCGACAGGCGTGCCTCTGACCTGAAGCTGCCGAGAGCACGCCAGGCTCGCAGATAGGCCTCCTGCAACGCATCTTCGGCTTCGGCGTCGCTCTTCAGGATGCTGCGGGCCGTGCGGAACAGTAGCCGGTTGTGCCGCCTCAAGATGCGTTCAAAGGCGGCATCGTCGCCGTCGGCGGCGCGCGCCGCAAGCGCCGTGTCGGTCGTGTCGTCTGTCAGGGCGGTGGCTGTTGCCAAAGCTGCGCCGTGCATGCTGGCCTCAACAAGAATGGAACTACGATCTGTTGGATGCGGGCTGGGGTGGTTTCATTCCCGCGTCGTCTGCCGACATAGTTCTGCGGCCCGCGCGAGGCATTGCTCGGCCTCTTTGGCGATGCGATTCACGAGCGTGCCCGCTGGCGCCACGGCGTTGATGCCGTCGACGCCTTCGCCGGCCCAGACCATGGTGGTGTCGAAATCCTCCGCGCGCAACGCCGCCTGGAAGGCGGCCGATTCGGTGTCGAGCACTGCGGCCAGTTCACGTTCGTGCCGTGCCAGCGCGCCATGAATGGGTTGCGCAGCGCGCGGCCGTTGGTGCCGGCCGGCCAGTCCAGGCCACGGACAATGTCGAACACGGTCGTGCGCTGCGTACCGTCGGCGCTGCCTTCCACGATGGACTGCTTTGCCCGCGGTGAGCCCAGGGCCTCATCGCTGGCATAGAAGCGGGTGCCGATGAGGGCGCCTTGCGCGCCCAGGGCAAGAGCGGCCGCCAGGCCCCGGCCGTCGGCAATGCCGCCTGCAGCCAGGACAGGGATCGGATCGACCGCGTCCAGCATCGCCGGAACCAGCGGCAGCGTCGCGCATGTCCCGCCATGCCCGCCGGCCTCGGTGCCCTGGGCCACGACGAGATCGGCACCGGCTTCGCGCGCCAGCCATGCGCTGGCCAGATCCTGCACTTGGCTAATCAGCCGGCAGCCGGCCGCCTTGATGACCGCTGCATGCGGCCGCGGGTCGCCGAAGGACAGCATCACCGCGTGCGGGCGTTTTGCGAGCACTATGGCTCAGCCAGGCGCGGTCACCGTAGCCGCCACCGACCAGGCCGAGGCCGCCGGCGCTGGACACTGCAGCTGCCAGACGGCCGCCGGAGACGCCCCCCATCGGAGCCAGGACGATGGGGTGCTCGAGGTCGAACATGCGGGTGAGTGCGGTCGCGATCATGGGGGAGTCTCCTGGCTGTGGAATTCGGGGCACCGTGTTCGGCCGGTGACCCCGCCTTCGTTCACCTCGACGATGAAGTTCGCATCGAAAAGCGGGTTCTCGTCGACACCGCCGCGGGCGTAGCCACGCGGGTTGCAGACGACGCGGCTGCCGTTGACGCAGTGGTCGAAGCTGTCATGTGTATGCCCGTGAATCCACAGTGATACGCGATCTGCCCGCAGCAGGTGCGCGGCGTCTGACACGAAGCAGGCATTCAGCAGTGAATCGGCA
>CAYJOA010000150.1:7695-9916 GCA_964371495.1 uncultured Rubrivivax sp.
GGGCCCGTCATGGACGGCGGCCAGTCGGCCCTCCAGCCATGCCGCGTGGCTCCTAAAAAGACCCGCCGAGTCATCCGGCGTGAAGATCTCGGCCGAGGATTCACGGGCACGGATGCGGCTGAAGTCGCGCATCAGACGTTGGGCCTCGGCCTTCGCCGCGGCGCGCTGCTGCGGGTCGTCGAAGAGTTCGAAGTCGGTCCACAAGGTGGTGCCCAGGAAGCGCACACCGTCCATCACCACCTCGCGCTTGTCCAGCACCTGAACCTGAGTGCCCCTGGACAAGCGCTCAAGTTCTTCGAGCGCGCCGTCGATGCTGCCGCCATAAAACTCGTGGTTGCCGGGCACGTAGAGCACGGGCTTCTCGAACTTCAGTGCCCAGGCGATCGATTCGCGCGGGCGCGAGATGTCGCCGGCCAGCACGACCAGGTCGGCATCGTTGACCGGCCAATCCATCGCACCGAATCCCAGGTGAAGGTCCGAGAGGATGTTCAGTTTCATGGTGGGGTCGCGATCAATGGCAGGGACGGAGGACTCTCTGGGCGTGGAGGCCGCATCGCGCAGGGCATCGAAAGCATTATATACATCACAGCGTGATATATATTAGCGCCAATGGCGATCCGCCATGCCTGATCGAAAGATGTCGAAAGCCGATTTCGAGACGCCGGCACACTTTCGTTACCAGCTGCGCCAGTTCCTGCGCTTCAGCGAAGACGTGACGCACCAGCACGGCGTGACGCCACTGCAGTACCAGCTGATGCTGCAGATCCAGGGCTACCCGGGCCGAAGTTGGGCCACCGTGGTTGAACTGGCCGAGCGCCTTCAGTCCAAGCACTGCGCATTTCAGCGATCGCGGACACCCGTTTCATGCTGATCGCGGACACCGTTTCACGCTGATGGCGGACGGTGTGCAACGCGTGCGAGTGCCTGGGTTCATCGTATCTCAGGTGTCCGCGATGACCGTGAAGCCGATCGTGTTGTCCACGCCGGCGCGCAGCGCCGGGGTGGACAACTCGGCGCCGAAGGAGATGTTCAGTTGGCGGATGTGGCGGCAGGCCTGTCCACGGCGGCGGGCGGTCGGCGCCTGCGACGAACCGACCGACCGCCGCGGTGGGCAGGCCGTGTTCGCAGCCCGGGCGTGGGTGTGCTGACGTCTGCGCGAAGCGATCATCGGGCTTCCTCCTGGTCCTGACCCTCGGGCTTGCGCAGCGAAGCGCCCTTCAAGGCAATGCGGTGCGAGCTGTGCACGATGCGGTCCAGGATCGCGTCGGCCACGGTCGGGTCGTCCAGCCAGGCGTGCCAGGCCTTCACCGCCAGCTGGCTTGTGATCAGCGTGGCCTTCGCGCCTACCCGGTCGTCCAGGAGTTCGAGCAGGTCGTTGCGCTCGCCCGCTTCCATTGGCGCGCCGGCGAAATCGTCCAGCACCAGCACGTCAATGCGCGCCAGCTGAGCCAGCCGCCGGCTGAAGCTGCCGTCGCCGTGGGCCACCCGCAATTCCTGCAGCAGTCGTGTGGTGCGGGTGTAGAGCACCGTGAAGCCGTTGCGCGCAGCCTGCTGCGCCAGCGCGCACGACAGCCACGTCTTGCCGGTGCCCGTGGCGCCGGTGATGAGGATCGTGCGCGCATGGCGCACCCAGTCGCAGCCGGCCAGCGCCGTGATCAGGTGCCGGTCCAGCCCGCGCGAGGCCCGCCAGTTGATGTCCTCGATGCAGGCGCCACTGACCTTGAGCCTGGCGGCCTTGAGCAGCCGGGCCAGCCGCTTGTCGTCGCGCCAGTCGATCTCGCGCTGCACGAGCAGCGCCAGGCGCTCCTCGAAGCGCAGTTCGGACGCCGCGCTGCTGCTGGCATGATCGGCCAGCGCGGCCACCATGCCGTCCAGGCGCAGGCTCCTCAGTTGGGTCAGGGTCTGTTCGTTGAGCAAGGGGTGTTCTCCTTCGTCGGTGATGTCAGGGGTGGGGGTCAGTGGTAGTAGTCGGGGCCGCGCAGGTTCTCGTGCAGGGGCAGGCTGGCCTGGGCGGGCTTGGGCGGCACCGGCTGGCGGTCCAGGCCGCTGCGCAAGATGGACGTGACGCTGCGCAGGTTCGGGCTGCGGATGGCCATGGCCCGGGTACAGGCCGCCTCCAGCCGCGCCGGCGTGAACTCGCGCGCCAGGCGCTGCATGCCCAGGCATGCCCGGTAGCCCTGCTCAGGGTGCGGCCGGTGCTCCATCTGCCAGCGCACCACGG
>CAYJOA010000151.1:0-9899 GCA_964371495.1 uncultured Rubrivivax sp.
TCTCCGGCGGCATGAAGCAGAAGCTCGGCCTGTGCTGCGCGCTGATCCATGACCCTGAACTGTTGATCCTCGACGAGCCGACGACGGGCGTCGACCCGCTGTCGCGCCGCCAGTTCTGGGAGCTGATCGAGCGCATCCGGGCGCGAAATCCCGGCATGACCGTGCTCGTGGCCACGGCCTACATGGAGGAAGCCGGACGCTTCGACCGCCTGGTGGCGATGGACGCCGGGCGCGTACTGGCCACCGGCGCGCCGGCCGAGCTCTTGCAGCGCACCGGCTGCGCCAGCCTCGAAGCCGCCTTCATCGCCTTGCTGCCAGCCGAGCGCCGCGGCACACATGGCGAGCTGGTCGTGCCGCCGCGCACGGCCGCAGCGCAGGACATCGCCATCGAAGCGCACGACCTGAGCTGCCGCTTCGGCGACTTCACCGCGGTGAACCGGGTGAGTTTCAGGATCGAGCGAGGCGAGATCTTCGGCTTCCTCGGCTCCAACGGCTGCGGCAAGACAACGACGATGAAGATGCTGACCGGCCTGCTGCCGGCCACCGAAGGCAGTGTGCGCCTGTTCGGCGTGCCGCTGGACGCGCGCGACATGGCCGTGCGGCGCCGCGTGGGCTACATGTCGCAGGGCTTCTCGCTCTACCGCGACCTGACGGTGCGGCAGAACCTCGAACTGCAGGGCCAACTCTTCGGCCTCGGCAGGCAGCGCATCTCCGAACGCGTGGACACCCTGCTCGACCGCTTCGGCCTGCACGATAGCGCCGAGATCCTGCCGATGACGCTGCCACTCGGTCACCGCCAGCGTCTGCAATTGGCCGCCGCGGTGGTGCACGAACCCGAGCTGCTGATCCTGGACGAACCGACCTCCGGCGTGGACCCGGTGGCCCGCGACGATTTCTGGGCCTTGATGATCGACCTGTCACGGCGCGACGGCGTGACCATCTTCGTCTCTACCCACTTCATGAACGAGGCCCAGCGCTGCGACCGCGTCTCGCTGATGCACGCCGGGCGCGTGCTGGCCAGCGGCACGCCTGCCGCGCTGGCCAGCGAGCGCGGCGGCGGCTCGCTGGAAGACAGCTTCGTCGCCTGGCTGAGCGACGCGCAGACGCCGGCCGACCCCCCGGTGAGGCAAGCCGCGGCGCCCACCCTCCCGATTGACGCGGGCCACGGCGGCACATCCGCCACCGCCAAGGCCGTGGCACGCACCCAACGCCTGTTCAGCCGCCATCGGCTGCTGAGCTGCGCACGGCGCGAGACACTGGAACTGCTGCGCGACCCGATCCGCCTGGCGATGTCGCTGCTGGGCACGGTGCTGCTGATGCTGATCATGGGCTACGGCATCAGCCTGGACGTGCAGGACCTGCGCTACGCCGTGCTCGACCGCGACGGCAGCGCGGCCAGCCGCGCCTACACGCTTGAACTGTCGGGCTCGCCGTACTTCCTCGAACAGGCACCACTGGGCAGCAACGCCGAGATGGACCGGCGCATGCGCAGCGGCGAACTGGCGCTGGCCGTGGAAATCCCGCCCGGCTTCGGCGCCGACCTCGCGCGAGGCCGGCCCGCGACGGTGGGCGTGTGGATCGACGGCGCGATGCCGATGCGTGCCGAGATCGTCTCGGGCTATGTGCAGGCCCTGCACACCGGCTTCGTGGCCCAGCGCCTGGCCGACGCAGGCGTCGACATCCGACCCGCGGCCAGCGTGGAAGTGCGCTACCGTTACAACCCCGGCGTGCGCAGCATCGTCTCGATGGTGCCGGCGGTGATCCCGATCCTCCTGATCTTCATCCCGTCGATGCTGGCGGCGCTGGCCGTCGTGCGCGAGAAGGAAATGGGCTCGATCACCAACCTCTACGTCACGCCCGTCACCAAGCTGGAGTTCCTGTTCGGCAAGCAGTTGCCCTACGTGGGCGCCGGCATGGTGAACTTTGCGTTGCTGACCCTGATGGCGGTCACGCTGTTCGGCGTGCCGTTCACAGGCAGCCTGGCCACCTACACGCTGGCCGCGCTGCTCTACGTGTTCGCGGCCACGGCGCTGGGGCTGCTGATGTCAGCCTTCACCAACAGCCAGCTTGCGGCGCTGTTCGGCACCGCGCTGGCCACCATGCTGCCGGCGATCCAGTTCTCGGGCATCCTGAACCCGGTCTCCACGCTCGAGGGCTTCTCGGCGGTGATGGGCCAGATCTACCCCACCGCGCCTTTCGTCACCATCAGCCGGGGCACGTTCTCCAAGGCGCTGGGCTTCGCAGACCTGAATGCCCTGTTCGTGCCGCTCGCGCTGGCCGGCCCCTTGCTGCTGGGCCTGAGCGTGCTGCTGCTCAGGAAGCAGGAGCGCTGATGAAGAAGCTGGCGCTGTCCTGGCACGTCGTGCTGCAGCTCGCGGGCAAGGAGCTGCGCAGCCTATGGCGCGACCGCCTGCTGCTGCTGTTCGTGGTCTGGGCCTTCAGCGGCGCGATCTACACGGCCGCCACGGCCATGCCTGACCGCCTGGTGCGGGCCCCCATCGCGGTCGTCGACGAGGACCAGACCGTGCTGTCGCAGCGGCTGATCGCGGCGTTCATTCCGCCCGACTTTCTGGTGCCGGACCTGATCTCGCTCGGGGCGATGGACGCCGGTCTGGACACCGGGCGCTACAGCTTCGTGCTCGACATCCCGCCAGGATTCCAGCGCGACGTGCTTGCGGGGCGCCGGCCGGCGCTGCAGCTGAACGTCGACGCCACGCAGATGCGCCAGTCCTTCGTCGGCACCGGCTATGTGCACAGCATGATCCAGCTGGAGTTGCAGGAGTTCGTCCAGGGCGAGCGGGCCGTGGCCATGTCACCCGTGGAACTGTCCGTTCGCATGCGCTTCAATCCGACATCGAACAGTGCATGGTTCGCCGGCGTGATGGAGGTGATCAACATGGTCACCATGCTGTCCATCATCCTGGCCGGGGCGGCGCTGATCCGCGAGCGCGAGCACGGCACGCTGGAACACCTGCTCGTGATGCCCGTGCGGCCGGTGGAGATCATGCTGGCCAAGGTGCTGGCGATGGGCGGCGTGGTCCTTCTGGCCTCGCTGTTGTCGCTGCGCTTCATGGTCCAGGGCGTGCTGGACATGCCCATCGGCGGCTCGCTCGCCCTGTTCATGCTGGGCGTGGCGCTGCACCTGTTCGCCACCACGTCGATGGGCATCTTCATGGGCACGGTGGCGCGTTCGATGCCGCAGCTGGCGCTGCTGATCATCCTGGTGCTGCTGCCGCTGCAGATGCTGTCGGGCGGCGCCACGCCGCGCGAGAGCATGCCCGAGGTGCTGCGCACCGTGATGCTGCTGGCACCGACAACGCACTTCGTGAGCCTGGCCCAGGCCGTGCTGTACCGCGGCGCCGGCGTGGCCATCGTTTGGCCGACCCTGCTGGCCATCGCAGCCATTGGGGCGGCCTTCTTCTTCGCGTCCCTGGGGCGGTTTCGAAAGTCGCTGGCGCAGGAGTGAGCGGCGGGTGCGTAAGGAACGCCGATGAACAGCCCGGCACCGCAGGACATTGAGACCGCGACAGACGCGCCCGTTCCGCGGACGCAACTGCACCCTGATGTGCTGAAACTCGGACTGGTGAGCTTTCTCACGGACGTCAGTTCAGAGATGATCTTCTCGGTGTTCGCGGTCTTCTTCACGACCGTGGCCGGCGCGTCCAGCGCCCTGCTGGGGCTGATCGAAGGGATGGCGGACTTCTCGGCATCTGCGCTCAACTACCTGGCCGGCTGGTTGTCGGACCGCAGCGGTCGCCGCAAGGGTTTCGTCATCGCCGGCTACGCGTTTTCGACGCTGGCCAAGCTCATCCTGCTGGTGTCGTCCTCCATTCTCGGCTTGAGCATCTTTCGTGTCATGGAGCGGCTGGGCAAGGGCTTTCGCGGGCCACCGCGTGACGCCTGGCTGTCCTCCGTGGCCGCGCAAGAGACCCGGGGCTATGCGTTCGGCATGCACAAGGCGCTCGACAAGGCGGGGGCGGTGCTGGGGCCGCTGGTCGCCTACGGCCTGCTGTTCTGGCTGGGCGAGTCTGCTGCCACCTACAGCACGCTGTTCCTGGTGGCCTTCGTGCCCGCAGTGATCAGCGTGGTGGTGCTCACGCGCATCCCGGACCAGCCAGGCGCGGTACACGAACGCGAGAGCGTGCGCCAGAACTGGCAACAGCTCAGCCCGGGCTTCAGACGGTTCCTGCTGCCGGCGGGGGTGTTCGCGCTGGCCTACTTTAGCCTCGGGTTCATCTTGCTCAAGACCCATGCGGTCGGCTTCAGCGTGACCCAGATCGTGCTGCTGTACGCGCTGTTCAACACCACTTGCGTCGTTGCTGCGCCCCTGGTGGGTCAGTTGGGCGACAGGGTGGGCCGCAGCCGCATCGTCATGTTGGGTTATGCGGTCTACGCGTGCATCAACCTGTGGCTGATGTTCGCCGGCACCCGCTGGGAGATGGTGGCCGTGTTCGCCGTGTATGGCCTGTTCTATGCCATCGAAGAATCGCAGAGCAAGGCCTTCATCGCCGACCTCGAACCTGAACGACGCGCTACGGCAATGGGCGTCTACAACTTCGTCACGGGTGCGGTGTACCTGCCGGCTTCGCTGGTGGCGGGGGCCTTGTGGAACGTTGCGCCGAGCCTGGCGTTTGCCGTGTCGGCAGCGCTGTCTCTGGCTGCCATGATGGTCTTTGCGGTGCGGCGGCCAGCAGACGGCGTTTTAGGCTGACCGAATCGAGCGGCGTTGTGCAGACCATCGCCAGACCTTCAGTGCCTGTCGCGTTGCCCGCTTTCGACCGTTCGCATGCCTGAGCTCGAACGCTGAGCGAAGGCTTCGGGCCGTAGCGGTAATTTCTTTCACGGGGGGCTTGTCAACGGCGGTCGGACAGATCGGTCGGCGGGCGGAGAATGTAGCGCAGCTCGCTCAGCACTCGCTCCGGTGTCAGGCCCTCGAAGCAATGGCTGGGACTGTCATGCCAGTGCTCGCAACCCATGCGATTGCGGGCACGCAATGCGGCCGGTCGGGTCAGTCGGGTCCTTGCAGCACGTCCACGTTGTGCACCTGCTGGCGCTGGGCACGATATTGCCAGGGTTGCGTTGGCGGGTGCTCGCCGGGCCAGGGACCAAAGACATCGGGCAGCGATGGGCCGAACACCGCGACAATGGGGACGCCGACCGCAGCGGCCAATTGGGTCACCGACGTGTCCGGACCCAGATCGGCGTCGGCGCTGCCTAGCAGCCTAGCAAGCCGCGCAGCTGGCGCAGTTGCAATTCGCCCGCCGCGATGAGCAGGTCCGGTTCGGTGAACTTGCCCCCGTTCGACGTACAGCCTGGCCCGACCGCCAGTCTTCCGCGGACTTCATGGGGTGGCTCAGCCCGGTGTGGATTCAACTCGCCGGATTCAGAGCGTCAACTAGCTAGCCCATCAAGGCTTTGACTTGGCTGCCTCCGCCGTCGGTATTGGAGCGCTGGCAGTTGCGTCGGCCTTGCCAGTCAGGAACTGGCCAATCAGGCTTTCCAGCACCACGGCCGATTGGGTCTGTGCGACAGTGTCGCCGGGCGCGAGTTTCTCATCGGCGCCGCCTGGCACCATGTCCACGTACTGGTCACCCAGCAGGCCGGCAGTGAGAATCTTGGCCGCCGAATCCTTGGGGAACTGAAAGGCACGCTCCACTTCCATGGTGACCACGCCTTGGAAGGTCTTGTTGTCCAGCGCGATGTTGGTGATGCGGCCCACGGTGACCCCCGCGCTGCGCACCGTTGCTCGCACCTTGAGGCCACCGATGTTGCCGAAGCGCGCTTGAATCAGGTATGTGTCGCCGCCGCCCATGTTGCCCAGGTTGGCGGCCTGCAAGGACAGAAAGGCCAGACCCGAGACACCCAGCGCGCCAAAGAGGGCGACCAGTATTTCTATCCGCCCAATCCGCACGGCCCATTCCTGCACCGTGCGCGCCTGGGCACGGAGAACTTCACAGCGATCGGTCGGAGGATCCGGCCGCCGCATGGGCGCGCTGTCAGACATTCGGTTGCCCGTGTTTGCCACAAGCACCACCCAAATCGCACACGTACGGCACCGCTTGACGCAACTTGCCGATGCCATGGTTCCGAAGCCCACGACCCTGACCATTCCTCGGTGGCGCGCACGCGGGACCGTTCCGGAAACATGTCCTGGCTGCACTAGGATTGGTTGCGCGCTGTTTCGGCATGTGTGATGTAGAGCATCAAACTGGCGGCGACGGCCACGTGACTGAGGAATCCCGACGCGCAGTCGGCGATGGCTGCGGGGGCGACCGCCCAGAACGGGTATGTCACGACGGCGTTGATGGCACAGTACGAAGTCCACGCGTACGCGATCACGACCGTGCCCCACCCCAAAGCGAATGAGATGCCGGAGAGGACGCCGGCAACCGCCGCCATCGCATAGAGCCAATCAAGGGCCGAGGCGTCGCCGATCGCGATTCGGTGCCAGCTTTGCTCATGCGGCACCGTGGAAATGGTTGCGGCAACGACAAAGAAGGCTGCCATGGCGGCACGTCCCCAGAGTGCCTGCAAATTGCGCGGGTCGCGAAGGAACATGGCGTCACTCCTGGACGCCTGCTTGAACATGGTCGGATCGGGACGGCACCCAGGTCGACCGCAAGCGCTTCGCAATCTCCTGCATCGCGTTCAACCCGCTAAGTACCTACTTGCTCGCCGTACTCGTATAGCCACCACCCAGCGCCTTGTACAGCGACACCAGGTTCTGCACCCGGGCCGCCTCGGCGGTGACCACGCCCTGCTGCACCAGGAACAGCGTGCGCTGTGCGTCCAGCACGTCCAGGTAGCTCGACGCGCCGTTCTGGTAACGCAGGTCGGCCAGGCGGTAGCGCGTCTCCTCCGCCTGGGCTTGCGCGCGCAGCGCGCGCAGCTGCTCGGTCAGCGTGGCCCGGCCGGCGAGCGCATCGGCGACTTCGCGAAACGCGGTCTGGATCGCGCGCTCGTACTGCGCCACGGCGATGTCGCGGTTGGCCTGGCTGACTTCCAGGTTCGCCTGCGTGGCGCCGGCGTCGAAGATCGGCAGCGTGATGCGCGGTGCGAATTGCCAGACGCGGTTGTCGAACAGGCCGCCCAGCTCCTCGCTGGCCACGCCGACGCTGCCGGTCAGCGTGATGCGCGGATAGAAGGCGGCGCGGGCCGCACCGATGTTGGCGTTCGCGGCCTGCAATTGCCGCTCGGCCTGGCGCACGTCGGGGCGGCGCTCGAGCAACTCGGAAGGCAGACCCGCCGGCAATTCGGCCAGCAGGCCCTGGCCGTCGATCGGCATCCCGGCGGGCAGATCACCCGGCAGCGGCTGGCCGAGCAACAGCACCAAGGCGTTTTCGTCCTGTGCCCGCTGGCTCTGCAACAGCGCCAGCGCCGCGCGCGCGCCCTCGACCAGCGACACCGCCTGCGCGAAGTCGTATTCCGACGCGGCGCCGTTCTCGAACTTCAGCTTCAGCAGCTTGTGGCTTTGCTCTCGTGTTTCCAGCGTCTTGCGCGTGACGTCGAGCTGCACGTCGTCGGCCAGCAGCGTCAGGTAGCCGTTGGCAATGGCGGCGATCAGGCTGATCTGCACCGCCCTGCGCGCCTCGTCGCTGGCCAGATACTGCTGCAGCGCGGCGTCGCCGAGGCTGCGCACGCGGCCGAACAGGTCGAGTTCGTAGCCGGTGACGTTCAAGCCCGCCGTGTAGAAACGACCGACGCCGTTGCCGTCGGCGTTGGGCCCGGCCAGCCCGGTGGCGCCGACGAACACGGTCGGGAACTGTTCCGAGCGCTGGATCTGGTACTGCGCGCGCACGCGTTCGACGTTCAGCACCGCGATGCGCAGGTCGCGGTTGTTCTGCAGCGCGAGCTCGATCAGGCGCTTGAGCCGCGGGTCGACGAAGAACTGCTGCCATTCGATGTCGGCGGCCGCCACCGCCGCCGGCTTGCCGGCCGCGGCTTCGCCGGGGAAGTCTGACGCCACGGGCGCGGCCGGCCGTTCGTAGGGCGGCGCCATCGAGGCGCAGCCCGCCAGCAGCGCGGCCAGCATTGCCGGCCCGACGCCGCGAACCGTCCAATGTGCGCTCATGGCCGGCCCTCGCCCACGGCCGCCGGGGCTTGCGGTGCGCCGGGATCGAGTTCGTGCGCATACAGCTTGCGCTGGCGCTCGCTGCCCTTGAACCAGCGCCGCACGACGACGAAGAACACCGGCACGAACAGCACCGACAGCGCCACCGCGCTGACCATGCCGGCCATCACGCCGGTGCCGATCGAGCGCTGGCTGGCCGAACCCGCGCCGCTGGCGATGGCCAGCGGCAGCACGCCGAGCACGAAGGCCATCGAGGTCATCACGATCGGGCGGAAACGCAGGTGCGCTGCTTCCAGCACCGCCTGGACCGCGGTGCGGCCCTGCGCTTGCAGATCCTTGGCGAACTCGATGATCAGCACCGCGTTCTTGGCCGAGAGGCCGATGATCGTGATCAGGCCGATCTTGAAATAGACGTCGTTGCTGAAGCCGCGCAGCTCGGTGCCGAGCACCACACCGAGCACACCCAGCGGCACCACCAGGATCACCGAGAAGGGTATCGACCAGCTCTCGTACAGGGCCGCCAGGCACAGGAAGACCGCCAGCAGCGAGAAGCCGAACAGGTACAGCGCGGTGGCCCCGGCGAGGCGCTCCTCGCGCGACTGGCCGGTCCATTCAAAGCCGAAGCCGGGCGGTAGTTGTGCGGCCAACCGCTCCACCTCCGCCATCGCCTCGCCGCTGCTGGTGCCCGGCGCAGCGTCGCCGACGATGCGCATCGTCGGGTAGCCGTTGTAGCGGATCGATTGCATCGGCCCGTCGACCCAGCGCGTGGTGGCGAAGGCCGACAGCGGCACCGACTGTCCGCGGTTGTTGAGCACGTTAAGGCGCATGACGTCACCCTGCTGCATGCGCTCAGGCGCATCGGCCTGCACCACCACACGCTGCAGCCGACCTTGGCTCTCGAAGTCGTTGACGTAGGTCGAACCCAACGATGTGGAGATGGCAGCGTTGATCGCGTCGAAGCCGACCCCCAATGCACTCGCCCTTCTGCGGTCGATGTCCAGGCGCAACTGGGGCGCGTCCTCCAGGCCGTCGGGGCGCACGCCGGCCAGCAGCTTGCTCTGCGAGGCCATGCCGAGCATTTGGTTGCGCGCCGCGATCAAGGCCGCACGGCCATTGCCGCCGCGGTCCTGCAACCGGAAGTTGAAACCGGTGGCATTGCCCAGCTCCGGAATGGGCGGTGGGCTCAAGGGGAAGATGAAGACGTCCTTCACGCCCATCAGCGCACCGAACGCGCGCCGCGCCAGGTCCTGTGCCGACTGGCCCGGCGCGTGGCGCTCGTCCCAGTCCTTCAGGGTGACGAAGGCCAGGGCCGCGTTCTGCCCCTGGCCGGAGAAACTGAAGCCCAGCACGCTGACCATGCTCTTGACCTCGGGCTGCTTGAGCATGAAGCCCTCGACCTGCTCCATCACCTTGACGCTGCGATTGACCGTGGCGCCTGGCGGCAGTTGCACGTTGACGACAATGTAGCCCTGGTCCTCGTTGGGCAGGAAGGAGGTGGGCAGGCGCAGCACCAGCCAGATCACCCCGCCGACGATTGCACCGTACACGATCAACATGCGTCCGGTGCGCGTGAGCAGCCGCGCGAGGGCACCCTCGTATCGTTTGGCCGTGCCGGAGAAGCCGCGGTTGAACCAGCCGAAGAAGCCGGACTTGGCGTGGTGGTGGCCGGCCTCGACCGGCTTGAGCAGCGTGGCGCACAAGGCGGGCGTGAGCGACAGCGCCATGAAGGCCGAGAAGCCGATCGAGGCGGCCATCACGGCCGAGAATTGGCGATAGATGTTGCCCACCGCGCCGGTGAAGAAGGCCAGCGGCACGAACACCGAGATCA
>CAYJOA010000152.1:0-5741 GCA_964371495.1 uncultured Rubrivivax sp.
GCACCCAGCTGCCAGGGCACGAATTCGTTCTGCCCGTAGCCGTGCAGCTCGCTTTTCGTGGCACGCCCCGAGGCGGTGGCCAGCATGAGCTGGAAGATGCGTTCGCCGACTTCGTCCACCGTCTCCAGCCCGTCGACGATGCCGCCGCAGTCGAGGTCGATGTCTTCCTGCTGCCTGAGCCACAGCGCGGTGTTGGTGCCGAGCTTGAGCGACGGGCTCGGCGCGCAGCCGTAGGCCGAGCCGCGGCCGGTGGTGAAGCAGATCAGATTCGCGCCGCCGGCCACCTGGCCGGTGGCCGAGACCGGGTCGTAGCCCGGCGTGTCCATGTAGACGAAGCCGCGGGCGCGGGTGCTTTCGGCGTACTGCAGCACGTCGACCAGGTTCGTGGTGCCGCTCTTGGCGATCGCGCCCAGACTCTTTTCCAGGATCGTCGTCAGGCCGCCGGCCTTGTTGCCGGCGCTGGGGTTGTTGTCCATCTTCATGCCGTTGCGCGCGGTGTAGGCCTCCCACCAGGCGATGCGAGCGCGCAGCTTGTCGGCCACTGCGGTGCTGACGGCGCGGCGCGTCAGCAGGTGTTCGCCACCATAGATTTCCGGCGTCTCGCTCAGGATCGCGGTGCCGCCGTGGCGCACCAGGCGGTCGACGGCAGCGCCCAGCGCCGGGTTGGCGCTGATGCCGCTGTAGCCGTCGCTGCCACCGCATTGCAGCCCCACGACCAGGTGGCTGGCCGGCACCGGCTGGCGCTGGACGCGGTTGGCATCGGCAAGCAGACGCTCGATCTCCTGGATGCCGCGCGCCACGGTCCTGGCGGTGCCGCCGCTGTCCTGGATGTTGAAGGTCACCAGCCTGGCACCTTCCTGCAGCCCCTCCTGCGCCACCAGGCCCTGGATCTGGTTCGTTTCGCAGCCCAGGCCGACCACCAACACGGCGGCGAAGTTGGGGTGGCGTGCATAACCGCCGAGCGTGCGGCGCAGCACCTGCAGTTCCTCGCCGTCGCTGGCGGTGGCGCAGCCCATGCCGTGGGTCAGCGCGACGACGCCGTCGACGTTGGGGAAGTCGGCCAGCGCCTGCGGCCGGACGTCGCGCCGGAAGTGGTCGGCGATGGCCCGCGCCGCGGTGGCCGAGCAGTTCACCGAAGTCAGCACGCCGATGTAGTTGCGCGTGGCGACGCGGCCGTCGGCACGCACGATGCCGTCGAAGCGGGCCGGCGCGGCGACGTAGGCGGTGGGCACCACCCCGGCGCCCGGCTCGTGGGTGCGTTCGAAGTCGCTGAAGGCGAGGTTGTGCGTGTGCACGTGCTGGCCCGCCGCGATGGCCTGCGTGGCGGTGCCGATGATCTGGTTGTAGCGCCGCACCGGCTCGCCGGCAGCGATGGCCCTCGTCGCCACCTTGTGCCCCGGCGGCACCAGCCCGGCGACGGTGACGCCTTCGTCGGCGATCACCGTGCCGCCGAGCAGCTGCCGGCGCGCGATGACGACGTTGTCGTCGGGATGGATGCGGATCGCGGGGCTGGACATTTTCGGCGGCTCGATCAGGGTGCGATGGGGAGCATGGCGGCGCTGGCTGGCAGGGCTAGCGCGCCGACGCCTGATCCAGCAAGCCGCGCAGCAGTTCGCTGGCACCGTCCCAGACGATCTGCACGCCCAGGCACAGCAGGATGAACGCCGACAGGCGCAGGAAGACCACGGTGCCGGCTTCGCCCAGCGGCCTGAGCAGCTGCTGGGCGTAGCGGAAGGCAAGGAACATGATGACGCCGATCAGCAACAGCCCGAGCACGGCGCCGCCCATGCGCGCCAGCGACAGCGACAGCTTCTCGTCGTGCAGCGCGACGCCGACGGTGATCGCGGCGGCAATCGAGCCCGGCCCGCAGCTCACCGGAAAGGTCAGTGGGTAGAAGGCCTGCCGGCTCGCCTGCTCCGGCGTGAAGGCCTCGGCAAGCTCGCTGCGGCTGTCGATGGTGGTCTGCGTGGCGGTGAGCAGCCGCCAAGCCGTGGCGGCGACGATCATGCCGCCGCCGACGCGCACGATAGGCAGCGAGATGCCGAAGAAGTCGAGCACATAGGAGCCGATCAGCATCGAGCCGATCATGAGCGCGAACATGTTGCGCGCGATGCGCCGGGCCAACAGCGCACGCGTCGCTGCGCTGGCGCCTTCGGTCAGGCCGAGGAAGATCGGTGCCGTTGCCGCCGGGTTGAGGATGGGCAGGATGGCCGCGATGACGAACAGGAAGCTCTTGCCGAAGGCCAGAGACAGCACTCCCAGGTCCACGGTCGTCGCCATCGGTCGCCACCCGTCGCCGTTCTTCGCCGCTATCGCGCCACGATGTCGCGCATGCGCCGGCGCAGTTCCCGGTCGCGCCGCTGCTCGTCGTGCCAGTCCTCGCGTACGCCACGCCACAGCGCCACCGTCATCGCCACGATGACCAGCGTGAAGGGCAAGGCGAAGACGATGGTCGCCGTCTGCACGGCGCGGATGCCGCCGGTGAGCAGCAGGCTGGCCGCGATGCCGGCCACGAGCAGGCCCCAGACCAGCTTCACCCGCGTCCCCGGATCGGGCGTGCCGCCGGTGCTCATCATGCCCAGGACCAGCGTGGCCGAGTCGCCCGAGGTGACGAAGAAGACCAGCACCAGCACGGTGGCCACGACCGACATCAGCGCCCCCATCGGCAAGGCGTCGAACATCGCGAACAGCGCCGTCGAGACGTCGGCCTTGACGGCCTCGGCGAGCGGCACCGACTGGAAGATCTCGAGCTGCAGTGCCGTGCCGCCGAAGACCGCGAACCAGGCAAAGCCGGCCAGCGTCGGCGCGAAGACGGTGCCGACGATGAACTCGCGGATCGTGCGGCCGCGCGAGACACGGGCGATGAACAGGCCCACGAAGGGCGACCAGGCGATCCACCAGGCCCAGTAGAAGACCGTCCAGTCGCCGACCCAGCCGCTGTCACGGAAGGGTGTCGTGCGCAGGCTCATGCGCACGAACTCGCTGGCGTAGGCGCCCAGGGTGTTGGTGAAGGTGTCGATGATCGCCACCGTGGGGCCGACGATGAAGATCACCGTCATCAGCAGCGCGGCCAGGCCGAGGTTGATCGTCGACAGCCACTTGATGCCGCGCGTCACGCCGGTGACGGCCGAGCCGAGGAACAGCACCGTGGTGACCGCGATGATGCCCAGCTGCGATGCCACGCCCACCGGCAAACCGAACACGGCGTGCAGGCCGCTGTTGATCTGCAGCGCGCCGATGCCCAGCGAAGCCGCGACGCCGAAGGCCGTGGCGATGACGGCCAGCACGTTGAACAGCGGCGACAGGCCCTGCATCCAGCGCCAGGGCAGCGACTCGGTGGCCGAGCTGATGAGCGCCGCCTTGCCGCGGCGGAAGGTGAAGAAGGCAATCGCCAGCGCCACCACGCTGTAGACGGCCCAGGGATGCAGGCCCCAGTGGAAGAAGCTGTAGCGCATGGCCGCGGCGGCGGCCTCGGGTGTGTTCGCGGCGATGCCGGGCGGCGGCGTGCCGTAGTGCGAGATCGGTTCGGCGACACCCCAGAAGACGAGGCCGATGCCCATGCCGGCAGCGAACAGCATCGCGAACCAGGCACCGATCGAGAACTCGGGCTCGTCGTCCTCGCCGCCGAGCCTGAGGTCGCCGTAGCGGCTGACGGCCAGGATGCCGCAGACGACGACCAGGCCGAGCACGACCCACAGGTAGAGCCAGCCGAAGTTGACGGTGATCAAAGCCAGGGCGCGCTCGAATACCGCGGCCAGCGTGGTGGGCGACAGCAGGCCCCACAGCACGATGACGACGATGCACCCGGCGGAAAGGATGAGTTGCATGGAGCTCCCCGGAAGGTCGGCGCACGGCGCCGCGGCAGCCGAACCATAGCCCAAGCGCGGTCCCCGGTCGCAACGCCGCGGGCACCGACGGCGGTCCCGGTGCCGCCGCCTGCCCTCGCGGCGTTCAACCGTCGATCAGCGCGGGATCCCAGGCAAACACCGACTGTCTCTGCTGCCCGAGATTCTCGATGCCGAGTTCCATCACGTCGCCCGGTTTCAGGAACACCGGTTCCGGCTTCACGCCCATGCCCACGCCGGGCGGGGTGCCGGTGGTGATGAGGTCGCCTGGGTTCAGCGTCATGAAGCGGCTGAGGTAGCTGACGATCTGCGCCACGCCGAAGATCATCGTCTTCGTGCTGCCGTTCTGGTAGCGGTGGCCATTGACCTCCAGCCACATGGCGAGCTGCTGCGGGTCGCCCACCTCGTCGGCCGTCACCAGCCACGGGCCCACCGGGCCGAAGGTGTCGCAGCCCTTGCCCTTGTCCCACTGGCCGCCGCGCTCGAGCTGGTATTCACGCTCGGAGATGTCGTTGACGACGCAGTAGCCGGCGACGTGAGCCAGCGCGTCGGCCTCGGCGACGTAGCGCGCCCGCGTGCCGATGACGACGCCGAGCTCCACCTCCCAATCGCTCTTCACCGAACCCTGCGGCAGCACCACGGCATGGTTGCAGCCCACCGCGCTGTCCACCGTCTTCATGAAGACGATCGGCTCCTTGGGGATCGGCATCTTCGATTCGGCCGCGTGATCGGCGTAGTTCAGGCCGATGGCGATGAACTTGCCCATGCCCACCCAGGGCACCGCCAGCGTGCCTTGCGGCACCACCGGCAGGCTGGCCAGGTTGACGCCGCGCAGGCGGTCCAGTGCGGCCGGCGACAGCGTGGCCGCCGTGATGTCGTGCAGCAGCGAGGACAGGTCGCGCACCTGGCCCTGGGCGTCGAGCAGACCGGGCTTTTCCTGGCCCTTGGGGCCGTGACGCAGCAGTTTCATATTCTTCTCTCTCAGTTGGACCAGCCGCCGTCGATGATCTGGGCGGTGCCGGTGGTGAAGGTGGATTCGTCGCTGGCCAGGTAGACCGCGAGCGCTGCGATCTCGTCGACACGGCCGACGCGGCCCATCGGCTGGCGCGCCACGAAGGCGGCCTCGACCTGCGCGACGGTCTGCCCGCTGGCCTGCGCCTGCGCCGCGATGCGCTCGCGCAGCGACGGTGACTCGACGGTGCCGGGGCAGATGGCGTTGCAGCGGATGCCCCGGGTGATGAAGTCGGCGGCCACGGCCTTGGTCAGGCCGATCACCGCCGCCTTGGTGGTGCCGTAGACGAAGCGGTTGGGCGCACCCTTGATGCTGCCGGCGACCGAGGCCATGTTGATGATCGACCCGCCTCCGTGCGCCAGCATGCCGGGCAGGAAGGCCTTGATGGTGCGGAATTGCGAGCGCACGTTGAGATCGAAGGCGAAGTCCCATTCGTCCTCGGTGCAGTCGAGCACGGTGCCGGCGTGCACGAAGCCGGCGCCATTGAAGAGCACGTCCACCGGTGTGTGCGCGGCGGCGGCGGCGCCGACGGCGGCCAGGTCGATGACGTCCAGCCGTTGCACGGTGCAGCCGCATTCGGCGTGCAGCGATTCCAGCAGCGCGGCGCTGATGTCGGTGGCCACCACGCGTGCGCCCTCGCGCACGAAGGCCAGTGCGACGGCGCGGCCGATGCCCTGTCCGGCGGCGGTGATGAAAGCGGTCTTGCCTGCGAGTCTGTGGCTCATGGTCTCACTTCATTCGGTCACGAGTTGAACCTTGGTGCTGCGCGACTTGTCCAGCGCCAGTTCGAAGGCTTCCTGCGAACGCGCCAGCGGCAGTTGCGCGCTGATCAGCGGCCGCACGTCGAGGCGCCGCGTGCGTATCGCCTGCACCGCCCAGTCGAA
>CAYJOA010000152.1:5841-9866 GCA_964371495.1 uncultured Rubrivivax sp.
GTGCCCCCGCCGGTGACGAGCACGGTTTCGCCGAGCACCGGCCCGGCACGGTGGATGGCGTGCAGGCCGATCGACAGCGGCTCGGCGCAGGCGATCTCGCCCAGCGTGATGTGGTCTTCGGTGACGGGCGTGAGCTGCCGCTCGGCCATCACGAAGCGCTCGCGGAACATGCCCTGGGCGTGCGGGAAGACGCTGGCGCTGCCCAGGAAGAACATCTTCCGGCACAGGTTGCCGCGGCCGGCCGCGCAGTAGTCGCAGCGGCCGCAGGGATGCGAAGGGTTGATGGCCACCCGTTGACCGGGAGCGACGCGTGTGACTTCGCTGCCCACGGTGACGACGACGCCCGACGCCTCGTGCCCCGGCACCAGCGGCTCGCGCACGACGAAGCTGCCGACGCGGCCGTGCTGGTAGTAGTGCAGGTCCGAGCCGCAGATGCCGCCGGCGCCCAGCCGCAGCAGCACGTCGTGGGCGCCCAGCGGCGGCGGTGTCTCTTGTTCCAGCCGCAGGTCGTGCGCGCCGTGGATCAGGCAGGCCAGGGACATGGGAGGTGCGTCCTCGGTGCCGCCGTTCAGCGCGGCACGATCTGCGTGCCGGCCAGTTGCTCCTGCGCTTGCACCAGCGCGGGCACGAACTTGCGGCCGTGGCCCAGCGCGCTGGCCAGCACCAGCGACTGGTGCACGCCTTCGCCGACCACGGTGGGCACGGCCAGGTCCTCGGCCAGGTGGGTGTAGTAGCGGATGTCCTTGCGCGCGTTGTCGAGTTCGAACCTGAGCCCGGTGAGGTCGCCGTCCAGCGTCTTGGCCATGGCCTGGAACAGGCCCGAGTTGGCGCCGCCGGCGCTCACCACCTCGACCAGCCGGCGCGGGTCCACACCCGCCTTCTTGCCGACGGCAAAGGCCTCGGCGGTGGCGGTGCAGATGGCCTGGGCGATGAAGTTGCTGAGCAGCTTCACGGTGTGCCCGGCGCCGGGGCCGCCGGCGTGGAACACGTTCTCGGCAAAACAGCGCAGGACGGGCTGCAGACGCGCAAAGTCCTCCGGCTCGGCGCCGACCATCACGTTCAGGCGGCCGGCTTCGGCCTCCACCGGCGTGCGCGTCAGCGGGGCGTCGATGAACACCGCGTCCAGCGCGGCGCACCACTCGCGCATCTGGCGCGAGCCGGCCGGCTCGCTGGTCGAGCAGTCGACGATCGTCAGCGGCGGCCGCGGCTCGGGCTGGGCGCGGCGCCCTTCGAGCAAGGCGCCCACCGACTCCTGCACCTGCGGCGAACCGGTGACGCAGAGGAAGACGAGTTCGCACTCGGTGGCCATGTCGGCACGCGACTCGGCCTGCCTGGCGCCTGCCGCCAGCAGGTCGGCGACACGCTCAGGCCGCGTGTTGACGTGCAGCATCAGGCCGTGGCCCTTGGCCAGCAGGTGCTTGGCCATGCCATGGCCCATGAGGCCCGAGGCGCCGATGAATCCGATCGGTCTGGACATCGAAGTCCCCTTTCAACCGCGGCCGACGAAGGGCATCTTCGTCGCCATCACGGTCACGGACAGCACGTTGGCGGTGAGCGGCAGGCGCACCATGGCCATGAAGGTGTCGACCACTGCCTGCAGATCCATGCGTGGCTCGGGCTTGACGCTGCCGTCGGCCTGCAGCACGCCGTTGACCATGCGCGCCGTCATCTCGCTGGCAGCGTTGCCGATGTCGATCTGCCCGACCGCGATGTCCCACGGCCGGCCGTCCAGCGCCGCTGTCTTCGTCAGTCCGCTGATGGCGTGTTTGGTGGCGGTGTAGGCGATCGACCCCGGCCGCGGCGCATGCGCCGAAATCGAGCCGTTGTTGATGATGCGCCCGCCCATCGGCTGCTGCTCCTTCATCAGCTTGAAGGCCTGCGACAGGCAGTAGAAAGCGCCGTTGAGGTTGACGTCCACGGCGCGCCGCCAGTCGTCGCCGCTCACCGCGTCGGGGGGGGTGGCGGCCGCGCCGATGCCGGCGTTGTTGACCAGCAGGTCCAGGCGGCCGAAGCGCGCCGTGACGGGGGCGAAGGCGTCGGCGGCCTCGGCCTCCTTGGACACGTCGCAGGGCATCACGACGCCGCGCGCCGCGGCCTCGCCTGCAGCGTCGGCCGTGGCCTGCAGCGCGTCGGCGCGGCGGCCGACCAGCGCCACCGCCCAGCCGTCGGCCAGCAGGCCGAGTGCGCAGGCGCGGCCGATGCCGCTGCCGGCACCGGTGACGAGGGCGATCTTGTGTTCGTTCATGTCTGGGGGTCCTGGGGTCGAAGATCGTGGTGCCGGCTCACATCGCCATGCGATCCGAGCCTACACCGCAAGCACCGAACTGCTGCGCAGTTCAGTGGTTGTCCTTGGGGACGAAGGCCCCCCGCTTGCCGCGCAGGAAGTCCAGGTCGGCGCCTTCGTCGGCCTGCAGCACGGTGTCGATGTAGAGCTTCCAATAACCGCTTTGCAGCGGCGGCACGGGCGGCTGCCAGTCGGCGCGGCGGCGCTCGAGTTCAGTGTCGTCGACATGCAGGTGCAGCTTGCGCGCCGGCACGTCCAGCGTGATCAGGTCGCCGTTCTTCACCAGCGCGAGCGGGCCGCCGGCGGCAGCCTCGGGCACGGTGTGCAGCACCACGGTGCCGTAGGCAGTGCCGCTCATGCGCGCGTCGCTGATGCGCACCATGTCGGTGACGCCCTTCTTCAGCACCTTGGGCGGCAGCGGCATGTTGCCGACCTCGGCCATGCCGGGGTAGCCCTTGGGGCCGCAGTTCTTCAGCACCAGCACGCAGGTCTCGTCGACATCCAGGCTGTCGTCGTCGATGCGGCGGTGGAAGTCGTCGCTGTCCTCGAACACCACAGCGCGCCCGGTGTGCACCATCAAGGCCGGCGTCGCTGCGCTGGGCTTGATGACCGCACCGCGCGGCGCCAGGTTGCCGCGCAACACGGCGATGCCGGCGTGGGCCTTGAAGGGCGCGGCCATCGTCTTGATGACCTCGGGGTCGAAGTTCTGCGCCTCGGCGACGTTCTCGCCCACCGTGCAACCGTTGGCGGTGACGGCGCCCAGATGCAGCAGCGAGGCGATTTCCTTCATCACCACGGGCAGGCCGCCGGCGTAGCAGAAGTCCTCCATCAGGTACTGGCCGCTGGGCTGCAGGTTCACCAGGCAGGGCATCTCGCTGGCCAGGCGGTCGAAATCGTCGATCGTCAGCGGCACGCCCAGGCGCCCGGCGATGGCGATGAGGTGGATCACCGCGTTGGTGCTGCCGCCGATGGCGGCCAGCGTGCGGATGGCATTCTCGAAAGCCTCGCGGGTGAGGATCTGCGACAGCTTCTGGTCTTCGTGCACCATCTCGACGATGCGCCGGCCGGCGTTGCGTGCGATGACGTTGCGCCGGCCATCGACGGCCGGGTAGGCGGCATTGCCGGGCAGGCCGACGCCGAGCGCTTCGACCATGCAGGCCATGGTGCTGGCGGTGCCCATGGTCATGCAGTGGCCGTGGCTGCGGTGCATGCAGCTCTCGGCCTCGAAGAAGTCGGCCAGCTTCAGCGTGCCGGCGCGCACCTGCTCGCTCATCTGCCAAACGCCGGTGCCCGAGCCGAGTTCCTGGCCGCGCCACTTGCCGTTGAGCATGGGGCCGCCGCTGACGCCGATGGTCGGCAGGTCGACGCTGGCCGCACCCATCAGCAGCGATGGTGTCGTCTTGTCGCAGCCCATCAGCAGCACCACGCCGTCGATGGGGTTGCCGCGGATGCTTTCCTCGACGTCCATGCTGGCCAGGTTGCGGTAGAGCATGGCGGTCGGGCGCAGCAGCGTTTCGCCCAGCGACATGACCGGAAACTCCAGCGGAAAGCCGCCGGCCTCGTAGACGCCGATCTTCACCTGCTCGGCCAGGGTGCGGAAATGGCTGTTGCAGGGCGTGAGCTCGCTGAAGGTGTTGCAGATGCCGATGACGGGCCGGCCGTCGAACTGGTCGTGCGGCACGCCCTTGCCCTTGACCCAGCTGCGGTAGGCGAAGCCGTCGCGGTCCTGGCGTCCGAACCA
>CAYJOA010000153.1:0-6360 GCA_964371495.1 uncultured Rubrivivax sp.
CCCTTGCGCTGGATGAACTCGAAGAAGATCGGGCCGAGCTGGTTCTCGCTGAAGATCTGCAGCAGCAGTTCACCGGCCTTGCCGTCGACGAGGATCTTGCGTTTGCGCAGTTCGGCGACGTTCTCGCCATGGCCGGGGATGCGCTTGTCGACGAGTTCGTAGTAGGTGTCGATGGTGTCGAGCAGTTTGACTCCGCGCTCGCGCAGCGCATCGACCGTAGCGAAAAGATCGACCGACCCCAGCGCAATGTGCTGGATGCCTTCGCCGTGGTACATGTCCAGGTACTCCTGTATCTGGCCAGCCTTCTCGTTGCCTTCCTCGTTGATCGGGATGCGGATCTTGCCGCAGGGGCTGGTCATGGCCTTGCTCTTGACGCCGGTGACCTGGCCTTCGATGTCGAAGTAGCGCACCTCGCGGAAATTGAACAGGCGTTCGTAGAAGTCGGCCCATTCGCCCATGCGGCCGCGGTGCACGTTGTGCGTGAGGTGGTCGACGTAGGTCAGGCCGTGGCCCGGCGGGTCGAGGCTGGCACCTGGCAGCGGTTCGAAGTCGACGTCGAAGAAGCCGATGTTGCCGATGTCACCGTCGCGGGCGCCGTTCTTGCCGCGCCACTTGTCCACCAGGTAGATCAGGCTGTCGCCGATGCCCTTGATGGCCGGGATGTTCAGTTCCCCGGGTCCGGTGCTGCCGGCGTAACCCCAGGCGCCCATGGCCAGCACGCGTTCGTAGGCGGCACGTGCATCCTGCACGCGGAAGGCGATGGCGCAGATGCTGGGCCCGTGAAGCCGCGCGAAGCGCTGCGCAAACGAGTCGGGCTCTGCATTGACGATGAAGTTGATGCCGCCCTGCCGGTACAGCAGCACGTTCTTGTGGCGGTGGCGGGCAATCGCGGTGAAACCCATGCGCTCGAACAGTGCGCCCATGGCGGCCGGGTCGGGGGCGGCGTACTCGATGAACTCGAAGCCGTCGGTGCCCATCGGGTTGTCCCAGGGGGTGAACTGCATGGTGTCGCCTCGCGCCAAGAACGGAAACGCGAACTGTATGCGGCAGTCACGCGGCTCGAGGATGCGAGGGTCATCGCCGGCGACGTGGCCACGCCGGTTCCGTTCACAGGTTCTCAGCCGTCGTCGTCGATTTCGCGCAGCAGGTGCATCGTCGGCTCGGGCCCGAGCTGCAGCAACTGGCCGATCTCCGTCACGTCGTCGGGCAGTGCCGGGTTGTCCCAGTCCTGAGCACTGTGCCGGGCGACCCGGATCGCCAGCCGCACGTTGCGTTGCTGGCGGGTCTCGACGCGCGCACTTTCGTCGGTGATCTGCACCAGGGTGGTCGGCAGATGCCAGGCCGCCATCAAGGCATGCTGCAGCTCGGACAGTTCAATGTGCAGGTACTCGCGCTGCACAGCGGCCGAGCGCAGCGTCGGCTCGAGTTGCTGGCGCTGCGCGATGGCCAGCGCCTGTGCCGGCGCACGCAGCCACAGCAGCAGCTCGGCGAAGCCGTGCAGCAGCGCTGCTTCGTGGATCACCCTGGCGTCGGGGTCCATGCGGTGGACGGCGAAACCGATGGCAAATCGTGCCGCGCGGTGCGAGCGGCGCAGCACGTCGTGAAAGCCGGCCAGCGCTTGCGGCAGGCCGGCCAACACGTCCTCGGCCGCCGTCTGCGGGCCGAAGCCACGGAAGAACGGCGGGATGCCCAGCATCACCAGCGCCTCGGTCACGGTTTCGGTGTCGCTGCCGCCACGGCCATGCCGCAACCGGGCCACGTGCGACAGCAGTTTCAAGGTCATCAGCGGATCGCTGGTGATGGTTTCGGCCAGCAGGTGCGCGTCCACCGAATCCTCCACGGGACGCAGTTCCTCCAGCGCCAATGCCGTGCTCGCCAGCACCGGCAGGCCGGCAGGATCGAACAGCGCCACCCAGGCCGCCAGGTTGCGCGGTGCGTGGGTGATGAAATCGTCAGGCGCTGGCATGGTTTGGGCTGTGGACCCGGGTCGTCAACGGGTATCGGCCGCGCCAAGCTCAGTCTTGAGCCTGCAGCGTCAGCATCAGTCCGGCGCGTGCATCGGCTCGGCCATCGAGCTGCGCAGTGTAGGCCGCCTGCAATGCCGCTGCGCCGCCAAGGTCGACGATCTGCAGCCACGGGTCGTCGGCGCGCCCGACACGCGCGACGAACGCGGCCCAGGCTGCCGCCAGCCGCTGCTGCATGGTGTCGCGGCCCCATCCTTCGGGCGGTGGCGCGCTGCGCCGCTTGATCTGCGCCGGGGCGAAGAACAGCACCGGGCGTGGCCCGGGCAGGCCCTGGGCGCTGCCGAGTTCGGCCCAGTGCGTGCCGCCGATCGAGCTGCTGTAGACCAGCGCGGCACCGAAGTGCTCGTGCACGGTGCGCCGGCAACCGGCATCGCCCGCGAAGTCGATGTACACCGTGGGCACCTCGGGGTCGAGACCTTCGATCTCGTCGTAACGGTGCACGCCGTCGTAACAACCCAGCGCACGCGTGAAGTCCAGCTTGCCAGGCGACGTGAGGCCGACCACCGCCGGCGTGCCCGGTGCGCCGCGGCGTAGCGCCAGGCAGAAAGCGGTGCCGTAGGCGGTCTTGCTCGATGCGCTGGACAGCAGCAACTGGCGGGCGCCGAAGTAAGCGTTGTCGGCCAGGAAGTCGTCGATCAGAAAGGACGTCGTGAACAGCGGCCGCAGCACCGCCTGCAGGCCTTCGGTGTGCGGCTGCCAGGTCGGGTCGGTGTCGCAGGCGGTGTACTGGTTGTAGACGGCGGCTCCTTCCTGGCGGTGCTCGGCAGCATCGACGAAACCGGCACCGCTGACACGTGTGGGCTGCACGACCAGGTGCGTGCCGGCGGGCAGGTAGCCCCAGAAGCGCCGCCCCACGGCCACGCCTGCGGCGCGTGATTCGGCCACCACCGCAAAACCCCACACCGGCAGGCAGCCCCAGGCGGCGTCGGGTGCCGGGAAGTACTGCCAGTACTTCATGACGTCGCCGAAGGCGGCGTAGGTGATGTTGTTGGCGGTGAGCGCGAAGCGCTCGACCACCAGCCGGGCCTGGCCGGGCTGCAGCGGCCGCTGCGCGGGGCTGTCCGGATCGGGCGCGATCTGCGTGCGGCGCAGGTCGCTGCGGTCGATGAGCAGGCGTTGTCCGGTGTCCTGGGTCATTGGGGTTCCTGGCAGAAGCGAAGCGCCCGAGCATGCGTGGGCCTGGCCAGCCCGGCTGTCACACCCGCGACGCCAGCGCGTCGCGGGCGTCGCGGTGGGGCCGGCGCGGTCACAGCCGTCTCACGCCGGTGACGACGCCGACCAGGCGGCCGTCGACGTACAGCGCGCCTTCGGGGGCGCCGGCTTCGGCGTAGAACTCCAGCACCGGCTCGGGCCGCTCGCGCAGTTCGACATGGGCCAGACGCCGGGCCAGGCGGTCCAGGGCACGGCTGGCCGCGCGCAGCGCGACGGCCACGAGGCGGCGCGCACGGCGGTCCTCGGGCAGGGCATCGACATAGGGAAGATCTCTCATCATGACGGTCTCCTGTGGGTGCCCTGGCCGCGGTCGTGGCGGGGTTCCCGTGGGTGGATCTAGGGACTCGGTCGCAAACGCTGGACTTCGCGGCGCAGCGCTGCGCAGGCGTGCTGGCGGCTCGCGCCGCCGCTGGGGCGATGACTGCCGGCCTTGCGCTGCAGGCTCGGGGCCACCAGCGGGTTGCGCGGCTTCGGGGTCTTCAAGGACAACTTCATCGGGGTCTCCTTTCGGGTCGGGCGGCCAAAAGACAAAAGGCCCGGGTCGCTGGTGCAACCCGGGCCTGGAGCGGCGTGTGTCTCGCGGACGAGACCTTCAGCGCACGCCTGCCCCGGGCGGGGCACCATCGACGAACACACCCGTCACGTTCAGGACACCGACGGCACCTGCTGCCGCCGGGCGGCAGGCGAGCAGTTCGGCGATGGGCATGAACGGGAACATGGCGGTCCGGGTGGGTTGATCGGTATGCAGCGCCTGCGACAACTTGCAGTGGCTCTGCACGCTTGCGCAAATGATAAACATGACGTTATCAATGCGCAAGGGGTCTTGATCTCAGGGTCATCCCCAACATGGGCGAACCGTCGTCGCCGGCGCGGCCCGCCGCGGCCACCCGCTCAGCGGCCGCGCTTGAGCGGCGCCACGCCGGTCTGCGTGCGCAGCCACAGCGTGTGCGCGTCTTCGGCGCTTGGCGCCGCGGCGCCGGGTCGCGAAGCCGGCGGCCGCGCCGCAGGCTGCGTTGCGCCTGCCTTCGTTGCAGCCGCGGCGGCCGGCGGCGTCAACACCTCGCCCAGCAGGTCGAGCAGGCGTGTGCGTGCACGTTGCGGGTGACGCCGGTAGTAGGTGAGCACGAGGCCGACGATGAAGCGCTCGTCGTCGTCCTGCGGCGCCAGCTCGTCGGCGGCCGCTGCCGCCGCGCCGGGCGCGCGGCCGGCCGCCGTCTCGCCGGCTGCGGCACCAACGAGTGCCGTGGCCGGCGGTGCATGCGGCAGGTCCATCCAGCCGCGCGGCTTGTGGCTGAGCTGCTCGAACTGCCGCGCCAGCCGCTCGCCGATCTGCCGCGAGCGGCCCTTGATCTGGCTCCAGTAGCTGGGCTGGATCTGCAGCCGCTCGGCGAAGCGCCGCTCCAGGCCGCGCAGCGTGGCGGCGTCGGCGTGGCGTGCGGTCTGGCGCACGAATTCCTCGAACAGCGCCAGCGCGTTGTCCAGGCGCACCTGGGCGAGGTCGGGGAGGCCGGCTTGCATCACCTGCAATGATAAAGCGCCGTTTCCCACGCTATCGCGGCGCGGCGTGCTGGGGCTAGCATTCGTGCATGGATGCGCGACCGCTGCCGGTGCCCGACGTCACCTTCCCCAGTGGCGAGGAGCGTCCGGCGCTCGGCCTGGGCACCTGGCGCATGGGCGAGGACCAGACGCAGCGTGCCGCCGAGGTGCGCGCGCTGCGGCTGGCGCTGGACATCGGCTACCGCGTCGTCGACACCGCCGAGATGTACGCCGACGGCGCCGCCGAGGCCGTGCTCGGCGACGCGCTGGCCGAGGCCTTGCGCGAGGGCGTGGCGCGTGACGAGCTGTTCGTGGTGTCCAAGGTGCTGCCGCAGCACGCCACCACCGACGGCGTGCTGGCGGCCTGCGAAAGCAGCCTGCGCCGGCTGCAGCTCGACTGCATCGACCTGTACCTGCTGCACTGGCGCGGCGGCGTGCCCCTGGCCGACACCGTGCGCGGCTTCGAGCAGCTGCAGCGCCGGGCCTGGATCCGGCAATGGGGGGTGAGCAACTTCGACGTCGACGACCTGCGTGAACTGGCGGCCTTGCCCGGCGGCAAGGGCTGCGCGGCCAACCAGGTCTACTACTCGCTCAGCGAGCGCGGCATCGAGTTCGACCTGCTGCCCTGGCAGCAGCTGCACCAGATGCCGCTGATGGCCTACAGCCCCGTCGACCAGGGCGCGCTCGTCGACCACCCGTCGCTGCGCGCGGTGGCCGAGAGCCACGGCGCCACGCCGGCGCAGGTGGCCTTGGCCTGGGTGCTGCGGCAGCCCGGCGTGATGGCCATCCCCAAGTCGTCGCGTGCCGTGCACCTGCAACACAACTGGGCGTCGCAGGAGCTGCGCCTGGGCGCCGCCGAACTGGCGCAAATCGACCAGCTGTTCCCGCCGCCGCGCCGCAAGCGGCCGCTGGCGGTGCGCTGAGCAGCCGACATCACCCGCACTGCACTGGAGCCGACATGGACCCCCTTCGCACATCTGCCGTGCTCGGCCTGGTGCTCGCCGCCGGCCTGGGCGCAGCGCAGGCTGCCGAACGTGCCATCGACAAGGAGGTCGTCGTCAACGCCACGCTCGACCAGGTCTGGGATGCCTGGACCACGCGCGACGGCATCGTCGGTTTCTTCGCGCCCGACGCGAGGATAGAGCCGCGCGTCGGCGGCGCCTTCCACATCCACATGGACCCCGGTGCGCCGGCCGGCGCCAAGGGCGCCGACGACGTGCGCTACATGGCGGTGCAGCCGAAGAAGATGATCTCCTTCGACTGGAACGCACCGCCGCACCTGCCCGAGGCGCGCGCCCAGCGCACCTTCGTCGTCGTGCGCTTCGTGCCGCTGACCGACAGGACGACCCGGGTCAGCCTGCACCACACCGGCTGGGGCGACGGTGGCCAGTGGGACCAGGCCTACGCCTATTTCGACCGCGCCTGGGGCAGTGTGCTGAGCAATCTGCAGAAGCGCTTCGACAGCGGCCCCTACGACTGGACCGCGTGGCTCAAGCAGCTCGAGGCCTGGCGCGCCGCGGCGGCGCGCCCCGCCTCGGCGCCGGCCGCCCGCGGGCGGCGCGGCGGGGCGGGGGGCGGGGGGTGGGGG
>CAYJOA010000153.1:6370-9866 GCA_964371495.1 uncultured Rubrivivax sp.
GGAGGCGCTTGCGCCGGGGGTTCAGGTTTCGGCCAGTCGCACCGCGTGGTTGTCCGGTGCCAGCGCCATCGGCCAGGGCAGCATCTGCGGCGCCAGCCGGGCGTGCCAGCGCGCCACGCCACGCCCGGCGCTGATGTGCACGCCGGCAGCGTCTGCGGTATCGACCAGCGCGCATGGTTCGGTCAATTCGGCCACCCGCGTCATCTCGGCCGGGCGGCCCGGGTGCCACCACAGGCCCAGACGGCGCTTCTGCGCGCTGAGCACGAAGCCGCCGCCGGGCGCGGCGGCGATGTCGCCGGCATAGCCACCGCCGCTGGTGTCACGGCTGGGCACGGTCATCGTGCGGCCGTCCCACACCGCCAGCAGCGGCGCCTGTTCACGTTCGACCGCATCGTCGTGCTCGGCTTGCAGCGCCAGCCCGAGCAGCGGTGCCGGGCCGTGCGCCCAGGCGAGGTGACGCAGACTCAGGCGCAGGTCGGGCAGCTGCCAGCGGCCGAGCAGGCGCCCGCTGCCGGCTTCCAGGCGCACCAGGCTCGGCGCCATGCGGCCGAGCTCGACCTTGCGACCCGCGGCGTCGCGCGGGATGCCGCCGTTGACGACGACCAGCGCGCCCGCCGCATCGAAGCTGAGGTGGTGCGGGTCGAGTCCTTGGCTGGGATACGCCGCCACGCGCGCCAGCGTCTGCGGGTCGCGCACGCCGATCCAGCCCTCGCCACTGGCGATGTCGGTCTCGACGGTGAGGACCCAGCGCCCGTCTGGTGTCGACTCGACATGGCCATTGAAGCTGCGCTGCGGCCGCTCGGCATCGATGTCGTGCCGTGCCACGATGCGGCCGGCCGCGTCGCAGCGCAGCAGCCAGCGCCCGGGCCTGTTGGCGACCACGGCAAAGCCGCCGTCGGGCAGCGCCAGCAGGCCGTGGGCACGCGACGGCAATGCGACGTCGGCCTGCAGATGCATGCGGCCACCGGCCCAGTCCAGCGCCAGCACGCCGGCGTGATAACCATCGTCGCCGTGCGCGGCGCCGGGCACCCGCCAGGTGGTGGCCAGGCGCGGCGCGGTTTCGGCCTGGTCCGCGGGCATGCGCTCCAGGCCCCAGGCGTGACCTGCCAGCAAGGGCAAAGGCGCCAGCAAGGCGGTGCGGCGTTTCATGATCGGATCTCCGGGATTCAGAATTTGAAGGCCGTGGTCAGCTGCACGGTGCGTGGCTTGCCAGCGATGTAGTGGCCGCGGTAAAGCATGTCGGCGTACAGCTTGTCGGCAATGTTGCTGACGTTGAGCTTGAACAGCAGCGCCCCGGCGTCGTATTCGGCCATTGCGTCGGCGGTGGCGTAACCCGGCGCGACGATGGTGCTCTGCTGCGGCGAGTCCTTGCTGCGCAGGTTCAGGCCGGCGCCCAGGCGCAGCTTGGGTGTCGCCTGCCAGGTGCTCCACACCGTGCCGCTGTGGCGCGGCGTCAGGCCGGGGCGCTGGCCGACGGTCTCGCCGATGAGCGTGGTGCCGAGCACCGACGAGGCCTTGTCGACCTCGGCGTCGGGGATCCAGGCGTACGAGACATAGACCTCCCAGGCCGGCGTGATGCGCCCGGCGACGTCGATCTCCAGCCCGGCGGCATGGCGCTCGCCCGACAGCACGTAGTTCGTCGGGCTCACCGAGTCCTCGTCGCGGTTGCGTTCGTTGTATTTGGTGGCGTGGAACAGCGCCAGCCGCAGCGTCGCCTTGCCGTCGGCGCTGTCGAGCTTGGCGCCGAGCTCGAGGTTGCGGCTGCGTTCGGGCGGCGTATTCGACCCCAGCGCGTCGTACTGATAGGCATCGCCCGAGGTGTTGAAGCTGGTGCCCCAGGAGAAGTGGTAGGAGCTCAGTGGCGTCGGCTGGTACAGCACGCCGAAGCGTTTGCTCCACAGCGAGTCGGAGCGCGAGCGATCGGCGGTGATGGCGCCGAAGTTGGCGGTGGCCGTCGAGAACGTGCGGTAGCGGCCCTCGAAGCGGTCCCAGCGCAGGCCCCCGAGCACCTTCCATGCCGGGGCAAGTTGCACCAGGTCCTGCGCGTAGACGCCCACCGCCTTGGACTCGAAGTCGCGGTTCTTGTTGACGATGCGCAGCGACTCGTCGACCCAGGCGCCGTCGTTGGGGGTGCCGACGGTGGTGTCGGGCTTGACCGGTGCGCCGACGGCCGGGTTGGCGGCGGCATAACCGGTGAAGTCGTCGGCGGCGACGTCGACCCCGGCCTGTACCGAGTGCTTCAGACCCCAGGCCTGGAGTTTGGTGTCGAAGTCGCTCTGCACCGTCAGCGACTCCAGGTCCTGGATCTTGGCGTGCACGCCGCCGTTCGAGCGGCGCAGCACGGTCGCAGGGCCGAAGGTCGCGGGCGTCACCGCCAGGCCGCCGGGCTGCAGGGTGGCGGGCGCGAAGCGGATCGCGCTGGCGCGCTGGTCGCGTTCGTAGCGGCCCAGGCGCGCCGTCGTCTTCCACTCGGTGCGGTTGGCGAAGCGGTGCACATGGCCGAAGCTGAACTGGCTGGCGCTGCCGGCGCTGACATCGCTGGCCGCGCCGTAGTAGGCGTCGGGGTCCAGCGGCAGCATCTTGCCGGTCAGCCAGGGCAGTCCGTAATTGATGCCGTTCTCGTTGTCCAGGTGGTACAGGCCGACGAGGAATTCGTCGGCGGTGCCGATGCCCCAGCGCACGCTGGGTGCGAGGCCCCACTTGTCGATGCCGGCGCCGTCGTTGTCGGCCTGGTTGACCATGGCGTTGATGCGCAGCGCGGCGTTCTCGCCGACGACCCGGTTGACGTCGACGGTGCCGCGGCGGTAGTTGCCGCTGCCCAAGGTCATCGCGAGCTCGTTGGGCTGGAACAGCCGCGGCAGCTTGCTCACCTGGTTGACGGCGCCGCCGGTGGAGCCGCGGCCGAAGAGCATCGACGCCGAGCCGCGCAGCACTTCCAGGCGGTCCCAGTTGAAGCTGTCGCGTTCGTAGAAGGCCGGGTCGCGCAGGCCGTCGACGAAGATGTCGCCGGTGGCCTGCAGCGAGAAGCCGCGCAGCCGGATGTCCTCCTCGCCGCCTTCGGCGGCCAGGAAGCTGATGCCGGCGGTGTTCTTCAGGGTCTCCTTCAGCGTGTCGAGGTTGCGGTCGTCGATCAGGCGTTCGGTGACCACGGTCACGCTCTGCGGCACGTCACGCAATTCCTGCTTGCCTTTGCCGATGGTGGTGGTGGTGGCCTGCACGGCCTCCTTGCCGGTGGGTTCCGCCGCGGCCTTGGCGCGGATCACCGGCAGCACGGTGTCGCCGCTGCCGGGCGTGCCCTGCGCCAGCGCGGCGCTGCCCAGGCCCAGGCCTGCGGCCAGGGCGCCCAGGGGCAGCAGGGGCAGCACGGAGTTCAGGTGCCGGGGTTTGTGAGTCTTGTTCATCGGGTCCTCAACGGGGGGTGGGCAGGCAAAGGGGGGCCGTGGGGGCGCGGGGGGGGGGGGGGGGGGGGGGGGGGGGGGGGGGGGGGGGGGGGGGG
>CAYJOA010000154.1:0-9838 GCA_964371495.1 uncultured Rubrivivax sp.
CGCAGTTCGAACCAGCGCGCCAGCGCCTTGACGCGGCTGAACGGCCGGTGCTCCGAACGCGCCTGGTGCGCCTGGCCCCACTGCCACTGTGCGACGTCGCTGCCGAAGCGGGCCTGCAGTTCGTCCAGCGCGCGCGTCAGCGCCGCGCCGCTTTGCATGGCGCAGGTCTCCGCCGCCGGCGTGCGGCGGTCGTCGCACCAGCTCGCGTCGTCGCGCTCGAGCACGCCTTCCAGCGCGTCCTGGAAGCTGCGCGTGGCCAGCGAGCGTTCCCACAGCGCGTCGCCCGCGTCGTCCTGGAAGATGCCGCGCGCCAGCTGCCGCTGCCAGGCCCACAGGATCAGCGGCGCGGCGCGCTCGGCCGCCATCGTGCCGTCGAAGGACTGCAGCTGCGCTTGCGCCGCCGCGGCCAGCGGATGCGCCGACTCGGCCTTGCGCAGCCACGGCAGCAGCACCAGCGCGGCGAGCGACTTCTCGTCGGCCTGCATCGCTGCCAGGTCCTCGATGGTGTGCTTGGGCCGCGCCCGCAGCATCTGCTCGATGCGTTGCTGCCGGTAGGGCAAGGCCCATTCGCTGGTGATGTAGTGCGGATAGTCCGGCGCGGTGACGCGCTGGTTGGCGGTGGCGATCCAGCCGCGCGCCGGGTCGGACTCGCGCGGCGTCTCGTCGGCAGGGATCCAGCCGGCCCAGTCGTAGCGCGCGTCCCAGCCCGGCGCCGGCACCAGGCCGCGGAGGTCGTTTTCTGGCTTGCGCACGGGAACGCGGCCGGGCGAGACGAAGCCGATGTGGCCGCCACGGTCGGCGACCACCATGTTCTGCATCGGCGCCACGAACGACCGCGTGGCGTCGACGAAGGCGGCCACCGTGGTGGCGTTCTGCATCACCCGGGCCGTGCCCACCGGGTCGCTGTCGGCGTCGAGCGCGGGCCAGCGCATGGCCAGCGCGTAGCCGGGCTTATCGCGCGGGCCCAGCACGTCGGCCGTGCTGCCGGCGTCCGAGATCACCGGCCCGTGGCGCGTGCGCCGCCAGGTCACGGCGACGTCGGGACGGCCCTTGACCTTGATGATCTCAGTGCCGGTCTCGAACGGCGCCCAGCCGTCGGGGGTGCGGTAGCGGCCGGCGTCGGCGGCATCGATCTGCTCCAGGTAGAGGTCCTGGACGTCGGGTCCGGTGTTGGTGAAGCCCCAGGCGATGTGCTCGTTCTGCCCCAGCACCACCACCGGCAGGCCCGGCAGCGTTGCCCCAGCCACTTTCAGGCCGGGGGCCTCGAGGCGCGCGAAGTACCACAGCGCGGGCGCGCTGAGCTTGAGGTGCGGGTCGTTGGCCAGCAGCGGCCGGCCGGTGCTGGTGTGCGACCCGGCGACGACCCAGTTGTTGGAGCCCACGCCCTCGACGCCCGAAGGCGGGGCGATCTCGGGCAGCCGTTGCCAGGCCGTCTGCAGCGCACCACCGGCCAGCCCGAGGCCGCGGAACAGCGCCGCGTAGTCGGCGGTGGCCGGCAGCGTCTCCCCCGGGTAGGCCGGCAGCAGCTGGTTGATGCGCGCCACCGGCATCTGCAGTGCCAGGCGCAGCCGCAGCAGCTCGGTGGTCCAGTTGGCGCCCAGGTCCCAGGCCATCATGATGCCCCAGGCCAGGCTGTCGACGGGGTCCCAGGGCTCGGGCTCGATGCCCAGGATCACGAACTCCGGCGGCCGCGCGCGCAGCTCCGTGCGCAGCACGGCGTTGACGCCCGCGGCGTAGGCTTGCAGCGCGGCGCGTGACGCGGCGTCCAGCTGCTGCCACTGCGCGGCCGCAGCCCGACGCACGCCCAGCGCGCGCAGGAATCGATCGGTGTCGAGCGCACTTTCGCCGAACACCTCGGCCAGCCGGCCGGCGCCGATGCGGCGGTGCGTTTCCATCTGCCACAGCCGGTCCTGTGCGTGCGCCACGCCGAGGCCGAAGTAGGCGTCGTGCTCGCTGCCGGCGCGTACGTGCGGGATGCCGTGGGCGTCGCGTTCGATGCGCACTTCACCGGCCGCGCCGGACAGCGTGATTTCACCCGCGGTGCGTGGCAGCGTGCGCTGCCCGTACCAGATCACCGCCAGCACGACCGCCGTCGCCAGCAGCAGCGCCCCCCAAGCCACCCGTTTCAGCCACTTCGTCGCCACTCGATACTCGTTTCGCTAAGCCACGGTCGGGAGCGTAGCGTGTGCCCGGGCCGGCGCCATCGGGGTTCGCCTGTGACGCGGTGGCGAGTGAACTGGCTGCCGAAGGCCGCCTTGTTCGACGTTTTGCCTGCCGCCGGCCGCACCACCATAGCGCTCAAGTCCAGCCCTTGTGTGCCCGATATCACACCATGCTCACCTCGCTGCAAATCCTGCCCCGTCGGGGCCGCCGCTCCAAGCTGGCGGCGCCGAGCAGCCTGCGCACCGAAGTCTGTCCGCCGACGCTGCGCCACGCTCCCGCCGGCGCCTGGCAGCGCGCGATGTTCTGGCTGCTTGCGCCGTCGCCGCAGGATGCCGCCCCGGCGCCCAACCGCATGCCCGCCGTGCGCGGCGAATTCGCCAGGCTGCTGGCCGACATCGACAGCGACGAGGCGCGCGCGCTGCGCCGGCACATCGCCGACTCGCGCTCGTTGCGTGATCTGTGGCACCTGCGCTCCGCCACCTACCGCGTCATCGGCCTGGCGCACAGCCAGAGCGTGGCCGACGAGAGACTGGCCTTGCTGAACCGCCACTTCCCGACGCGCGCGCCCCGCTCGCAGTTCGCCACGCTGTGATGCAGGTCGCCGCGCCGCGCCACTTCAGCCCCGGCGCCGGCGTGCCGGGCGATCGCAGCGCGCGGCTGGCCGCGCGCCGGGCCTTCGTCGAACTCAAGATCACCTTCCTGCACGCGCTGGCCGACATGCCGCAGGCCCGCTGGCTGCACGCCCAGGTGCGCAGCGCCGAAGAGCCGGTGGACCTGTGGCTGCTGCGGGCCCCGGTCTTTGCCGCCCTCGACGGCGTCGACCCGGAATGCCGTCAGCGCCGGCGGGCGCTGCGCCGTGGCCTCGATTCGGTGTTCCCCGACCTGCAACCGGCCAGCGCTTTCATGCCCTACTGACGACGCGCCGCGTCCGATGCCTGGCCGCACCGGCCCTCAGCGCTTGACGCGGGCCTTGAAGGTGCGGCGGAACTTCTCCAGCTTGGGTGCGACCACGAACGAGCAATAGCCCTGGTGGGGGTGGTTCGCATAGAAGTGCTGGTGCTCGTCCTCGGCGCGCGAGTAGTTGGCCAGCGGCAGCACCTCGGTGACGACGCGCCCGCGCCATGCCGCGTTGGCCTGCGCCACCACCTCGCGCACCACCGTCTCCTGCGCCGCGTCGTGCAGGTAGATGCCGCTGCGGTACTGCGCCCCGACATCGCTGCCCTGGCGATTCAGGGTCGTCGGATCGTGGATGGCGAAGAAGATCTCCAGCACCTCGCGCAGCGAAATGCGGTCGGTGTCGAAGTCCACCCGCACCACCTCGGCGTGGCCGGTGTTGCCGCTGCAGACCTGCTCGTAGCTCGGGTTCACGACGTGCCCGTTGGCATAGCCGCTCTCGACCGCCATCACGCCGTCGACGAGTTCGTAAACGGCCTCCAGGCACCAGAAACAGCCGCCGCCGAGGGTGACGATTTGTCGATTCACGGTGCTGGTTCCTTGACAGGTTCTTTCCCCTGTGAATAGGGTCGGCGCTGGCCGCGACTCCTTACACTCGCGGGGATTATCAGGAGATCACACCATGCCGACCAAGTTCACCTGGGATGACCCCTTTCACTTCGACAGCCAGCTCAGCGGCGACGAGCGCGCCGTTCGCGACGCCGCTGCCGCCTACTGCCAGGAGCGGCTGATGCCACGCGTGCTGATGGCCGCGCGTCACGAGACCTTCGACCCCGCGATCATGAGCGAGATGGGTGAGCTGGGCCTGCTGGGCAGCACCATCGAAGGTTACGGCTGCGCCGGCATGAACTACGTCTGCTACGGCCTGGTGGCGCGCGAGGTCGAACGTGTCGACTCCGGTTACCGCAGCGCGATGAGCGTGCAGAGCTCGCTGGTCATGCACCCGATCCATGCCTACGGCAGCGAGGCGCAGCGCCAGAAGTACCTGCCCAAGCTGGCCACCGGCGAATGGATAGGCTGCTTCGGCCTCACCGAGCCCAACCACGGCAGCGACCCGGCGAGCATGCTCACGCGCGCCCAGCCGGTGGACGGCGGCTACCGGCTCAAGGGCAGCAAGATGTGGATCACCAACAGCCCGATCGCCGATGTCTTCATCGTCTGGGCCAAGATGGAGGACCCCGACGGCCGCGTCGGCGGCCAGGAAAGCATCCACGGCTTCATCCTCGACAAGGGCATGATGGGCCTCAGCGCTCCCAAGATCGAGGGCAAGATGAGCCTGCGCGCCAGCATCACCGGCGAAATCGTGATGGACGACGTGTTCGTACCGGCCGAGAACCTGCTGCCCGGCGTGAACGGACTGAAGGGGCCCTTCGGCTGCCTCAACAAGGCCCGCTACGGCATCGCCTGGGGCGCGCTGGGCGCGGCCGAGTACTGCTGGCACGCGGCACGCCAGTACACGCTGGACCGCAAGCAGTTCGGCCGCCCGCTGGCACAGAACCAGCTGATCCAGAAGAAGCTGGCCGACATGCAGACCGAGATCACGCTCGGCCTGCAGAGCGTGCTGCGCGTCGGCCGCTTGATGGACGAGGACCTTGCGGCGCCGGAGATGATCAGCCTCATCAAGCGCAACAGCTGCGGCAAGTCGCTGGAGATCGCCCGCCTGGCGCGCGACATGCACGGCGGCAACGGCATTCACGACGAATACCACGTCATCCGCCACATGATCAACCTGGAGACGGTCAACACCTACGAAGGCACGCACGACGTGCACGCGCTCATCCTGGGGCGCGCGCAGACCGGGCTGCAGGCCTTCTTCTGACGGCAGCGCCGACGAAGGCGTGAACGAGCTCGTCCTGACCCTGGGCCTGGAGTCCTGGAAGCCCGTCCTGGCGGCGTTGCTGTTCCCCCCGGTGCCCTTCCTGGTGCTGGTGCTGGCCGGCACGCGACTGATGTTCCGCCGCCGCGGGCTGGCCTGGCTGCTGGTGCTGATGGGGGTCGGCGGCCTGTGGTTCGGCAGCCTCGGCGTGGTCAGCGGCGGCCTGGCGCGCTGGCTGCTGAAGCCACCACCGGCGATCACCGAAAGCCAGATCGCCGAGATCAAGCGCGCACCGCGGACCGCCATCGTCGTGCTCGGCGGCGGACGCCGGCACCAGGCACCCGAGTACGGCGTGGCCACGCTCAACAGCACCGGCCTGGAGCGGCTGCGCTACGGGCTGTGGCTGTCGCGCCAGACCGGGCTGCCGGTGGCCTTCAGCGGCGGCCTGGCGCCCGGCAGCGAACCCGGCGCCACCGAGGCGGACATCGCCGCGCGCATTGCCGCCACCGAGTTCGGCCGCCCGCTGCGCTGGACGGAAGCCGAGTCGCGCGACACGCGCGAAAACGCCATCAAGACGGTGTCGCTGCTGGTGCCGCAGGGCATCGAGCGCATCGTGCTGGTGACGCACGGCTACCACATGCGCCGGGCGCTGCGCAACTTCGATCGCGCGCTGGCCGCCGCCGGCGCCAACATGCGCATCACGCCGGCACCGATCGCCGTTTCGGGCCGTTTCGAGATGACGCTGCTCGACTGGCTGCCGAGCGCGGCGGGGTTTGCGCAGACACGGGTCGTGCTGCACGAGTACATCGGCCTGCTCGCCGGCGCCTGATCGATCGCGGCGGCGCGCCGACCGCCGCTGCCCGGTGCCGGCGTTGCCGAGCGCTCAGATCAACAGCGCGGCGACGAAGATGCCGATCATCATGAAGGCGATCACCACCTTGGCCAGCAGGCCCGCCATGATGCCCAGCCAGGTGGCCAGTCCCACCTTCAGCGCCTGGCCATGGGCGCCGGCGTTGGCGCGGCGCGCCAGGTATTCGCCCACCGCGGCGCCGACCAGCGGCATGAAGAGCACGCCCACCAGACCCATGAACAAGCCGACCACGGTGCCCAGCGCCGCGCCCCACAGCGCCAGGCGGCTGGCGCCGGCGCGTTGTGCGCCGAGCAGCGCGGCGACGTAGTCCAGCACCCAGGCCAGCACCGCGAGCACGGCGACCACGGCCAGCGTGGCGGCGCCGACATGCTCGAAGTCGTCGATCCAGGCACCGAGCACGATGCCCAGCAGCACCAGCGCCGTGCCGGGCAGCGCCGGCAGCACGGTGCCGGCCAGTCCGGCACCGATCAGCAGCAGCACCAGCAGCCACAGCAGCGTCGTCGTCATCGGGCCTCCCCTTCCAGTCGGTACCGTCGATGATGCCCTGCGCCGGCGGTGGACCCAGTCGGGCTGTGGCCTTGGGTGCCGGCGATGGATGGGCCGCAGCTTTTGCCCCACACTCCGCGCTGCGCAGCACCTTCGTGCCGCGACTGACAAGGGATACCAGCGATGAAACAGTGGCTGATCGGGGCTTTGGTGGCGGTGGTGGCAGCCACGTCGGTGCCTACCGACGCCGAGGCCAAGCGTTTTGGCGGCGGCGGCTCCAGCGGGCTGCAGCGCAGCATGCCTGCGCGCACGGCGCCCAACGCACCGCCGCCCAAGCCGGCCACGCCTGCGCAACCGCAGCAGGCGGCGCCCGCGAATGCGGCAACGGCAGGGGCAGCGCCAGCGGCGGCAGCGGCCAAACGTTCGTGGATGGGTCCGATCGCCGGCCTCGCCGCGGGCCTGGGCATCGCTGCGCTGATGAGCCATCTGGGCCTGGGTGAGGCCTTCGGCAACTTCCTGATGCTGGCGCTGCTGGCCGTGGCCGCGATCTTCCTGGTGCGGTTCGTGATGCGCCGCATGGCCGGCGGCACGCCGGCGCGCGGCCCGGCGCTGGCCGGTGCGGGCGGACCGTCGACATCACCGTGGCAAGCGCCGGCGGCCAGCGCGCGCAGCGCGCTGGATGCAGCACCGGCAGCGGCCAAGGGGCCTGAGCCGTCCGCCGAGGCCGCGCTGGCGCCTGCCGCGGCGGCGGCACCCGCCGTTCCCGCCGCGTTCGTGCCGGCGGCCTTCGACAGCGAAGGCTTCTCGCGCATCGCCAAGATGATCTTCATCCGCATGCAGGCCGCCAACGACAGCGCCGACCTCGACGACCTGCGCCGCTTCACGACGCCCGAGATGTTCGCCGCTGCCCGGCTGGAAATCCAGGAGCGCGGCCCCGCCGCACAGCACACCGACGTCGTGCGCGTCGACGCCGATGTGCTGGACGTCGCCGACGAGGCCGATCGCCAGGTCGTCAGCGTGCGTTTCCACGGCCAGATCGTCGAGCAGGCCGGTGCCGCGCCGGTGGACTTCAACGAGATCTGGCACCTGGTCAAGCCGCACGACGACAGCCGCAGCTGGGCCATCGCCGGCATCGAGCAGAGTCACTGAACGGCCGCCCTGGTGTAGCACTGTCGAAGGGGCCTGCGGGCCCCTTCGCCTTGGTGGCGGCGCAATGCCCGCTAGCATTGCGTGATGACGCTGCACCGCACCACCACCTTCGTTCGATCCCTGCTCGTCGCGACCACCGCCGCGGTGGCCGTGCTGGCCGCCTGCACGACGGCGCCGGACAGCACCACGCCGGCCGCGCCCGAGCCAGCGATCAGCGCCAACCCGGCGCTGCATGTCGAGGGCCTGCCCCCCCTGCCGCAGCGCCTGCTGGCGCCGATCCAGCGCTGGACGGCGGTCAGCGGCCACAACTTCGTCGACTGGCATCCGCAGCGGCGCGAGATGCTGGTGTCGCACCGCCCCCCCGGTGCCAGCACGACGCAGCTGTTCCGCGTGCGCGCACCGCTGGCCGCGCCCGAGCCGCTGACCGACGGCAACGACCCGGTGAGCTCGGCGAGCTGGGAGCCGCGCGAGGGCCGCTACATCGTCTTCGCGCGCGGCAGCGGCGGCAACGAGGCCTTCCAGCTCTACCGGCTCGACCCCGAGACGCGGGCCGCGACCCTGCTCACCGACCCCGATCAGCGCCACGCCCTGCAAGGCTGGGTGAAGTCCAAGTCGCTGGCGCTGGTGAGCTCGGTGCCGCTGGACCGTACGGCTGCCGGCGGCAGGCGCAGCGAGATCACGACCACGCTGACGCTGGTCGACCCGCTGCAGCCGGCCACGCGCCGCGTCGTCGCGCAACTGCCGGGCGGCGGCTGGTTCGGCGCCGAGGTCTCGCCCGACGAGCGACGGCTGGCGATGACGCGCTACCTGTCGGCATCCGAGTCCGAGGTCTGGCTCATCGACCTGGCCGACGGCCAGCGCCGCCGCGTGCTGCCCGCCGCCGGTGAGACGCTGCGCGCCAGCCACTTCGTCGCCGAGTGGACGCCCGATGGCCGCGCCCTGCTGGTTGCCAGCGACCGCGCCGGCGAGTTCCGCGAACTGATGCAGCTGGACCTGGCCGGCGCTGCGCTGACGCGGCTGTCGGCGGACATCCCCTGGGACACCAGCGGCGGCGCGCTCAGTGCCGACGGCCGCTGGCTGGCCTTCACCGCCAACGTCGACGGGCGCGACGAACTGCGCCTGCGCGACCGTGGCGCCGAGCACGCCCTGCGCGGCCTGCCCGGCGGCAGCGTCGGCCGCATCGCCTTCCACCGCGCGCGGGCCGAACTGGCGCTGGTGGTCGACAGCGCACAGGGCCCGGCGCAGGTGCACAGCCTGGACGTCGCCGGCGGCGCGGTGCAGGCCTGGACACGCCCGACGGCCGACCCGGCGCTGGACCTGGCGCGCCTGCCCGACCAGCAGATCGTGCGCTGGACCTCTTTCGACGGCCGCACCATCAGCGGCGTGCTGAGTTTGCCGCCAGCCCGGTTCACCGGGCCGCGGCCGGTGGTGATGGCCATGCACGGCGGGCCCGAAGCGCAGGCCCGGCAGGGCTGGCAGGGGCGACTCAACTTCCTGCTGCAGGATCTCGGCGTCGCCGTGCTGGAGCCCAACGTGCGCGGCTCCAGCGGCTACGGCAAGACCTTCCTGGCGCTGGACAACGGTCGCCGGCGCGAGGACTCGGTCAAGGACATGGGCAGCGCCATCGACTGGATCGCCACCCAGCCGCGGCTGGACGCCCGGCGTGTGCTCGTCATCGGCGGCAGCTACGGCGGCTACATGGCGCTGGCCGCCAGCGTGCGCCTGGCCGACCGCATCGCCGGCGCCGTGAGCGCCGTCGGCATCAGCAACTTCGTCAGCTTCCTGGAGAACACCGAAAGCTACCGCCGCGACCTGCGGCGAGTCGAGTACGGCGACGAGCGTGACCCGGCGATGCGCGCTTTCCTGCAGGACATCTCGCCCTTGAACCTGGCCGACCGGATCAGCAAGCCGCTGTTCGTGGTGCAGGGCAAGAACGACCCGCGCGTGCCCTGGACCGAGAGCGAGCAGATCGTGCGCCGTCTGCAGGCCCGCGGCACGCCGGTCTGGTACCTGCTGGCCGACAACGAAGGCCACGGCTTCGCGCGGCGCGAGAACGCCGACTTCTACTTCGCTGCGCTGGCGACCTTCGTCGAGCACACGCTGTTGCGCTGAGGCGCCGTGTCGGACTTCTTCAGGACCTCGACGACCTGGGTGGTGGACTTCCGCTACGACGGGCGCGCGCGCCGCTGGTTCAAGGCCTGCGACCCGGGCGTCGACGTGCGCGAGAAGATGAGCGCCTTGCTGCGCGACCTGTACGGTGAACGCGCGCGCCTGGTCGAGGTGCGCAAGGCCACGCCGGAAGAAGAGTCCCGGTACCTGCGGGGCGAGGAAACGAAGAACCTGCTCTGTCCCACCGGCAGGCGCGTGCCGACGGACCGCGGGCCCTGACCGGGCCTAGG
>CAYJOA010000155.1:0-9695 GCA_964371495.1 uncultured Rubrivivax sp.
AACACGGCCTACCAGATTTGCTGGCGTTATTACGATAGTGATCGCTAACATTGTTGACCCGCTTCTGCGCTGGTGCCAGTCTGGTGCCAGTTTTGAGGCGATTGCGTTGCGCGAAGACGTGGGTGCATGACGCGCCATCGCATGGAGCCGCGTTTCGCGTAGGCAAGCGCTTCAGCCCACCGCGAGACGAACGGGCTTGCCCACGCGGTTGAGCATCTCGACCAGCGTGTCGATGGTGAACTTCGAGGTCTTCTGGTTCACGACATCGGACACGCGCGGCCGCGACACCATCAGGATCTGCGCAGCATCGGCCTGCCTGAGTTGATGCTCGGTGATCCAGTTCGACAGCTCTGCCATCAACTGCTGCTTGAGCGCCCGGGTGTCGTTGATCTGCTTGCGCGAGGCAGCCTGCAACTTCCTGGCTTCCGCCGCCGAGAAGCCGAGTTCCAGGAACAGGTTCGCGCCAGCCTTCGTGACGTGGCGGATTTCGGTGTCGATAGTCATCGCTTGCCCTTTCTGGCGTTGACCACGGCCCGATAGCGCGCCGTGGCAATCTCCTTGTCCTGCTTCGACGTGGCCTGAGTCTTCTTCTGGAAGCAGTGCAAGACGTACACCGCTTCCTCGAACTTGGCCACGAACATCACCCGGAAGATGCCCTTGGCATCACTGATGCGGATCTCCCGAGTGCCCGCGCCGACTTCATCGAACGGCTTCCAGTCGGTGGGGTCAAGGCCAGCCTGAACCCTGCCGAGCTGGAAACCCGCTTCCTTGCGGGGAGCCTTCGGAAACGCGATGAGCTCGTCGTAGGAGGAACCGACCCACCTGATCTCCTTCTCATCGGTCGATTCAGTCATGTGTATAAAAGCTTATACATGCTCGTGCACCAGGTCAAGCGGCAGCCACCTCTCGAATGGAGCGGCGCTCAGGAACTCCACACGCGCAGGCGCGCCTGGTTGGACAGTCCGAGCAGGTTGGCCGCGTAGGCTCGTCTGCGCTGACGGAGGGTGGACCATGCCGAGACGATACGAGTCGCAGCAGAAAGTTGAAACGAACTGTTAACTACGCCCGCTGCTCTTGGGACCGAGCGGGGCACTGCGGGACGCAAAGGGATCACGCGGGACGAGCAGGCTCCCTCGGCGCAGGGACTACCGCTTCTTCAACGGCATCGGCACGATGCCGACCATGCGCATGCCGTGGAGCAAGTCGAGCAACCTGCAGCTGGATCTGCTGGATGCTCCCTCTTGGCTGTGTTCTATCGCAACGTGTCCGAATTGGACGTGCGCGACACGCCCGCCAGCAAGCTGCCCGCTCGGTGTCCGCCGCATCCATGCGACTCAGCGCTTCAGGCCGCGCGCCAGTGCCCCGCTCACCCGACGCAGCAACCACCTCGGTGCGGAGCGCCCGGCGAGCGTCGCCGCCTGATTGATCGTCCCGGGCACGCGGATGACCTCGCCACCCATGCAGGCTGCAAAACCCTCGTCGGCGACCACGTCGACGTCACCGACCAAGAAGCCCGGTAGCCGGCCCAGGGCCGGGTTCGACTGCTCGGCTTTGCTCAACATGGGCGTGGCGGTGATCCCCGGGCACAGGGCAGTGATGCTGACGCCGGTACCCCGCAGCTCCTCGGCCAGCGACTCCGTCAGCGACAGCACATAGGCCTTGGTGGCGGCGTAGGTGGCCAGCATCGGCACCGGCTGGAAGGCCGCAATCGACGCCACATTCAGGACGCGCCCGCTGCCGCGACCGACCATGTCCGGAAGGAAGCACGCCAGCATGTCGGTCAGCCCCGACACATTCAGGTCGATGAGCTCGCGGTGGCGCGTCGTCGCCATGTCGCTGAAGCTGCCGTGCGCCAGCACGCCGGCGCAATTGACGAGGACATCGATGCGCCGGCGCGCACGTTTCATCCGCGCAGCCAACCGCCGCGCGGCATCGGGTTGCGAGAGGTCGGCCGGCGCCACCCAGGCGCGGATGGCGTGTGCCGCGGTCAGTTCCCGGGCCAGCTGCTTCAGCTTGTCGTCGCTGCGCGCAACCAGCACGAGGTTGAAGCCCGCGCGCGCGAACCGCTGTGCCAACGCCACCCCGATGCCCGAGGAGGCGCCCGTGACGAGCACATTGTTGCCGCTGCCCAGGAGATCTTGCGTCATTGCGAACTCCTCTGTGCGGTCGCGACCTCGATCGGCAGCAGCCGGCCGAGGTACTCGAAGCTGTCACGCCAGCAGCGCAGCGCGTTCGGGCGCCAGAACATCACGTGAAAGGCATGCGGCTCGCCGGCATAGTAGTGCGGGCTGCAATCGGACTGCAGCCGCAGCAGGGCCCGTTCGAGCCTCCGGGAATCCGCCGCCACGGGGTCGTTCAGGCCCGCGGCGATGAACAGCGGCGGTAGCTTCGAGGGTGTCGACATCGCCTCCACCACGCACAGCGGATCGGCCAGTTCGTGCTCGCGCCCTGGATGCGCAGCCGCCGCGCCCAGATAGGAGGCAGCTGCGTTAGCGGCCACCCTTGCAGCCAGCGCCGAGACGCCGGCGCGGCGGTAACGCTCGGGCCGGCTGGTCTGCAGGAAGCCGCAGTACAGCAGCGCCGCCACCGGTCGCACGGTGCGCTGGAATAGCGGTGCGGCATAGGGCTCGGGCCGCGGCGTGCAGCAGGCCAGCAGCACCGACAACGCCAGGTTGGCACCGGCCGATTCACCCGCCAGCGCCATACGTTGGCGGTCGCCTCCGTACTCGGCCACGTGCTCGGCGGCCCACGCCCAGGCGGCACAGGCGTCTTCGAGCGCGGCCGGAAACGGATGCTGTGGCGCCAGCCGGTAGTCGATGTTGCACACCAGGTAGCCACGCGACGCATAGGCGGCAGCCAGGGCCCGGTGAGTGCGCTTGGAGCCGATGGCGAAGGCACCGCCGTGCATGTAGACGATGACCGGGTGCGGGCCTGGCGTGGCCGGCCGCAGCACATCCAGCCGCAGCACTTCGCCGCCATGGTGGGCGTAGGTCAGGTCCTCGATGAGGCGGACGGCGGCCATGCGCCGCTGCATGTCCGGCAGGAGGTCGACGACGCCGGCCACGGCGTGCAGGCCGGCGTCCAGCACGAGCCGTCGCGCCGACTGACCCGCGGCCAGCATGTTCAACCAGCGGCCCATGCCACCGTCCGAGTGTCGCCAATGGCTTCGGCGGCAGTGAACCAGGCCCGGTTCGCGCAATTCATGGGTCTTCCTGGCCTGCGACGATCGAGAACTGCAGTCCCGCCCGCGCCTGCAGGCGGCGCACCAGGGCCAGGCCCATCGCCGCACCGGGCGTCCAAACGCCGCCTGCGGCCAGGCCCGGGCCGACCTCGTCGACCAGGCACAGCGCGGCCTCGGCGATCATCTTCGACGTCGAACCGTATCCCGGGTCGCGGTCACCTCGCACCAGGGCCTGCAGCGTTCGCCCATCGGCCGCCTCGCCGCTGAACAGCACTTCGTAGCAACCCGTTTCACGCTCGTGCGCGCTCGGCCCCTCGCCCGGCTTGGGCAACACGAATCGGCGCAGCAGCGCACGTGCCGGTGCAAAGCGCAGCAGCGCGGTCTGCATGCGGCCATGGCGGGCCATCGCCCGCGCCCGCCGCTGGCCCACGGCGCCGTCCCCGCAGAGCATGCGTTCGTCGTAGACGAAGTCGCGTCCCCAGGGGTGGCCGCGCAAGGCGTTGGTGCGGTGGACGTTCTTGGCGTTGATCGGCGCCATGATGAAGGGCGCGGTCCACGCCCGTGCCGCCTGGTCGTAATCTGCTGCGTCGCCGGCGGGTTGCGCGGGCCCGCGAAAGCCGGGGGTCAACGCGAACGGGTCGGCCAGGGTCCGCTCCAGCTCGGGCTCGCGTCCCATTTGTTCGATGGTGGCCAGGGCACTGGCTATCGTGCCGCCCGAGAACCCGCCCTTCATGACCCTCACGCGAGCGCGCACCTGGCGAAGTGGCGCAGCGAAACGCCGCAGGGCTTCGTCCTGCAGGAACACCACTCCGAGGTCGAAGGGGATGGAATCGAACCCGCACGAGAAGACGATGCGTGCCCCGCTGGCGCGGGCCGGCGCCTGCAGGCGCGGAATCATCTGCGCCATCCAGACGGGCTCGCCGCAGAGGTCGAGATAGTCCGTGCCCGCGTGCGCACAGGCCGTCACCAGGGCCTGGCCATGTTGTTGGTAGGGCCCCACCGTCGTGACGATGGCACGTGCCTGCGAGACCAGCGCGCCCAGCGACGCGGCGTCCGACGCATCAGCCTCGAGCAGCGGCAGGGCGTCATCGGCGCCGATGCGACTGCGAACCTCGTGCATCTTGGCCAGGCTGCGACCAGCCATCGCCCACGCCACTTCACCGCCTGCGCCATAGCGCGCGTACAGGTGCTCGGCCACCAGGCGCCCGGTGAAGCCTGTGGCGCCAAAGACGATCAGATCGAGACTTCTTGGCATGGGGTCCAGGTTCTGCACGGGGCGATGCATGACCTGCATTCTGGTCTGTGCGCGGGCCACGGGCACGTCGACATGCCGGTGGTCGGCGCGGGCGCGCTTGCAGACTTGCGGCGCAGCTCACCGAGAGTGGCCGCAACAAAGGCAGCGTGGGCGGATTGACCTGCCCGTGAACGGTAGGTCTGGCGGCAGCCCCAGCGGCAGACTGATTAGAGACACTCGCGCTCGCAAGCCCAGTGTCGGCGACATCCGGGAACAGTCGTTCGACGACGCTCGCCGCGAGTGACGGCTGAACTCTCAAAGCGAACGGTCGTTTACGCAGGGCCGGCCAGCGCCCTGACGATGACCTCCGTCTCAGGCGAACTCAACAAACCGACCCACTGCCAACATCGCCCCCGTGGGTCTGACCTCCGTAAAGCGGTCAGTGAATTGGCTGTTTGAACTGCGGCGGCGACAGCACCAGGCGCGCGGTGCCGTCGCGCCAGGCCTCGTTGCGCGACCAACGCTCGGCTTCGGGCGGCGGGTTCGCGCAAGTCGGTCCGGACTCCGCTTGAATAGCGAAGGAGTCGACGGGCGGCACCTTCCGTGGTTGCGGGCCGGGACGATGCGACAGCCGGTGGCCGGTCGCAGCGTCCAGCGGCCGGCCTCACTTGGGCATCACGACACTGTCGATGACGTGGATGACGCCGTTGTCGGCCACGATGTCGGTGGCGATGACCTTGGCGTTGTCGACCGTCACGCCGGCCGCTGTAGCCACCGTGAGCGAACCGCCCTGCACCGTCTTTACGTTGCCGGGCTTGACGTCGGTGGCCATCACCTTGCCGGGAACGACGTGGTAGGTCAGCACGGCGGTGAGCTTGGCCTTGTCCTTGAGCAGCGCGTCCAGATCCGCCTTCGGAATCTTGGCGAACGCGGCATCGGTGGGCGCAAAGACCGTGAACGGCCCCGGCCCCTTGAGCGTGTCGACCAGCCCGGCGGCCTGCAATGCGGTGGCCAGCGTCTTGAAATTGCCGGCTCCGACGGCGGTGTCGACGATGTCCTTCGCCTGAGCGGCAAAGACGGCAGCGCCGAGGGCAGCGATGGTGATGAACTTCTTCATGGAAAACTCCTTAAGGGCTTGGGTGGGTGGGAAACGGACGAACGGACTTCAGGGAGCGGGCAGGATGACCTTGTCGATGACGTGGATGACGCCGTTGCTGGCCAGCACGTCGGTGGCCCCGATGCCGGCGCTGCGGCCGCGCTGGTCGGTGATCGCCAGGCTGGCATTGATCGTGAAGCTGCCGCCTTCGACGGTGGTGATGGCCCTGCCCACGGGCACGTCGGCTTTGAGCACACGCGCGCCGAGCACGTGATAGGTGAGCACGCGGGTCAGAAGCGGCACGTCGGCGAGCAGTTCGTCCCTGGTAACGCCGAGCTCGGCGAGCAGGTCGGCGAAGGCGGCATTGGTCGGCGCGAAGACCGTGAACGGCCCGCTGCCCGACAGCGTGCCCTGCAGATTGGCGGCCACCACCGCTTCGACCAGGATGCTGAAGTCGGGCAGCGATTGCGCGGTCTGCACGATGTCCCGGTTGGCCGGCAGGATGACCGCGTCGACGACGTGGATGACGCCATTGGTCGCGGCCAGGTCGGTGGCGGTGATCCTCGACGTGCGGTTGCGGCCGTCGGTGATGACGAGGTTGGCGCCGACCGGATCGACCTTGAAGATGCCGCCCTGTACCGTCGTGATGGCCCGGCCAGCCGGCACATCGGCGCGCAGCACCCGGGACGGCAGCACATGGTAGGTCAGCACCGCGGTGAGCAGCGCCTTGTCGGCGAGCAACGCGTCCTTGCTGATGCCGAGTTCGGTGAGCAGCGCAGCGAAGGCATCGTTGGTGGGGGCGAAGACGGTAAACGGACCGGGCCCGGAAAGCGTCGCCGCCAGGTCCGCCGCCACCACGGCCTCGGCCAGGATGCTGAAGCGCGCATCGGCCTGCGCCGTCTGGACGACGTTCAAGGGCTGCGGCGCGGGATCGTGGTCGTCGCTGCCACCGCAGGCGGCGAGCAGCGTGGCCGTGCACGCAAGCAGCAGGAACTTGATCCAGTGGGGCATTTCTCGATCTCCGATAGTTGGCAGAGGGCGCGGAAGAAATACTGTCTATTCCAATTATTGAACTGTTAAGTTTTCATTTAAGACTTTGTGGTCATTCCGCCCGCGAACGAATTGATGTACGCGGGTTCGCAGCCGCGCGACGGTTCGTGCCGGTCGCTGCGACGGGTCATGCCCTGCAACCTGGTTCGCGGCTGCGAAGCCCGGCACCCGACCCCCCCTCTGCGGTCACTCGCCCCGCTGCCCTGATGAAGCCGCCCGGATCTCAGCCGCCCGGGCAGGCACAGGATGGCTATTGACCCCATGCATGCGCTGATCGAATCGCACCGCGCCGAACTGCTAGCCCTGGCACACGGGCGCGGCGTCACGGGTGTTCGGGTCTCTGGCTCGATGGGCCGTGGCGACGGCAGCGACGACAGTGACGTTGATCTGCTGGTGACCTTGGCCCCAGGGACCAGCGCCCTTGCCTTGGGCGGCCTGTTGCTGGACGCACAGGATTTGCTGGGCCGCCGTGTGGATGTCGTCACCGAAGCGAGCTTGCACTGCACCCTGCACTGCGCGAGCGCGTGGTGGCAAGCGCCGTGCCGCTGTGAACCCGGGCCCCGAGGCCGACCGGGTGCTGTTGGCGCACATGCGCGACTGCCTGGAACGGATCCTCGAGTACACGAACGCCGACCGCGCCCGCTTCGACGCTTCGCGTCTGGTACAAGACGCCGTGATCCGCAATTTGCAGACCTTGGCCGAATCGAGCCAGCGCTTGTCGAGCGAGATCAAGGACACCGAGCCGCAGATCCCGTGGCGCGAACTCGCCGGTTTTCGCAACGTGATCGTGCAGGGCTACCTGGGCGTTGACCTCGGCATGTTCCATGCGATGTCTCCGGATCTGTCGAGGTCGGCGACGCCTAAACATTCCCATGATGGCAATGTCAAGTCCGCGCTTGAAACCGGGAAACCCAGAGCCCGGTGGTCACCGAGCTACTCACCCACAGACGGGTCTTGTCACGAACATCACTCGGAAGTGCCCTCGGAACATGGATCGCAAGGCAAGCCTATTATTCGCGTGAATGCAACGAAGCATGTACGCCAGCCTACTTTATTGACTGAAGTCGGACTCCTACAGTTCATTCCATGGCGACGGCACGGCAGACACCGCACGGAGCCACCCGACCACGCAACACTTAGGAGCCTCCCATGAACGTCAAGACCATCTCTATCGTCGCTGGCCTGATCACCGCCTTTGGCAGCACAACTGCTCTGGCTGCAGACCTGTACACAGCGAACCAGAACTACCCCACGGTCACCGGCTCGACGGCACCGCGCGCTGCCGTGCGTGTCGCAGCTGTGGACGACTACCAGAGCAACCAGAACTTCGTGTCTGTTGTGCCTTCCGGCCTGCAACGCGCGCAGGTTCTGGCTGAAGCCAAGGAAGCCCGCAAACTTGGCCTCATCAGCGAAGGCGAGCGCCTGGCACCGACGCCGACTGCCACGCAGGTCGAGCAGGTGCGTCAGGCCGGCCTGAACGCGGTCAACCCTCAGGTCGCGATGAAGTAAGCCGCTCAGCGCAGGCGTTGGACTGCAAGCGAACGAGAGGGCCCGACGAGGGCCCTTTCGTCGTGTGGGGTCGGACTTGACTAGCCAAGCGTGAGGTGGACGCAGTCGGCTTTGCCCCACCAACCGAGGCACCGTGTCCAAGTCCAGAGAGCTTTCCGATGTCCGGCGCAGAACCAGACTTGTCGCGGTTGAAGCCGTTGAGGCTGCACAGCAGGACACAGGCCGTCACTTGCAGGCCAGCTGCGAAGCGTACGAACGAGCCGAAGCGACTGCAACGGCTCGCCAGCGTGCTCAACGCCCACCACGCTTGACGACGGCGGTATTCAGGGGAACCAGGCCTGGTTCAGTTCGGCCGGCAACTGCGGGCCGCCGTGGAACGAGGTGCGGTGCGCACGCTCGATGAGCTGCCAGAAGTAGCGGTAACTGGCGCGGTCGTGCAGCGTGTCGCGGTGGCGTATCGGCGCCCAGTTCGCGGCCTGCGCGGCGCCGATGATTTCGATCGCCTGGTCGACCTCGGCGGTGGTCGGTGCGAAGGCATCGACGATGGGCCGGATCTGCGCCGGGTGGATGCTCCACATGCGCGTGTAGCCGAGCCCCCGGCAGGCCCGTTCGGCAGCGGACTGCAGCGCCTGCGTGTCCCTGAGCTCGGTCACGACGCAGTGCGAAGGCACCTTGGCTGCCGCGTGGCAGGCGGCGGCGATCTCCAGCTTGGCGCGCACGATCACCGCATGCTCGAACTGGCCCGCCGCACCCATCGCGCTGAGCGGAATGGCGCCGCGGTGCGCCGAGACGAAATCCATGAGTCCGAAGGACAGTGACTCGATGCGCGGGTGCGCGGCGATCGCGAACGCCTCGTGCAGCGCGCCGTGAGTCTCCACCAGCGCGTGCAGGGGCACGGCCGCGCCGCCGAGCGCGTCGACCGCTTGCGCGGCGCGCTGCACGTCGGCCAGCCCCAGCGGCTTGGGCAGCATCAGGTAGGCCGGCTTGACCGCGGCGCGCAGCACGATCGTGGCCACTGCCTCGAAGCGCGGGTGGCCCACCGGCAGCAGCCGCACGCCGACGCGGCCGTGGCGGTTGAGTGGGCTGGCCAGCAACTCGGCGATCAGATGCGCCTGCTCGACTTCGCCGCTCACCGGTGCGCCGTCTTCGTTGTCCAGCGTGACGTCGAACACCGGGCCCATCTCGGCCTGCAGCGCCAGCGCCTTGCGCATGCGCGCTTCGACGCCTGCGTAGTGGTCGCAAACCGGCAGCGCGGGCGGCAGCGGCTCGTCGGCGCCGAAGAGGGCATCACGCGGGTGCATGGCAGGCATGGCAGTGCTCGCGAAACGAAAGAGGCCGGCCCGCTGCCGGGCCGGCCTCGTGCGTGGCTGGAGGTTACAGCAGGTGCTTGACGCCGTCCTGTTCGCCCGTCAGCTCGGCCAACGTCTTGTCGATGCAGGCCTGGCTGAATTCGTCGATGGCCAGGCCGGCGACGATGCTGTACTTGCCGCCGGCGCAGGTGACCGGATAGCCGAACATCACGTCCTTGGGGATACCGTATTCGCCGTTGCTCGGCACGCCCATCGTCACCCATTCGCCGCCGGTGCCCAGCGCCCAGTCGTGCATGTGGTCGATGGCGGCGTTGG
>CAYJOA010000156.1:0-7979 GCA_964371495.1 uncultured Rubrivivax sp.
ACGCCGCCAAGCGCACGCTGGCCGGGCTGCTGCGGCAGCGGCATCCGGGGCTGGAAGTAGTGGTGCCGTAGCTCGGCTCATCGTGGTCCGGCGCGGGACCGGCCCCGGAACGCCGGCCTCAGCGGCCGCTGGGCGACAGGCCCGCTGCGGCCAGCTGGCGGTCGTACAGGTCCCGATACGCCGCCACCATGGCCTGCAGGCTGAAGCGGCGTTCCACCTCGGCGCGGCCGGCCTGGCCCATGCCTGCCGCACGCGCCGGGTCGGCGGCCATGCGCACCAGCGCCTGCGCCAACGCGTCGACGTCGTCGGCGGGCACGACTTCACCGGTACGGCCGTGATCCACGAGCTCGGCATTGCCGCCGACCCGGGTGGCGATCACGGGCAGGCCGGTGGCCATCGCTTCGAGCAGGGTGTTGGAGACGCCTTCGGCCAGCGAGGGCAGCACGAAACAACCGAGCCCGCGCATGACATCCGCCACGTCGTCGCGTTCCCCGGGCAACCAGGCCAGCGCGCCCGCACCCGCAGCGTCGAGCAGGGCCCGGGCCTGGTCGCGCAGCGGGCCTTCGCCGACCATCACCAGGCGCATGCGTTCGCGCAGGGCCGGGGCGAGTTCGAGCGCGCGCACGAAAGCCCGGGCCAGCAGCGTCTGGTGCTTGACGGTCTGCATGCGGCCGACGGTGCCCACCAGCCAGTGGGCCGGTGCCGCGAACGGCGCCCCCGCGATGGCCTCCGGGCCGCCCGGCGGCGGCGCAAAGCGTTCGGCGTCGACGCCGTTGTAGATCTGCTCGATGCGCCCCGGCGCGATGCCCACCGGCCCCTGCAGGTAGCCGGCCAGGTCGCGCGACAGCGCCACGTAGCGCGTGACGAAGGGCGAATACAGGCGGCGCACACGCTGGTAGTGCACATTGATGCCCTGCAGGTCGTCGACGTCGCGGCCATGTTCGCCGTGGATGCGCACCGGCACGCGGGCCGCCCAGGCAGCGACCTGCATTTCCAGCGCCGCCAGGTTGCGCGTGTGGACGATGGCCGGGCGGTACTGCCGCAGCAGCCGCCACAGGCGCGGATACAGTCTCGCGCCGTGGCCGGGCGCCTTGTGCAGCGCGACGCATTCGACATCGCCATGTCGAAGCCGATGCCGGAAATCGGTGACCTCGGTCAGCGCCACCACCATGTGGCGGTAGGCGCCACGCGGCATGTGGTTGATGAGGTTGACGACGCCGTTCTCCAGGCCGCCGGTGTCGAAGCGGTGCAGGAGGTGCAGCACGAGCGGCGCCGGCGTCGCTGTCACGGCTCAGGGTTTCGCGGCGGCGTCGGACTCGCGCACGAAGACCTGCGCCGAGAACTGCCGGTACGGTGACAGCCCGGGTCCGACCTTGTACACGAGCGTGAACTGGTCGCCGAGTTGGCGGCTCAACGCAATGCGCGCTTCCTGGCCCGCTGCGTGGGTGGATCCGAACTCGAGCACGAAGAGCCGCGGCTGCGCACGCCGGACCTGCGACAGCGCCACCACGCCCAGGGGGGCGCCGATGTGCGCCAATTCCCGCGACACCGGCAAGCGGCGGGTCAGGGGATAGACGTTGACGGTCGTGGTCAGGATCGTTTCGTCCGGCTTGGAGTGCCGGCGAACCAGCGCAGCCATCTTCAGGTAGTGGGCCTCTTCGACCACCGGCGACGACCAGTCGCCCAGCACCGTCACCGGCGCGAAGTGCACCGACCAGGCGACCGCATATCGCAGCGTGCGGACATAGTCGGCCAGGAGGGCGCCGTGCACGATCAGCAGCAGCCCCGACACGGCCGCCGTGACCGACAAGCCCGACCGGCGCAGCCGCGAGCCGAATTCGCCCAGCCTTGCCAGACCCAGCGCTGCCAGGATGCTGCCCCCCAGGAAGAACTGGGCCATGTGATAGGAGTACGGCCGCTTGATCAGCACCTCGACGGCAGCGGCCAGCACCAGGCCCAGCGCAAAGAGGTACGGCGCAGGGCCCTTCCTGCCCTGGCCACCGCTGGCAAAGACCGGGCTCAGCAGTCCGAGCACGAGGACGGGGATGCAGAAGCCGAGCTTGACGGCCAGTTCGCCGGCAAAGCGCTGAACACGCTCCAGGCGCAGCTCGAAGGTCAGATTGAAACCGGGGTCCTTGACTGCGGTGTTGGCGTAGGCATGAACGATGGCTTCGGCTCCGCCGACGCCGCCCTTCAGGGCCGCCACCAGGACGAAGCCGACTGCAATGCAGGCCGCCATCGACCCGCCCAGGCGCACGGCCACGCGCCAGCCGTGGCGGTGCCATGCATGCAGCATCCAGACGCCGGCAAAGATGACGAAGGGCTCGCGCGCCAGCACGGCCAGGCCCATCACGATGCCGGCAGGCACGGCCGACCTGGCGCCGGCGCGTTCGACGAGGTAGACCGCGAGGAAGAAGCAGAAGGTCGCCGCGGCAATCGGGTTGCGCGCCCCGCCCTCGATGAATTCGGGATGGTTGAAGGCCAGCACGACGACGACAGCGGCCCCGAGCGCCGCCCAGCGCCGCCCGGTGACCTGCCTCAGGTACAGCACGATCACGCCACCCGACAGCGCGGCGAAGAGTGCGTCGGCAAGACGAAACAGCAGCAGGGGTTCGGCCTGCACGAAGTACAGCCAGCTGAAGAGCAGCGAGTAGAACTGCAGCGTCCCGGGCGTCGGGATCACCGACACCGCGCCAGGGCCCCACGCCGTGTAGCCGAGGAACTGGAAGTAGGACGCCGCGGCGTAGTGGCCCTCGTCGGCATGCGGCGCGGCGCCGATCAACGCCAGGCGCATGCCCAGCGCCAGCAGAAAGACGAGCGCCGCATCTTGGACGATGCCGCGCCCCGGGACCTCGAGACGACTCTTCGGCACGGGCCGCTGCATCTCCCGCCCGCCCTAACCGACGATCTTGCCGGCCACTGCGATGACTTTCTCGATCACCTCGGCCTGCTGCTCTTCCAGGCCCACCCACAGCGGCAGCCTGACGAGGCGGTCGGCCATGCCGTCGGTGACCTGCAGTTCACCGTGGGTGCGCGCGTAGCGGCGCCCCGCGGGGGCACTGTGCAGCGGAACGTAGTGGAAGACGCAGTGAATGCCGTCGTCCTTCAGGCGTGCGATGAACGCCGTGCGCGCAGCCAGGTCGGGCAGCAGCAGGTAGTACATGTGCGCGTTGTGCCGGCACGGCGCAGGAACCAGCGGGCGCCGCAGGCAGCCTGCGGCCTCGGGCGCGGCCAGGTGTTCGTGATACCGCGACCAGAGTGCCAGCCGCCGGTCGGTGATGCCGTGGGCCTCTTCCATCTGGGCGTAGAGGAACGCCGCGATGATCTCGCCGGGAAGGTAGGACGAGCCGACGTCCACCCAGGTGTACTTGTCCACCTGGCCGCGGAAGAACTGGCTGCGGTTGGTGCCCTTCTCGCGGATGATCTCCGCCCGCTCGACGAGCTCGAGGTCGTTGACGAGCAGTGCGCCGCCTTCGCCGGAGATGATGTTCTTGGTCTCGTGGAAGGACAGCGCCCCGAGGTGCCCGATGCTGCCCAGCGGCCGACCATGGTAGGTGGACAGCAGTCCCTGCGCCGCGTCCTCGATGACCAGCAGGTCGTGCCGGCGGGCGATGTCCATGATGCGATCCATCTCGCATGCCACGCCGGCGTAGTGCACCGGCACGATGGCCTTGGTGCGCGGCGTGATCGCGGCCTCGATCTTCGTCTCGTCGATGTTCAGGGTGTCGGGGCGGATGTCCACGAACATCGGCACCCCGCCGCGCAGGACGAAGGCGTTCGCCGTCGAGACGAAGGTGTACGACGGCATGATCACCTCGTCACCCGGCCCGATGTCGGCCAGGATGGCGGCCATCTCCAGCGCCGCCGTGCACGAGTGGGTGAGCAGCGCACGCCGCGAACCCGTGGTCCGCTCGAGCCACAGGCTGCACTGGCGCGAGTAGGCGCCGTCACCCGCCAGATGCCCCAGCCCGTGCGCCTGCGCGATGTACCAGAGCTCCTTGCCGGTCATGTAAGGCTTGTTGAACGGAATCATTCCTGGACTCACGTCACTCCTCCCGTACCCGGCATGGCCGTATGACTTTCACCGGGGCTTAGGCGCCACCAGCATAGCGCCTGTGGTGCCCTGCAGGGACCTCCTCTTCTGACCAGCGGGCGGCAGGCGCGGGGACCAGCCCCGGCGGCGGGTAACGGCGAACGGGCTCGAGGATGCAGCGATTGCGATGCCGAAACCGGAACGAGGCATCCTGTGGCAGCTACTTGCGAAAGACCCAGTGTTTCTGCCCGAGATACATGCACATCGCGACGACCATGACCATCACCGCCTGCGCCAACGCGGGCCCCGCCCGGGCGTACTCCACCAGCAGCCACAGCCCGAGCAGGTTCAGCAGATAACCTGCCGCGTAGGCAACCAGGTAGCGTGCTGCCGACGCGGTGCCGGAGCCGCGGTAGCGAAACGTCCACCGCCGCTGGACCAAGAAACCGAGGATGACGCCCGCGACGTAGGCAACCGTCATCGCCAGGGGGTACGGCAGGCCCAGGCCGACGAGCGCCAGGTAGACGCCGTACAACAGCAGGTTCGTGGCCACCCCGGCGACGCCGAAGCGCAGGAACTGCCCGCTGAAGCCGATGCTCGACATGCCGCTGCGTCCGTACGCCATGACCCGGGCGCACTACCGGATCTGCCTGACCACGTACTGCGGTTTGCGGTTGACGTTCAGGTGCAGGCGGCCCAGGTACTCGCCGATCACCCCCAGCGCCAGCAGCTGCGCACCGCCAAGCACGAGGATGGCGATGATGGTGGACGCGAAGCCCGGCACCGAGATGTTGGTGGCCAGGTACTGAACGAGGTAGAAGGCGCCGAGGGCGAAACCCGACAGCGCGGTCAGCAGGCCGACTGCACTGACGATCTGCAGCGGCAGCAGCGAGAAGTTCGTGTAGAGGTTCAGCGCCAGCAGCAACAGCTTGCGCAGCGAATATCCGGACCGTCCGTGCGTACGAGCGTGATGCTCGACGTCCACGGCGCCGATGCGGCTGGTGCACCAGGCCAGCAAGCCGTCGAGGTAGGTGAAGTTCAGGTCGTAGAACAGCACGCTGCGGACGAGCTGGTGGCGCATCACGCGAAAGGTCGTCGGCGTGACCTTGCTGCCGAAGACGGTGCGGTAGAACTGCCAGATCACTGCGGCACCCAGGTTGCGCCAGGCCGCGTGGCTGCGCTCGTGGCTGGTGCCATAGACGAGATCGAGTCCTTGTGACCGGATGCCCTCGAGCAACCTGCCGATCTCCTCGGGCGGGTTCTGCAGGTCGTCGTCCATCGTCACGACGTATTCGCCGCGTGCCAGATTCAGGCCGCACATCAGCGCGTTGTGCTGCCCGTAGTTGCGCATCAGCTGCACGGCCACCAGGTGTTCGCCGTAGGCCTCGCGCGCCGCCTCGATCGCCGCCCACGAGCCGTCGGGGCCGCCGTCTTCGACGAGGATGATCTCGTAGCTGTCGGTCAGCGCCTGCAGCGCATTCGTCAGGCGCTGCACCAGCACGGGCACGGTGTCCTGCGAGTTGTAGACGGGCACCACGACGGACAACTCCAGTGTAGGGCGCGGCGTCTCCGCCGGCAGCGGAACCGACGCAGACCGCCTGCGTGCAGGGGACTCATGGAGGGGCGTCATGTCGGGTCGTCACTCGGAATGTTGCCGATCCACGTCGGGCTGACCCAATGGAAAGTCATCTGGTTCTGGACGAAGCGCCAGCCCTGCCGAGCATACAGATTGATCACGGGCAGGTTGCAGGCCGAGATCGTCGTCTCTACCGTGCGCACGCCCTGCCGGTGTTGTCGAAGCAGCATCGACCGCCACATGCGCCGCCCCAGGCCGCGCCCCTGGAATTCCCGCGCCACGGCCGTCAGGTGCCAGTACGAGGCCTGGTCGGGCCGATCCTCGACGACGAAGAAGCCTGCCACGGCGCCGGCGACGCTCGCCGCCAGAACCTGCTGTCGGTCGTCCGCGAGGCTGCGGGACACCCAGTCGGCGTAGCGGCGCCCGGCGATCGCGGCCCCGACTCGTGGATCGACGTTCCAGCGGCCGGTCACGAAGGCCTCGGCGGCCATCTCACGCAGCGCCGGCAGATCGGCCGCCAGCGCACGCCGCCAGACGACCTCGCCATCGTCGTCCGCGCCCAGCTCCTGCAAGTCATGTTGCATCGAGTAGACCATCTCGACGAAGCGGAAACCTACGGACTCGATCAGGTACGACTCGTTCAGTCGGTCGTGCGGCAAGCGGCAACTGGCCAGGCCGATGCCGTTCATGGCCAGCCAGTCCAGCAGCGACCGCACCTCCAGGCTCGCCGCGGAGGGGTCGCGCACGCGAATGGCTCCGATCTGCGCAACCGGCACACCGAAGGATTCGCTGTCCCAAGGCACCGCGCCGGCGTCGAGGTCCAGGGCCTTCGTGCGCAGGGTCAGCGGCCGTATCGTCACCGTGGCGCCATGTCCAGGAAGGCGGCCAGGTTGCGGCTCGCGGCATGGCGGCGTTTTTCCGCCGAGACACCCTGGGTCAGGTCGTCGAAGCGCGCGCGGACGGCCTGCGCCGAGTACTCGGGCCAATCGGTGCCGATGCAGATGCGCTCGTCGAAGCGGCTGAACAGGAAGCGCAGGTCGGCGTCCAGCGAACTGCCGGCGTACTTCATCAACGTCATCGACAGATCCAGCAGCAGGTTCGGGTTGTGTCTGACCAGCTCGGCGTAGCGCAACAGGTTGACGTCGCCGCCATGTACCAGCACCACGCGTGTCGCCGGTGCCGCTCGCAGCGACTCTACAAGGTCGAAGAACGGATCGGTGGCCGGGTAGTCGGCGAGCCGACAGTGCGAGTACGTGCACAGGAAGACGACGAGCCCGGCATCGCCGGCCGCGCGCAGGGTGGGCCCGAGCAAGCCGAGCCGGCGCGTCAGCCCCGAGAACCTGGGGTGAACCTTGATACCCCGGAACCCCATGGCGCGAAGCGTAGCCAGCGCCGCCGGTGACGCGTCGCGCACCGGGTTGAAGCCGGCGATCGGCACCAGGCGCGGGTAAGCCATGCAGGCACTGGCAAACGCCGCGTGCTCGTAGTCCTCGACGCCGTCGAGCCCGATCGCACACGCGTGCGCGTAGCCGGCACGGTCGAGTTCGGAGTCGAGCGCTGCAAAGCTCGCGTCCAAGCCGCGGCCCAGCCAATCGCCGCTGAGCGTGGGATGGGCGAGCGAATCGAACAACGGGTCCACGATCGCCGGCGGCACGATGTTCAATGGCGCTGCGTCACGACCAGAATACCGTCGCGCACCCGCTCGGCAAGCCGCGCCGCCGCGGGTACATCCGAGCCGGTGGCAATGACATGGCCGCAGCGCGCGGTGGCATCGCGCAGTACGCCGACCTCGTGCCCCGTTCCGAAGTACGTTTCGATCTCGACGATGCCGTCGGTGGACCGTGCCTGATCAACGCCGACGATGCGCACCATACGTCCAGGAGAAGCGGTCAGGAACCGGATGGCCGCCGCACTGACCTGTGACGACGGGCGCAGGTCCGGCGTGTCGCCGAGCGCGATGGCGATGCAGGCGCCGATCATGTTCACGCCCGTGCACAGCGGCACCAGGTGCGAGCTGATGCACCCACCGCCGGCGCGCGCGGCACATTCCATCAGCGTGGGGCCATCGCGCCCGACACGCAGTTCGACATGGCCGGCGGCGTTGTCGATGCCCAGGGCTTGCAGCGCACGACGGGCCACGGCCCTGATGGCCGCCCGTGTCGGCTCGTCCGCTTCGGTCGGCTGCTGATGGCCGAGCTCGACGAAGTGTGGCGCGCCGCTGGTGAGCTTGTCCGTGATCGCGACGACGATCGACTGGCCGCGCCAGGTGATCGTTTCGACGCTGTATTCGGGACCCTCGATGCAGGCCTCGACCATGACACCTTGCCCGGAGCGGGAGTATGCGGCCGCGTGCGCGTAGGCCGCATCGAC
>CAYJOA010000156.1:7989-9684 GCA_964371495.1 uncultured Rubrivivax sp.
GCTTAGGGGCCGGGGGGGGGGTGGGCGGACTCTCCGGGGGGGGCGGGCGCCCCCGCCGCAACGCGCGTGACCCCCCGTCCACCGCTGCTATGCGCAGGCTTGACAACGATGTCGCCGGCCAGCAGGCGCGCGGCGTCGCGCGCTGCCAAGCCGGTGTGCACGTGCAGGAAGTCCGGGCCGGGCACGCCGGCCTGCACGAAGGCGCGCCGCATCGCGGCCTTGTTCGTCGCCCTCGAGACCGCTTCCGGAGCAGGCCCGCTGAGGTTCAGTTCGCCGCAGATCCTTGCCAGTGCCGGCATCGGGTAGTCGGCGGCAAAAGTCATGGCGCCCTGGACGCCCTCCCGCCTGGCCACGCGCACGAGTTCGTCGGCGTCGGCCAGGTCGCAGCAGGCCACTGTGTCAGCCAGTGCGAGCGCCGGTGCAGCGGGGTCGGGATCGGCGCCGACGAGCGACAGGCCCATCGTGCGCGCCATGCGATAGACCGGCAGCTGCGCAGTTCTTCCGCCGAGGATCATCAACTTGCGCATGACCGCCGGCGGGTCGAACCACCTAGAGGCGCCAGACCCGATACCCGGCGCCGGCCAGCGCGGGGGCATCGAAGGCCGCCTTCACGTCGATGAACGCTCCGCCCTTGACCATCTTCTTGCCCAGGTCCTCGATCGACAGCATTGCGTACTCCCGGTGCGCCACGGCCGCCACGATGGCATCGGCGCGCGGCAGATCGTCGAAGGGCGTCAATGTCACGCCGTACTCGTGCATCGCCTCTTCGGGGTCGGCCGCCGGATCGGTGACGAATACCTCGACGCCGTAACTCTGCAGTTCGTGGATGATGTCGATGACCTTGCTGTTGCGCAAGTCGCCGCAGTTTTCCTTGAAGGTCAGGCCCAGCACGTTGACGCGCGAGCCCTTGATGTAGCTGCCGGAGGCGATCATGTGCTTGATGGTCTGCTCGGCGATGAACTTGCCCATGCCGTCGTTGATGCGCCGGCCGGCCAGGATGACCTGCGGGTGGTAGCCCAGCATGTCGGCCTTGTGCGTCAGGTAGTACGGGTCGACGCCGATGCAGTGGCCGCCCACCAGGCCGGGCTTGAACTTGAGGAAGTTCCACTTGGTGGCCGCCGCGTCCAGCACTTCGCTGGTGTCGATGCCCAGCTTGTCGAAGATGATCGCCAGCTCGTTCATGAGCGCGATGTTGAGGTCGCGCTGGGTGTTCTCGATGACCTTGGCGGCTTCGGCGGCCTTGATGCTGCTGGCGCGGTGCACTCCGGGCACGATGATCTTCTCGTACAGCCTGGCCACCCGGTCCAGCGTCTCGGGCGTGTCGCCGCTGACGATCTTCAGGATCTTGGTCAGCGTGTGTTCCTTGTCGCCGGGGTTGATGCGCTCGGGGCTGTAGCCGACGAAGAAGTCCTTCTTCCACTTCAGGCCGGATTCCTTCTCCAGCACGGGGATGCAGACCTCCTCGGTGGCGCCGGGATAGACGGTGGACTCGTAGACGACGGTGACGCCCTTCTTCATGTGGCGCCCGGCGCTGGTGGACGAGCCGATGAGCGGGCGGAAGTCGGGGATGTGGGCCTGGTCCACCGGCGTGGGCACGGCGACGATGATCATGTCGGCCTCGGCCAGCAGGGCCGGGTCGTCGGTGTAGATGGCGTGTTTGGCCAGCGCCATCTGCTCGTCTTCCAGCTCGCGCGA
>CAYJOA010000157.1:0-9467 GCA_964371495.1 uncultured Rubrivivax sp.
AGGCCGCGTACACGAAGCCCTGCCAGGTCGAGACGTAGGTGAAGTCCGCCACCCACAGCTGGTTGGGCCGCTCGGCCTTGAACTGCCTGTTCACACGATCCAGCGGGCACGCCGCCTTGGCATCGGGCACGGTGGTGCGCACCTTCTTGCCTCGGCGTGCACCGCTGAGGCCGCGCAGCCGCATCAGCCGTTCGACGGTGCAGCGCGCCACGGCCGTGCCTTCGCGCCCGAGCTGGCGCCAGACCTTGTCGGCACCATAAACCCGCAGGTTCTGGTCGTACACGCGCTGCACCTGCGGCAGCAAGCTCGCATCACGCCGGGCTCGCGCGGGCAGCAGCGCCGGGTCGCGTTGGCGCGCCGCCTGGCGCCGGTATGCCGACGGGGCGATCTGCAGCGCGCGGCAGATCGGTTCGACCCCGCAACGAGCACGGTGCTCGTCGATGAAGGCGTTCACTTCTTGAGCTGGCGGTCGAACTCCGCCTGGGCGAAATACGCGCTGGCCAACTTCAGGATCTCGTTGGTCTTGCGCAGCTCGCGAACCTCGCGCTCAAGTTCCTTGATGCGCTGCTGCTCGGTTGTCGTCGGGCCAGACCGTGCACCGCTGTCGCGCTCGCCTTGGCGAACCCACCGTCGCAGCGTCTCGGCCGTGCAGCCGATCTTGCCGGCGATCGACTCGATCGCCGCCCACTGCGACGGGTACTGGTCCTTGGCATCGAAGACCATGCGCACCGCGCGCTCGATCACCTCGGGGGAAAACTTCGGGGACTTCCTCATGATGGCTCCATTCTCAATCGAAGGAGCCTCCTCAAAACCCGGGGCGGTTCACCGTCGTCTTGCCGCGCCCATTGGCGCCCGCGATGGCGACCAGCGTGGCATCGCCGGCCATCTCTTCGATGTCGAGCGTGACCGTGTCGCGCCCGAGCCCGCTCCTGATGCCCTTGAAACCCGTCAGCGTCAGCGCCAATGGCCGGTAGCCTCGCGCCGAATTCTGTTGCGCGTTGGATGCCTTGTCGTTCATTGAATTTCCCCTTTCCCGGCTACGCTTTGCCATGACTCTCACCACGCCCATGAGTCTCAGGCCAACGGTTCCGCCGTCAACCGCTTGCGAACGACGATCCGCCGTTCGGTGGATTCATTCGGCAGATCGGTACTGCATCGCTCCTGAACGCTTTGCGTGCAAAAGATGGCTGATGTGAGTTCACTCGACCTCGACTCCGTCTTGACGGAGGACAGCACCGAGGCCAGCCCTGCCACCGGCGGCGCCGACGTCGCCGACGCCGGGAACGACAGCGAAGCACGCCTGCGCCGCGGCCTCCATCGCGCGACTGCGACGAACGCAAGGCTGAGCGCTGTTGTGCTGGTCCTCGCAACGATCTACGTGGGGTGGTTGGCGCAGCGGTTCGCCGCTTCACAGGCTCTTGCGGCGGCGCTGATGGCCGTCGGGCTCACCGCCGCCGTCTGGCGCTGGTCGATCGCAAGTGCAGCCAGCGTTGAAATCATCCCGGGCCGGGCCCGGGAGCCGCGCTTCTACAGCGCGCTGGACCAGAACGCCTACCTGGTCTGTCTGCTGTGGGCGCCGGCGACGTTGCTGGTGTATCCGGCCATCACCGACAAGGCGCACGCGGTCACGTACGCCCTGTGCGCCGTGGGTTCCATGAGCATCGGCTCGATGTACCTGTTGCCGACGGCGCATCGCGGCTACTGGGCGCTGACCGCCACCCACATCGCCGCCTTCGTCATCGCTTCGGTGTTCATCGAGTCATCACGCTCATGGGTGACGGCGTTCCTGCTCGCGGTCTATGGCGTCGCGGTGGTCCGAATTTCGGGTCAGGTGCGACGGACGACGCGCAGGCTCCTTCGAATCCAACGGATCACCGACCGGCTGCGGCACGAGGCGATCCAGCGGGAGCAAGCCATGCTGGTCGAGGCCGCTTCCGCCGCCCGATCTGCCGAGCTCACGGCGACGGAACGCCAGCAACTCTTCATGGCCAAGGTCGGGCATGAGATCCGGACTCCCGCCCAGATCATCATGTCGGATGTCGAGTTCCTGGAGCACAGGCTTGCCGAAGTTCCGGAGCTTCACCTGACGCTGCGCAGGCTTCGATCCGCCGCCGACCTGGTGTCCCACCAGATGCAAGGGATCGCCGACTACGCGCGCAGCCAGTCCTGGCGATCGGACGATCGTTTGGAACAGGCGGCGCTGCCTGTTTTGATCGGCGACATCGCCAACCTCCACGCGGCGGCCGCCGACGCGAAGGGCTTGAAGATCAGGGTCTCGGCGCAGGACGTCGAACTGAGGGTCGATCTCGGCAAGGTACGCCAGATCGTGGAGAACCTCGTCGGCAATGCCGTCAAGTACACGAGCACGGGTGAAGTCACCGTTTCCGCGGACGTGCGCACAACACACCAGGGTGCACGCGAACTGTTCATCGTGGTCGCGGACACGGGCATCGGAATCCCGGAGGAAATTCAGGACCGTGTGTTCGAACCCTTTTTCAGGGCACCCCAGACGACAAACAGAAAGGACGGTCTCGGCCTCGGTCTGGCGATTGTGAAGGCACTCGTCATCAAGCTGGGCGGCCAGGTCGAACTGCAGTCCCGCGCAGGCAAGGGCACGACGGTCATCGTCGCCATTCCGCTGGTCGAATAGGTCGCTGTCGCCCGCCGAGTTCAGAACAGTTCCATCTCGGTTGCGGCAGCGGTCGCGATTTGCGGAGCCCCCGAGGTTCCGACATCCGGGCCAAGTGGCGGAGCATTCGGCCCGGCCACTTCCGCGGCCGGGCCTCGCGACAGCACAGCGGCGGCGATCTGCTCCGGCGACTGGTGCGAAAGCCGCTCCAGGTCCGCAAGCAGCGGCTCGGCCTTCGCGCCGGTGACCGCGGCCCAGGTGCTCACCTTTGCGTTCAGGCTGGCGCAGCGCGATATTCCTTCCGCCCGGCTGCGCACGATGGGCACGATGCGCCCCTCCAGCTGCACGTCGGCCGCGCCGGCCAGTGCCCGCTTGATGGCTTCTCGATCGACCTCATGCCGCTCTTCGTCGGCGACTGTCCACCGCACGCGGACCCAGGCGCCCTGCAGATCACCCTCTTCCATCGCTGCTTCGATTCGCTCCAGGTCCGGCTTGCCATCGAAGAACAGGTCCACGGTTCGCCGCGCCGGCGTGGGCACAAGTTCGAACTGCGTGCCCGCGGCACAGACCTCCCACATCATGAAGCCCTTGTCGCCCAGTTCACCGTGATGGAAGCGACCGATCGACCCGGGGTACGCGACGATTCGTCCGTCCTGCTCCCAGTGCTGGTGTCGGTGGATGTGGCCGAGCATGAAGGCCTGCGCCTGCGCCGCGAAGAGCGCGCCCGACGTGAATTCATGGTCGAAGCCTGCCATCGGGACGCCGTGCTCGGTGATGCACCCGGTGACCGTCCCGTGCGACACCCCGACCGTCGGCACCAGCGCCTGCCTCGCCGCACCGTTGATCGCACCGTAGCCGGCCAGCAGCGCCGCAAGTTCCTGGCCCAGCGCGACGCCGGCGTCCGCCGCGCCGACGCTCGCCGCGACGATCGCCTTGTTGACGGTCGGCACGCAGGTGAAGATTACCCGGGCGCAGGGGGGTAGGCCTTCGAACCGCCACGTGTCCGACGCGTGCCACTGGCCGGTCGAGAGCAGCGCGACCTGACCGATGCGATCGGCCACGTGCACGCCGTACCGGCCGCCGAGCAATCGGAAGATCGCCAGCGTCCCTGGCGGTTCGTGCGAAAACGTACCCTGGAGCATCAGCACGGGGCAGTGATCTGCCAGCCGGCGCACCTGGCGCGCCAGCCGTTCGACCGCGGGACTGTGGACATCGAGCGCGTGGTCGGTCGAGTCTACCGAGATGACCGCAACCTGCGCACCGCGCCGGACGGCCTCGTCGACCGCGAACCCGAAGCACCGGTCGGCTTCGGCCAGGTTCTTCTCGCTGTAGTGCAGGTCGGAAAACTGCGCGATCCGGATCATGGAGTCCCCTCGTCATCGTTTCGGTAGTGAAGCCATCGTCCCGCGCCGCCTCGACCCGTCAAGGCAGCGCGCAAGGGTTCAGATCAAGACGTCCAGTTCCGCGTCGACCTTGGCCCGAAAGTTTTCGTTGTCGTCACCGAAGCCGATGACTTCATCGAGCGCCCGCTTGCGACCGTTCGCGTTCATCTTCCAGCCGCGCCCCCAGCGCTTTTCGGCATACCGCTCGAATCTCTCTGCAATGACGCCCAGCGTCGCCGCTGCCTGGGCCACACGCGTGGCCTCGGCGCCGGCAACGGCGGACCCTTCCCGGCGCGGCTCGGACTGCGCACCCCTGGCCGGCGCCTGGGGTCTGGGCGACGCGCTTCGCGTCGCTGCAGGGGCCTCCTGACCGGCTGCAGCGGCAGGGGCCGGGTCGGTCCTCCATTCCGAGGCCAGCGCTTCGATCACGCCACCGTCGCCGATCATTGATCCGGCGTCCAAGCCACGGTCCGCAGGTACGCCTTCGAGCACGGCCACCGCCTCGGCCGCCCGCGCCTCGGCAGCGTCCAATCCCTCGTCGGGTCGCAGCAGCGCCGCCACGTCCACCGGCGCCTCGAGTTCGATGAGCCACTGCGAAGTGCGCACCGCCCGGCCCTCCTCGTCGATCCGCGGCACCTCGACCAGCCGCTTGGTGATGTAGAACGGCGTGTGCTTGCCGTCCAGGAAGCCGGAGATGCGGCCGCCGCGCATGAACCCGATCGTCTGGAACTTCTGGATCGCGCCATTCATCGCGTAGAAGCTGTTCGTCGGCAGTTCGAAAGCACTGATCGATTTGATGCCGGGGATGAAGAAGATGAACCGGCCCGAGAGGTTGCACTTGCGATCCTGGTACTCGCGGCAGGACTCGGGATCACACAACCCGCCGTTGTCGGCGCGCCGCATCAACTTCCTTCCACCCCAGACGCGGATAGCCCGGCGTGTGCCGCTGTCCACCGGAACGGGCGCATGGGTCATGCAGTAGCGCGTCTGACCGTCCTCGGAATGGTCTGACCAGAATCGGCGTTCGTTGGCGGTCCACGCCACCAGTTCGTGCGGCATCACCGACTGCCAGGCATCGGCCGGAAAGACGACCGGGAAGCGGTAGAGCCGTTTCACCCCGTCGCCCCGGTCCTCCCCGAACAGGTCCGTGATCTGCCGCGCGACCTCCGGGTTCGGGAAGTCCTCGGCGCGCACGGTGAAGTACGGGACGTTCTTCGGCGTCAATGGGTTCTTCAGGTCCGGCACCGCATCGGCGATTTCGCGCTCGATCGTGTCGAAACTCTTGCCCTGCTCGACACCACGCTCGTAGATCGCGCGTACCCGTTCGTGCTCGGCGGCGCGACGGGTGAGCACCTTGATACCGGCGCGGATTCGGCCGGCCACCGGAATGCGCGGCGCCGCGCGACCCAGCAGCGTCGGTACCGTGAGCGCACCGCCCTGCACCACCGCGACCGGCCGCGCTTGGCCGTTCGCCGGCGCGTTTCGCATTGCACTGTCCATCGCTAGCTCCTTGACCAGGTTGAGTGATATCGAGCGCCCATCGTCCCACCGGATTCGGCGCCATCAACCCCATCTGCTCGCTGGCGACCGTCGGAGCGGCGGTCGATCTGGCGCGGACCGTCCCATGACTTTCAGCGGCCCGGCACCGGGCATGGCGGGTGACCGGGGTGACGATCCGGCCGGCATGCGGAGAACGAAGCGCAGCGCAGTGACCGGAACGCCGGTCAGTTCGTCAAGCGGGCCTCGTTCACGCGCAGCGTGAAGGAAACAGGGCCCGCGATCCCCGGGATCGTGAACGAGCCGCCGCCGTCACTCCCGCCGGCACCGCCGGCATCTCGACGCGCAGCACAACAGCCCGGCCGACGCACCGGTGAACGCGGGGGAACTCGGGTGGCCAAGACCAGGTGGATGAGGAAGCCCTCGATCACCTGCGCTTCGATGATGGCCGCGATGACCGTCAGTTCGCCTCCATGGTCCTGGCGGTGCTGCAGGTCGCTGTCGAAGACGCGGTTGAACAGTCGGTCCCAACTGATGCGCGCCGGCCGCTGACACTCGGACTGCCTCGCGCACGCTCCGGCAACGGTGGCATGTCCTTTTCGGTGTACCAGACCCACGTCGACTCGCCGCTGGTCGCGACGGCTCTCTCCTTGAGCGCCCTCTCCTTTGCCTCGGCGAATGGACTCACCACATGGAGCGGACGCGGCGCCTTGCCGCAGTCCAGCAGCAGCACGTTCGGGAAGGCGGCCGCCGTCTTGGCGTCGTACTTCAACGGCTTCATGAATGCCCGTTGTTCGCGCTGGAGTGCCTCGATCAGCGGCAGTTCATGCAGGCCATCCAGAGGAATCCACTGATCGGTGGCCAGCATCATGCTCAGGGTGTCCACCTGATAGACGTGCTCGCGCTTCGCGTAGATCAGCGCGGCCATCATGACGCGCGGTTTCCTCGCCACGTCCGCATCGCGCGCCTGGAGGATGGCGCCATAGCTTCGCTCGACGCGTTCCCAGGCCTTTCCCTCGATGTACAGCGCAACGTCGGGCATGTGCTTGACGATGATCCTGCGCCCAAAGTTCGTCGCCTCAGAGCCGTTGTACTCGCCGACGAGGATGGCCATCTTGAACTGGACGGCATCCTCGGGCGACAACAGCAGAGCCAGCTTCCGGCGCCGGCGCTCGCCGATCTCTTCCTTGATCTCCGCCCGGAACGGCTCCGGAAGGTAGAGGCGCTCGTCGAGCGTCGCACCCTTCAGCAGCACGCCTCTCGCCGCCTCGGACAGGTACTTGTGCAACACGCCCTGGTTTCGCCTGCCTTCCATCGCCGGGTACCAGCGGTTGAATCCCGCTCGCTCGTACAGGTAGTGCAGCAGTGCCCGCAAGCTCATCCTCTTGCGCGGTGCATGCACTTCTGCCGGATCCGCGACCGACTCCCCGCGCGGCATCGACCTCCCCGGCATCCTCGAGATCGGGAAGTCGGTACGCACCTCGACCTGATCGGGCGAGTGCTCGATGATCGCCTCGCCGAGCAGCTCACCGAGCCCGGAAGTTCCGGGCTCCGGTTCGAACGACGGGCAGGTCGGATGATGCTGGTGCCCGGTGTCGGGCATGCGCTTCACGACGTACTCCGCATGCTTGGCGATGTACATCTCGACGCCGCCGGACACACACATGCACCGAGGCCTTTCCGGCGAGCCATAAACCCGCGCGAGATTGTCCTGCAGCTGCGGGTCGCCGGCCGAACAGGTTCGCCCCTTGATGAAGTATCTGGTCGGCTCCATCGCGTCCTCGCCGGCCCTGCACGCGCCGGTCACACCAGCTCACGGGCCAGCGTCTCGAGCGGCCGTCGCTCGTTTCCCAGCAGACGCCGCACGGCGCGCGTGCTCGACAGTCCCAGCAGTTCTCCGACCTGAGCGCCGTCGGCGCCCTTGTCAGCAAGGCGCCTGGCCACGACGCGCCGGGCAGACTGCGAGGTCACTCCTGTCCATCCGGCACGATTGAAGATCGAGCGCAGGGTCGCGATCATGAGTCGGCATGTCGCCCGCGGATCATCGGGCTCACGGTCAGTGACTTCGAAGCGCCTGCCGGTTTCAGTCAGGAACAGCGCACTGGAGGGGTCGAGGCCCCGGTACGCGCCATCGCCGGCCGCGCCCGGACTCGCAACACCGAGCCTGCGGCGCGCGCGCTCGACGAGGTAGGCATCGATCGCGGCGCAGGCGCGCGATGAAGTGAAAAACAGCGGCCGGCCGCGCCCGTTCACAGCCGCCTCGGGCCGCATCTCGGAGCTCTCACGGACACTGCCGTCACGGTTCACGTAGTCGCGCACTTCCAGGCGGGCGATCTCGATCGGCTTCGCTCCGGTGCAGAACAGCACGAGGATCAGCGCCACGTCCCGGTTCGCGTTTTCGCTGCGCTGGCGAACGCGGCTGGCGCCAGTGGCGATCTCTTCCAGACCAAGGGTCGTACGTTTCGGTCTGGCATTGCTGGGCGTGTAGTCGCTGACGGCGCGCAGCACCGGTTCACGAAACTGCCGCAGGCGGGGCAGGCATGACAGCGCATCCTCGTCCAACTCTGGGATGCCTCGCTCGCGGGCCACCTGAAGCACCAGTGCCTTGATCGTGCGTTCCACGGTCGAGCGCCCCAATCCGTAGGGCGCTCCGGCCTCTCGATAGGTGGCGCCGTCCTGCAGGACGCTGGCCAGCATCGTCCTGGCCTTGGCGATCGTCTCCGGCTTCATCGGGTGTTCCGTCGGCTGAGTGAACTCCAGGCCGGCCTTGCATGCCGGCTGTCAGTCGGACCCAGTGTTTCCCGGCCGGTGGCCGCCCGCCAGCGGAAATCCCGCCCCAATTGCCCTGGGTTTCGACGCCACGAGCGGATTCAGTGCCACCGCGCGGCCCTGCAGTCCGTTCGCCGTAAAGTGACAACGACCGAATCCTCCCAACCGGGGAGCTCACGCGCCCTTTGGGGGACGTGCGCTCTCCAGAACCCTTGGAGAACCACCATGGCACCAAAGGCCACGCAGGCATCCCTTTGGCTGCCGGGCTTCGACATCGACAGCCCAGCCTATCCCGATCTCTTCGGAGCTTCCGACGAAGTCACGACAGCGCCGTCCACCTTCACGGGCGACGCACCCTCGTCGGAAACGACGCATACCGCCACGGCACCGGAGCTGCCGCGGCCCTGGCGTCCCACGACGATCCGGGCGGCCAACCAGGCCGCCGTCGCATGGCCGCAATGGCCGTCTTCAGCGCTCGACAATCTCGACGGGCAGGTGACGAAGTTCTGCGCCAACCTCGAGGCCATAGCAGTTCTGCGCGTCGTCGAGAAGGACGCACGTGCACCCACTGAAGATGAACGCGCCGCGCTGCTGCGTTTCACCGGCTGGGGCGGCATTCCGGCGAGCTTCAATCTCGACGGCTATGACGCCCCGTGGAAGCAACGGGCGCAGCAGTTACTCGATGTGCTCCAGCCTGCGGAGTACGAGTCCGCCAAAGCCTCGGTCAACAGCAGCCACTACACCGAGCCGTTCGTCATCCACTGGATCTGGACAGCCCTGCGCCGTCTGGGTTTCGATGGCGGACGCATTCTCGATCCGAGCAGCGGCGTCGGCCACTTCATCGGCTGCATGCCGCCCGACATTGCCACGCGAAGCCGCATCACCGCGGTCGAGCTGGGCGATGTCGCCGGGCGCATCCTCAAGGCGCTGTACGGACCCCTCGGCGTGGATGTCCGAATCCAGGGGCTCGAAGCCACCACGCTGGCCGACTCGTCCATCGATCTGGTCGTGTCGAACGTCCCGTTCGGCGACTATCAGGTCAGCGATGGTCGAAACCGGCCCGTGGTCGGATCGGCACGGCACCCAGGTCGACCGCAAGCGCTTCGCAATCTCCTGCATCGAGTTCAACCCGCCACCTGATCAGCAAGATGATTCAGCCGCGCACAGGACAGGAAGTGGGCACGGCCTGG